>NZ_JAXGFP010000003.1:0-516632 GCF_036663935.1 Novilysobacter erysipheiresistens
GTTCTGGCGGACATCGAACCGGTAGCGATAGGCCTCGCCACGGTTAATGCCGTCGAAGCTCAAGCCCGGCACGCCGTCCATGTTCGCCGGCAGCAACAGGCCGTGCCAGTGGATGGAGGTCTGGTGGCCGTGGATTGATCCCTCTGGCAGCGCGTTGGCGACGTCGAGCGTCACCGTGTCGCCCTCGCGCCAGCGCAGCAGCGGCGCCGGCAAGCTGCGGTTGACGGTGATCGCCGGCCGGGTCAGGCCGGTGAAGTTCATCGGCGTCTCGCCGATGTTCAGGTTGAAGTGAGTGCCGGACAGCACGTTCGGCTGGCCGTAGGCGTGCTGCGCCCACGACTGCCGGGGCCACAGCCCCAGACCGGCCACTGCACCGCCGGCCGCCAGGCCTTGCACAAAGCGGCGTCGAGACAGATTCGACAGCCGTCGGTCGGCATCGCCGAGAAAATCGGATGACATGGAAAACTCCGAGGAAGCATCAAGAAACAGCTCGTCGTGGACTGAGCCGAATGCCTGACATGGGGCCAAAGCCACGCATGTGCAGGAAATAGGCGCCACTGGGCGCCGATAGATGCTTAACCGATCGGGGGTCGGATCAGATGCGGCAATGCCGGCGATGAATGGCCGGCAGCCATTGGACGTACGCTGTCGGAGTGCTCGAGCTTGATAGTCGTGAAGCGTCCATAGAGGAGGGCAGCCGGGGCTTGCTGCGCGCAGACCGAAGGACAGGTGCCCGATTCACAGCAATCAGCCGGTTCGGAGTCCAGCGATCCAGCCAGTGGCGCCGCCCCGGTCTCTCGGTCAGCGGTTGAAGGAGGCGCCCCATGGTGCTCGTCGCACGGCATGGCTTCCGCTTTCGCGGCGTGGTCGATCACCAGATCAGCTCTGGCCGCTGATTCGACCAGCCCCGTACCGCTCGCCGACGCTGACGCCACCCCATTGAACAGCAGGGCGACGCTGAGAAGCACGCGCAGCAAGACGGAAAGGATCGACATGGTGCCTACTTTACCTCGCCCGAGCACGGGAAGGTAAAGGGCATCTGAACCATTCGAAGCCACACCGGAGCGGCCCAGAAATCGGCGACTCCGTGATGGGATCTGTCCTAAAGCCCGCTCGCTTGGAGACCCGCCTCAGATAACGGTTTATCCGGTAGGCGTCGCCTTACGGCCAGAAGCGGACATGAAAGGTTTCGTATCGACCTCGGCTAGCAAGCGCTTTCCAGTCAGGTGGACTCGATAGGACGTAGCGAGAGATCAGGTCGCAGGCAACACCGGCTAAACCGAGAGGAGCGGCGATGGATTGGTTCGTGGCACTGCTAATGCCAGCGATTCACAGGCCCTGCTCAGGGCCACGTAGAGCAGGCAGCGGTTCTTCTCGTTGTCTACAAGGTTGTTTGCGTCACAGGGGAGCAAGATCGCACTGGGAATCTCGAGGCCCTTCGACTTATGAACGGTGCTGATGACCTTTGGTGGCATCTCGGCATTTCGTGCGCCGCGCTGATATGCCTGCCTTGCGAGCACCGTATTGATCTCCGGAGCTTCCTGGATTCGACACGCCTCAGCGAACTCACGACGCAGGTCGATCCGAATGTCGTCGAAGTGCTGGCTGGTACGCATTAGGTGATGAACCTGGTTTATAGCCGCGCCAACCCCCACGTGACTTGCATCTTGCAGGATTAGGCGTGCGATGGATTGGATCTCGGCCGGCTTTCCGCGGCTCGGTCTGGCGCATCGGGTCTCCAACTCCTGGATCAGACGATTGCCATATGCTGACGCTGAAAAGCCTTTCCCAACTTCCTCAAAGAACCTACACATCGCCCTGCCAAGAGCCACTGGATCACCGAAATTGCGTCGGCAGGCGCCCAGCAACTTGTTCAGCGCATCTCGGGTATGGCCCTCCCAAATCGGGATACGCCAGCCCCAAAAGGCGTTGAGCCCGAGCACGGTCGCGTTATGCGGCGTCAGCACCAGGAGGTTTGGAGTATTCCGGACCAATGCATTGATCGGCCGGCGGTCCTCCGCGTCCAACTGGAATCCGCCATAGCGCGGCGACTGGTTGTCGGCACGGAACACCTGGAGACCCTTGGGCAAACGCGCTCGAAGATCCACAGCGTCGCCGACACGCAGGCGCTCTCGCTGTTCGAGCACCCAAGCCCCAAGCGCCGGCGAGCCATCAGTCCAGCGGTGCGCCGAATCCAGCAGCTCGTTTGCATCCGAAACCGCGACGAGCTCTTGCCACCGACGCTGCTGTGCTTCCCTCTCTCGCCCGGAGGTGAAGACGGCCTGCATCGGGTCGCCAAAAATGCGTGTACGGGCACCTGCTCTCGCGAGCGCTTCGATGATTCCGTGTTGGTCCTCACTGGCGTCTTGGTGCTCGTCGCAGATCACAATGGGGTGTCGCTCCACTATGGCGCCGGCGACGCCAGTCGGACGGTCGAGCAGCAAATGCACGCGCCTAGCCAACTCCGAATAGCAGTCGTGCCCGCGCTCGATCGACCACGCCGGGATATCCGCCGGCAAGCCGAGTGCCCGGTGATAGATCTTTGCGATCGTCGCAACCAGAGAGTCTATGGTCCCGATCTGCAGGCGTCCGCCGAGATCCGCCGTTCTCGATGAGAACACGCCACACGCGGCATGGGTGTGCGCCAGAATCAGGACCCGCTGCCCCTTGAGGAGTTCAATAGCTGCATGTCGGGCGTAGCTCGCCGCTTGGAAGGTCTTCCCCGTACCTGCGGGTGCCTCGACTACAACGCGGTGCGCGTTCGATCGCAGAGCCTCGGCAACAGACGCGTCGCTCACTCTCCGTCAGTCCGTCGTGCATCCGGGCCGGACACCGCCTGCACTTGGACGATCGCGTCGATTAATGGACTTAGTTGCCTTCCGAGCTGCTGGTCCCACACCCCAGAAGCACGGACCTTCCGAGCTAGCTCGTGTCCGCCTTCCACGCTCTTGAACCAGGCCGACGCATGACCCTTGAATGGATTGCGTTGCGCGGCCGGCGCGTCTCTGAGCGTATCCGGCACCTTGCCCGATGCCGCGTCGACGATCCAAGGAATCAGCGAGTGAGTCCACTGACCGGCTGCCGCGCCGAGGTGCTCTCGCGCACGCTCGGTCACGGCTTCGAAAGTCACATCTGCCGTTCCTAATCTGTCCGCAAGCGTGCGCATGCGCAGACCCGTTTTCTCACCAGCCGGATCCTCGATCAGCGCCCACACTTGCTCACTGGAAAACATCGGGATGACGTTTTGCTCCAAGTTGCCTTCGTCCCACTGAAACATGAGTTGCCGGATGCGCTCCTTCACCGCACGCCAGCGCCCAGCGTCGCGGTTCTCGTTATCGACGAAGCAGCCGAACTTAACGCCACCGAGCGAGAGCGCTTCAAGCAATGCCAAAGCATCGTCATTGCCTCCTCCATCGGTGACGTAAACCCCTAACTCCCTCCAACCGGGAAGAGCATGATCGAGCAGTTCTCGAAGAAATCCGACCTCCGTGGCCCCCTCACCGACGATCGAGAGGCGCGCCAAAAAGGCCTCCGGATCCCGGGCCAGATAACGGGCAATTCTGTTGGTCGGGAGCTCACCGACCCGGCCGCCCGTGTCGACGTACCAGACCGTTGCATCCGTTGCCGCGCTCAGAACCGGCGCACTGTGAGTGGTTACAAAGGTCTGCCCTTGTCCTGCAGCAATTCGTTGGACGAGCTGGCGTTGGCGATACGGTTCGAGACCGCGTTCGAGTTCATCGACAAGGGTAATCGGATGGCCATCTTGCAAGGAGTCGCCAATCGCTAATGCGGCAAGACGACGAGTACCAGCTCCCCAGGTTGCGAAAGGCAGCACTACCCCTTCCTTGTCCGAAGTAAGGCCGATCAGCGCGTTGATTGACTGGCCCGCGCCGCCGGTGAGCGCCAGACCTAGCTGACTTGGCAGGCGGCGTAGTAGAAACTGCTCCTCAAGCAGTTGCAGCCGAGCGCGCGGCTCAGCGTCTAAGTGACGATCCACTGGGTCAGCGGCGAGTTCACGTCCAAGCCGTGCACGCAGGCCGCGGTCATTGATCAACCGATCCAGGTTGGACCCATATACCAGTCTAAGGTCCCGGTCGTTGCGATCATCCCCAAGTAGTCGCACAAGTCCTATTTCGCGGCGTAGCCCCACCGAAAACGCAATGATGCTGTCGTCGGGTTGGACGATCTCGTAGGCAAGCTCAAGATCTGCTGTGCCGCGAACCCGGACCTTGTACACCGATGGCCGGGCAGCCCGAACTACCGCTGTCTCGTCTGGCGCCTCTACCATGGCGGTCACTGCATCCTGTCCATCCCATTCCCATGGCCAAGCCATGCCAGACTGCCGATTGACCTCACCCGGGAGCGCCATGACAGCCTCTATCGAGAACTCCTCTTCTACGCGCCTTCCGAGGTAATCAGAGTCCGCTAATGTGTAGCTGGTGCTCGGGCTCAATAGCAGGCCGATCGCCTCCAAGAGCGTCGTTTTGCCGACGTTGCCGCCGCCGAGCAGCAAGTTGAGTCCAGAACCCGGCCTCCAACTCAGCTCTTGAATGCCTCGAAAACGCCGAATGTGAAGAAGCTTAATTTCCGCAGCCACTCGAATCTCCAAATCAAAGACATTGCCGACAGCTGCTTCCGCGAGGTGACGGAAACCGCGAACAGACCCAAATTCTCGGAGCCCCGTCCGTTCGAGTCGGGCCGCTTAGACAGACCGGCACCTTAACGAAAGTAAACCGCTTACGCTTCCGTTGCCGACCAAACATCCACGCGGGAGTCTCAATGGCAGCAATGGGTCGGAAGCCGACATCGGCGCAGCATCGGTCGGGCCTTGAAAGGAGCCGTTTCATGCCCTCGATCACATCTCTTCTCGGTGTAGATCTGCCGGTCATACAAGCGCCCATGGCCGGCGCGCAGGACGAGGCGCTGGCCATCGCTGTCGCCAAAGCTGGTGGGCTCGGCTCGATGCCTTGCGCTCTGCTCGATGCAGCTCGACTAGAAGCCGCATTACAGCGCTTTGCCGCGCTGGATGTCCCCATCAACCTCAACTTCTTCTGCCATGAAATGGCGGAGCCGGATCCAGTCGAAGTGGCTCGCTGGCGCGAAGCGCTTCTGCCCTACTATCGCGAACTGGGCATCGAGACCGAGCTGAGTACGACCGGCGCACGCCGGCCGATCGACGCCTCGACGGTGGACCTCCTGGCCCGGTTCCGACCGCGAGTGGTCAGCTTCCACTTCGGGCTCCCCGAGTCGCACTTGCTAGCGCGAATCAAGAACTGGGGCGCGACGGTGCTGGCATCGGCAACCACGGTGGATGAAGGACTCTGGCTCGAACGACACGGAGCGGATGTCGTAATTGCGCAAGGCATTGAGGCAGGCGGTCACCGCGGCCATTTCCTGTCCGATGACCTGACCAGCCAAGCCACAACCGTGGAACTGGTCAGTGCTCTATCGCAGGCGCTGCGTTTGCCCGTTGTCGCCGCCGGCGGAATCGGCAGCCGCGCAGACGTGGAAGCATTGCTCAAGATTGGAGCATCGGCAGTCCAGATGGGCACGGCTTACCTCCTGTGTCCGGAAGCAACCACAACGCTCGTGCACCGGAAAGCGCTGCAACAGCCCGGCCGGCCCGCAGCAATCACGAACCTCTTCAGCGGTCGGCCCGCGCGCGGGCTGGTGAACCGCCTCATGCGCGACTTGGGCGCAATGTCTCCGCTGCCTCCGAGGTTTCCGTGGGCTTCTCAGGCATTGGCACCGCTCCGGGCAGCAGCGGAGGCACGCGGCTTGGATGACTTCACTCCGCTTTGGAGCGGCGGAAAGCGAGGCACCTTTCCCGGCTCTGACGCAGCGCGCGTTACACGCGTGCTTGCAGGGCAAGCCTAACGGATAAGTAAGCGATGTCTGCTTCCGGCCAGAAGCGGTCGCCCAGCGACGTCTAGGTTAAGCCGCGCCGCGAAGCGGCGTCGGCTTGAAAAAAATGAGGCCGACATATCAACTCGTATGGCAGGCATTAGCACAGTAGTAGCACCCATTGACGCGATGACCTGGCCAGCGGCGCTTGGCATCCGCCACAGCGCTCTGACAGTTCGGGTGATATCCAAGATCGATCCGATTTGCCAGGGCCGGCATGTGAGAACAGCCGGCCGTAGTGTTGTGAACCTCGTGATCGCCGTTGGACTGCTGATTGGAGTTAATGATGAACGTAGGCACTTCGACATCTCCCCTGAAGAGTGAAATGAGTTAGCCACTGCGGCGACTTGACCGTAATGACGATCAGTCTCATAAGCTGAGACTGCCCCTTTGATTCCGCTCAATCTTGTTGGAGCGAGGTCCGCAACAATCGGGCGCAAAACCGGACCCAGCAGGGCCCCGCATGGCCTAGACTGATCGTTGATCGACGGGGCGAACCCTACGACGACCTGCGGACATGAATCTCGGTGTCGGTCTTGGGTCGACAGGGAACGTCGACTGATCGGCTCCCCGCAGGGTCGGGAGGATCATCATGCACTGACACACACTCGTCGGGGCCCGTGGCCGCTTTGGGTCGGAAGCGGATTTACCAATTTTGTCCACGGATCAGAACTGGTCATTGCCGCAACCAGCGATCAGTCTCGTGGCTTTCTTTGAGAGCGGCTAGTCCCCACTGCGGAACCCCAGGGAAGATGAAGATGGTCAGCAATGGGGAGGTTTCATGAGTTCACTTGATCCGCTGCAGACACGGATCCGCGCCGTACTGTTTGATGTGTACGGAACGCTAGTGCATATCCAGAATCCCAAGAGCCCGTATCGGCAATTGCTCAAGGTCGCACGAGAACGACAGCCCATTAGCAAGGAACAAAGCGCTCGCGACATCATGTGTCGGGCATTTGGGCTTACCGAGGCTGCCGGGTACTACGGGGTGGAGCTATCGGCGATACAACAGCGTCGGCTGGAGCTGGATTTGGATGAAGAGATCCGCAGCCTTAGGCTGTACCCAGAGGTTTCCGAGGTATTACGCACCCTGCGTGCACGCGGATACCGCATTGGACTTTGCTCGAATCTCGCCTTACCGTACGTGCAGCCTGTCGCCCATCTACTCGAAGGTATGTTCGATGTTGCGATATGGAGTTGCGGGGTCGGCGCGATAAAGCCGGACCCCGAGATGTATGCCATGGCCACTCAGCGCCTTGGCTTCGAGCCAGCCGCGGTGTTGATGGTCGGGGACAACTATCAAGCCGATGTCGAGGGGTCACGCTTGGCAGGGTTGCGCGCTCTCCACCTCAATCGCCAAAACGGCCGCGGCGATCTCAGGTCGTTGGAGGGACTGCTAGATCACTTGACTTGTGCGTGAGTGGCCAGCGGGTGCGGTTACAGGTCAATGATGCTGACACCCTTGACCAGACGGAGCCGCGTTGGCCAACGTCTGCTATGAGTACCCGGGCCGCCTCTTGCTGAGGGAGGAAGGCTGCAACGGCTACCAAAGCCCGCGACTGAAGCCAACTCATCTCATGTCCAGACCAAATACAGCGAGTATGGCGGAGATCTCCCGCTCGTCCCTGGGACCATCGACACGCAAGCAGCCAATGCACGTAGCGCTTTCCGCTAACGGGTCAAGGGCGAGAGCGTGGAGGTGCTGACGATATGCCTCATACCTTAGTTCTTGGCGTACACCTCCGAGATACCAGTGCGACCAAAAGCTGGTAGTCAGCAGCTCAAAAAGATGTTCCGAGCTTGTTGTTAGTTGGGGAGAACTCCGGACAACCGGCGCCAAGATCGAAAAGGCGGAAGCAGCTACGACTGCATGCCGCTCGTCATTGCACATCTGCTCGGCGAGCCGAGCAAGTCCAAGCAACGCCACTAATGCATCCAGAGATCGCATTTGACGTAGCTCCACGAGTTGCTCCTCGCTGATCTCCCCCAAGATTGGCCGAGAGCGGTGCAAACTCAAGAACAGAACTCTGCTGACATGCTCGGGTAGCTGCCAGAGCATTTCCACGATCTGCCGAGCGCCTAATTCATTCGGCTCAGCGATAAGTCGCCAGAGGGCATGGTCACGCCAGTACTGAAGGCGCGCTCTTCCGTTGGTCATCTGCGTCGCCCGATCGCACATGGCATTGGACGGTAATGCCACCCCATTGCGCCAGCGCTTGCACAGCCCTGACCACATTGGCTTTCCGGTCGCATCCAAAGGTGGCGTGCCCCCACGGAAGAATGCTTCTAGACGCCTGATGGAAGTTAAGCCGCTGGTGGAAAGTGCCTCGACTACGCATGCCGAACCGATGCATCTACGCAGCCGCCGCTGGTGGACAGCAAGCGCTTGGGCGGACAGTGGATCTCGGTAAGGCATTCGACGCCTCCGGGGGGGTACGAAATGCGTCCGTTCCTGTACCCGGTTGCCTGCGATGGCTCGTCGCGAGTAGCTTCGGCTGGAGTCGCTCAGGAGCGCTCTAGCCCGCCATGCCGAGATACGCTAAAGCAGAACGCAGCGCGTTGGAAAGCTCCTTGGTCAGGGAGCTTGGCCCCGTTATTGGCGGCGCCGCCTTAGCCCGAGCGCTGGGCTATAGAACGCAAGCAGCGTTTCGCACCGCAGCGCTCCGGGGGCGGGTGCCAGTACCCATCTTCTTTCTTGTAGGCCGTAGGGGCAGATTCGCTCTGACGCGGGATGTCGCGCATTGGCTCGCAGATGCACGCTCGGCTGCAAGCCGAACCTCAGAGGAGTAGGAATTTGATCAGCTAAGGGCGCCAAAAAAGGCAGCAGCCCGAGGCCGGCAAGCCTCGAGCTGCGATTACAGCGATGGGTTAGTCTCCCGACGCTTGTTTTACTCCGCGCTGCGGTCCCCGTCAAGCGCAGGAGTCGCTGCGCTTTTTCTTGGCGCCTCCCATCCATCCAGGATCAGGAGGCAGTATGGGTACCGCGCGCAAGTCAGCAAATCGTTCGCCCGAGCATTCGGGTCTCCCAAGCCCCCAAGCGCTAGCCGAGCATCTTCAGGCGCTGGAGATGCCGGATGACGGCATCGCGTATGTGCTCGAGACGATGTCGCAACCGCCCTCCCGCCGCGTGGGCGAGCATCGTCTTAGAAACTTTGTGCTCGACGTCCCCATGCCGCAATTTGGCGTGCGTCTTCAGGCGGAATCGGCGACCGGGGAGTACTACTTCTTGCTCGAACTGTCTCGACAAGATGACGTTTGGGCGGTCTTTGATCAACCACCGCCAGTGTTCTTCAACGTCACGACAAGACGTGGGTACCAGACGCCCTCACAACATACGCCAGACTACTTGGTCGTCCGGAACCATGTGGTTGTCGCTTACGAGGTCAAAGCAACCTCGATGCTCGACGAACTTTGCGAGAGTCGGAAGTGCGACTGGCAAAAATCGCCAAGCGGCTATCGGTTCCTTCCCGCTCGGGACTACTTTGAACGGCTTGGCATCGCTCACGAGATTCATCCAGCTGAGGCAGTTCCCGCAATTCGAGCGCAAAACTATCAACTTCTGAACGCTGTCCGTGATCTGTCGAAACCCATAGATGCTCGTACCGCGGACCGCCTTCTACAGCAGGTCTCCCTACGCACCTGTGTTAGCGGCAGGGAAGTCCAAGTACTGCTAGGAACGGTGGATTTAACGATCGCGTATGCACTGGTCCAGCAAAAAATTCTGTTTGTCGATCTCGACAATGCACTGCTCGCTGACCCAGACGCGGTGTGGTTTGCCACGCAGCCTGGTGTAGCCGAAGAGGTGACTCGCGCTCAGAAGACTATCGGAGCGGCGCTCGAGCGCTATGGCACTTCAGTCAGTATTCGAGACGTGTGCGCACCAAGGGATGAGCTTGAGCTTCTCGTCCGGCTCTCCAACGTAGATCCGTCGCACCGGCCACCCGATGTCCTATCGCTTCGCCGATCTGAACGTAGCAGAAGACGCTATCGGGCAATTCTGCGCAAAGCCGGAGGAGACCCTCGGAGCCTCATACCGAAGCAGAGGCCAGGCAACAGATCGCCTCGCAAGTCCGCGGAGCACTATGAGTTGATCAACGATGTCATCCACAACGCGCTGCGCAATCCCAGCCGGCCCAGCACCGCGATCGCGTTCCTAGAGTATCACCGTCGCCTACATGAATCGAGCCTTTGCCAACGCCCCCTGAGCCGGACAGCCTTCTATCTACACGCCAAGAAACACTCTCCTACGGCCACTGCTGCCAGCCGGGGAGGACGCAGAGAAGCAAATGCGTTGTCCGCTCCCATCTCACCGCAACACCATGGACTCCTGTGGACACGTGCCTTCGCAGGTGCCCACATCGATCACTACCAGATCGATAACCATCTGATCCTAGGCGAGATCGATGGAAAGAAAGTGAAGCGCCGCCCTTGGCTCACCGCGATGGTTGATGCCTATACGAAGGAAACCCTCGGCATCTGGCTTTCGTTCCGCCCCCCCAGCCGCGTCGCATGCGCCATGGTGATTCGCGACTGCGTGCGCAGGCACGAGCGACTCCCTGAAATGCTCGTAGTGGA
This sequence comes from Novilysobacter erysipheiresistens, assembly GCF_036663935.1. Taxonomy (NCBI): domain Bacteria; kingdom Pseudomonadati; phylum Pseudomonadota; class Gammaproteobacteria; order Lysobacterales; family Lysobacteraceae; genus Novilysobacter; species Novilysobacter erysipheiresistens. The sequence continues at coordinate 10,480 of NZ_JAXGFP010000003.1, forward strand.
CGGCGGATCTGAGTTCGACAGCGTGCACTTCTCTGCGACTCTGGCCACCTTGGGAATCGTTCGCACCAACCGACCGCCTGAGGACCCTCGTTTCGGGACGGAGGCCGAGAGACTGTTCCTCACGCTGAAGGAGAAGTACGGACGCGGGCAGGCGGGCTTCACAGAAGGGATCGCCAGGCATCGGCGGATATCAGGAACGCATGCGCCTGCCAGGTTTGCCGCACTGACCCTTTCGACCTTCGCCCGTCGGCTTGAAGCTTTCCTTTTTACTCGACACGACAGTATTCCTCGGCGCGGCATGGACGCCTCACCATCAGCCCTTCGCTGCGAGAGCCTTGAACAAATTCCATTCTCAGGGAGACCCGCGGCATGGGACCTGCCGTTCCTTATCCTGACACCGGTCGAAGCTCCCCGGGACCAGTACGCGATCGATCCCATACGTGGTGTCCGCGTGTTTGACCTTTGGTACGCGTCGGAAGTGCTGGCACGCCAGCCACGCTACAAGCGTCAGGTCCAAGTCCGCATCGACCCTTGCACTGACGCCGCAATCTATGTGTGCATTGATGATCATTGGCACGTCTTTCTCCGTCGAGAAAGTCGCCAACTTCTCGCAAAGGAGTACTGGTCTGCGCAAAGCATAGCCAGTACTCGTCACGGTCTATCCGGCGACCTTCGGGCTATGGCAGAGTCAGCAGACCGAGCCGCGTATCTGCTCTTGTGTTCGGAGCAGGCCGCAGAGGCGAGCAACACCCGGTCTGCGCAAGAGAAACCGTCCAGCGTTCCCGCTCCCGCCTCGGATGACTGTCCTCCTAGCGTCAAGAAGCCTTGGCCCAGCCCCGGAGGGGACTTGGCGTCAGATGAGCCTCTCTGACATGCCCGCTCTGATCGCCACGAAGGCGCTCCAGCACACAAACTTCACCGCGGCCTCGGAACTTCTTCTCAACCTTGTGCGCACCTGCCCCGGCGGCAAAACCATAGCGTTGGTTGGCCCAACCCAAGCTGGAAAATCGGTGATTTTCCGCCGTCTGGTGGATCGTTTGGCTGCCGACCTTCGTGAAGACTCCCCGGGATACATGCCTATCGTGGCGACTCACGTGGCGACTAGCCAAGACGGGAGAATCTCGCCCAAACATCTCGCTATGAAGCTATTGGCGGTGCTAAGGCACCCCATATACATGCACATCGGCTCAATCGAAGAGGAAGGGCGTCATGTGCCAGCGCGTGGACGCGACGAGAGCACCCTGAGGGTGGCGCTGGAGCGTGCGTTGGAGGCCCGCCGAACGTTGTATGTCGTTGTCGACGAAGCGCACCACTTAACACACACCAAGGATCCAACCGTCCGAGCAAACGTGCTCCAGTCGATCAAGTGCCTTGGTGCTCTGGATCGAACCTTGGTACTGATTGGTGGATACGAGCTCGCCTACCGCGGTCTCTTTGACTCAGCCCACTTCGCGGGTCGGCTTGTCGTAGTGGAGCTAGCGCCGTACGGCGACGGTGGAGCTGACATGGCTGAGTGGATGCGCATTCTCAAAGCGTTCACGGGGCTGCTCCCGCTCGCCCACGAGGACACGCTCTACAAGCAGGCAGACCTGCTCCTAAGGGCAAGTCACGGCTCGCTCGGCCTGCTTGAAAAGATCCTTTGGCAGGCAAAGGTGAGAGCTCTGGCGAGCGGCGGCTTCATCGATGCGCAGGCCATCCGCTCATCTCTGCCGGCCAAGGCCGAACATAGAACTATTCGGACCGACATCGACCGGGGACGCGAGGCGCTGCAGCGCCTTGAACATCTCACGATACCCGCCACTTCTTTGCCCACTCCAAAGAAGCGAAACGACGCGCCATTCAAACGCAAGCCGGACCGGCGGTTACCGACCCCAATCAAGGTAGCGAGCGATGACTGATTTTTTCAGCCTGGCGCCGGAGGGCATAGGGGGCATCGAGGTTGAGTCGTTCCCCTCCTACTTCCATCGACTTGCTCACTTCCACAGCTCGACGCCGCTCAGCTTTAGTGACGCGCTTTCCCGCTGGTGGAGGAAGCGAACTGGTACTTCCATCGGATTACCAACCAACCGTCTGTATGACGGGAAGGGTCTTCCACTATGCGGCTATGGGGACGCGGTCGGTCGTTACGTCGGAATCGTCAGCTGCGCCACGGGCCGCGATGACATTGCGCGAACTACTTTGCTCGCGCTACATGGCGTCAGCGACAGGAACTGTCATGGTGCCTTAGGACGAGGTCGCCAGTGGTGTCCCGCATGCATGTTCGAATCGGCCCGAGATGATCGTCCTCAGTACGATCGTCTCATCTGGTCGATGCTGGCAGTCAAGCGATGCCCAATTCACTCTATTGTGCTGCAGTCAGATTGCCCGCACTGCGGATCAGAGCAGCGGTTCTATAATAGTAGAGAAGGGCAGGATCAATGCTTTCGATGCCAGCGGTCGCTGTTGAGGCCACCGTCCGAATGGCAGGTCACGCGCCATCCGGGTTTTGGTGAGGCTGATTGCTGCGATTTGGTCGCTGCGATTGCGCGTGGTGAGTTGACCCATTGCATGCCCCGCGCCTTCAAAATCTTTTGCGATGAGGTCGTATCCATGGTCGTGCCGGCGCTTGAGCGGCATCGCAATCTGCGCTTGGCGCGGAAGGAGGACCCCCGTCGCTGGAAGCTGCGCGCGCCTCCAACGCTGGACACCATGCTCAAGCGCTGTCACCTGCTTGGAGTCTCTCTCCTCGATGTGCTCGTCGACCCCATCGCTGCTGCCCATGCCGCCGGCGAGCTTGAGTTTTTGAATAGAGTAGTGCCTACACGATCCAAGCCACGCAGACCTGCCGATCTAGAATGGAACATTCGATCGGAGCTGATCGCTTTCTTGGCCTTGCCTGATGACGAGCGAGTACCGTCTTTCGCGGACATTTGTCGAAAGCACGCCGTCACGGATGGATATGTGCGCTACAGAATGGGAGGGCTACTTGCCCAATACAACCGTCGAGTGCGCCTTCAGAACCTGATACTCAATCGCATTGTTCGAACTCGTCTTGCCAAATGGTTCCGTTCGCCGGAGTATCCAAAGCTCCTCGTTGAACTTGGAGGGTGCGAGAAGCGTCTAGTCGAGTGCATACGGCGACGCTTCTCAGTAAGCGTTCCTACCGCCCGCAAGGCGCTATCGTCTTTTAAGCGAGAACAGAGGTACGGTTCTCGCAGTACTTGTCATGGCCCGATAAGGAGACGGTCGTTACGAGTCCGACCAAAGGTGACTGAGCAGCGCAGAGCTGTCCTCAACGGACTTGTAGCTGGACCGCTCACACTGCGCGATATTGCGGAGAGGGCCAATAGCTCGCCAGATGGCGTTCGGAGAGTGCTGAGGAAGCTGGAGGATGATCGCTGCGTGTCGGTCGTGGGCAAGCGTGGTAAGAAGCTCGTCTACAGTCTGACCAAGCGTGGTGCGACTGCCATAGACGCCAAAGGTGCGAACATCTCGTTGCCTACCAACGTTCAAGCCGATCTGTCTCGTGGCCGTTCCCCTCGAATTGTTCCCAAAGCGCTAGAGACCGCGCTGATTCAGGTACTCGAGAGCTCTATGGCCGAAATACGAAAAACAGAGGATTTGGCCAATGCTCTCGGTCGATCGTTCGATTGGCTGACGCAGGCCTTCCGGAACAGTTACGGCATCCGATGTGGCACGTGGATACTTGCATGCAAGCTGAGCAAAGTTGATTGGTTGATCCACCGGGGCGTCAAACTTGACGATGCCGCGACCACCGTGGGACTCAACATGCGCACTATCGAAAACTGCCTGTCTGGTTCCCTCCGATTCAGAGGTCAGACCGTCCCTTCTTGGAGACTCGTCTGTCCCGCAGTGCATCCAGACTCGAAGTGGATGCCCCGTTTACCAGCCCGTGATCCATTGACTGTCGCTCCTTGCCTTTCCACCGACTCCGGCCAGGGTTAAGGCAAAGCTGCCGCGCAGGAGCTGGAGGGTGTAACGTAACCATTCGTCGCAGTTCGGTGCTGGAGTGTTCCATGAACGAAGAATCCCGAATAGACGAGACGGAACTTCGGACGCACCGGCGACCCAAGTACACGATGGCTGAATTGTTGGCGGAGTCTGACTACCTACAGACTCAACCGCGCGATCAGCGAGAGTGGGTGGATGCCCCAGCTACCGGCGGTGAGCTGCTGTAATTGGAGCCATAGGCGCCGCCTAATTTCGGGCGGGTTCGCGGGACGAGCTACACCCACGAGGGCCAGAACCCGGCAGTGCGCGCCACGCGCTAGGCAGACGAATGGTCCGTTCAGCTTGAAGCCTATCTCTGGCATGCGGGGACAACAGTCAAGATCCCCGCAGGCATCCTGCCGTGTGCGCCGAAGGCCAACATGAGTAGAGAACTCTTCGCTTGGACGTCTGGCCTAACTGCCGTCTTCGCAAGCTTGTTAACCATCCAGTGACCGTCGTGATCATTCTCGCCCGATGGCTAGACTAAACCACTAATAGCGGCTTCACGTCGGCCAACTTATCGCGCAATCAACCGTGCAATGACCGCTCCGGTCAACTTGTGGTGCAACGCACACAGCCCTAAGTGCGTGATCTGTAAGTGGTGGGCCCACCAGGACTCGAACCTGGAACCAAAGGATTATGAGTCCTCTGCTCTAACCATTGAGCTATAGGCCCGCAAAGCGGATTGCGATTGTAGCCCGCAAACGACGAAGCCCCGCACTGGGCGGGGCTTCGAATGTCGCGTCTGGCAACTCGCCGTTACTCGATATCGAGGAAGCTGCGCAGCTGCTCCGAGCGGCTCGGATGACGCAGCTTGCGCAACGCCTTGGCCTCTATCTGGCGGATCCGCTCGCGGGTGACGTCGAACTGCTTGCCGACTTCCTCGAGGGTGTGGTCGGTGTTCATGTCGATGCCGAAGCGCATCCGCAGCACCTTGGCCTCGCGCGGGGTCAGGCCGGCGAGCACGTCGCGGACGGTCTCGGTGAGGTTGATGTCGGTGGTCGCCTCGACCGGCGACATCACGTTGGTGTCCTCGATGAAGTCGCCCAGATGGCTGTCCTCGTCGTCGCCGATCGGGGTCTCCATCGAGATCGGTTCCTTGGCGATCTTCATGACCTTGCGGATCTTGTCCTCGGGCATGTCCATCTCTTTCGCCAACTCTTCCGGCGTCGCCTCGCGGCCGTACTGCTGCAGCATCTGGCGGCTGATGCGGTTGAGCTTGTTGATCGTCTCGATCATGTGCACCGGGATGCGGATGGTGCGCGCCTGGTCGGCAATGGACCGGGTGATCGCCTGGCGGATCCACCAGGTCGCGTAGGTCGAGAACTTGTAGCCGCGGCGGTACTCGAACTTGTCGACCGCCTTCATCAGGCCGATGTTGCCTTCCTGGATCAGGTCGAGGAACTGCAGGCCGCGGTTGGTGTACTTCTTGGCGATCGAGATCACCAGGCGCAGGTTGGCCTCGACCATCTCGCGCTTGGCCTTGCGCGCCTTGGTCTCGCCATAGGCCATGGTGCGGCTCATTTCCTTGAGGTCGCCCAGGGTGATGCGCATCGACTGCTCGGTGGCGATCGAGGCCTGCTGCTCGGCGATGATCAGGTCCTTGACGTCGCGCAGGCCGGACGCCCACTTCTGCTTGCGCTTGAGCAGCTCGTCGACCCACTCCAGGTTGGCCTGATTGCCGTCCCACGAGCGGATGAAGTCCTTGCGCGGCATCTTGGCGACGCGGGTGGCGAGCTCGAGGATGCGGCGCTCGTGGCGCTTGAGCTCGGCCACGGTGTCGCGCATGTTGCGCACCAGGGTGTCGGTCAGCGGCAGCGGCAGCTTGAGGGTGACGAAGATCTCGGCCATCTCCTCGCGCAGCTTGACCACCGACTTGTGGCTCGGGCCGTGCTTGGCGTAGGCCTTCTCGAACTTGGCGTACAGCGAGGTCAGGTTTTCGAAACGCTCCTCGACGATCGCCGGGTCCGGACCGGTCGGACCCTCGTCGGCGGCGGTGTCGTCGTCATCGTCGTCGTCGGAATCGTCGTCGCTGTCGTCGTCGTCCTTGCCCTTCGCATCCTTGCCGGTCTTGTCGTCCTTGTCGGCGGCGGGGGCCGGCGACGGCGGCGGCTCGTCGAGCATGTCGAGGAAGCCGACCAGCAACTCGGCCAGGCGCTTCTTGCCGGCCTTGTGCAGCTCGTAGTCCTGCAGGATCAGCTCGATGGTGCCGGGGAACAGCGCGATCGAGGCCTGGACCTGGTTCAGGCCCTCCTCGATGCGCTTGGCGATCGCGATCTCGCCCTCGCGGGTCAGCAGTTCGACCGTGCCCATCTCGCGCATGTACATGCGCACCGGGTCGGTGGTGCGGCCACCCTCGGCGTCGATGCCGGTCAGCGCGGCGGCGGCTTCCTCGGCGGTCGAGTCATCGACCTCGCGGTTGGAACCGCCATCGGCGAGCAGCAGGGTCTCGGCATCCGGCGCAACCTCGTGCACCTCGATGCCCATGCCGTTGATCATGCCGATGATGTCCTCGATCTGCTCCGGATCGACGATGTCGTTCGGGAGGTGATCGTTGACTTCGGCATAGGTCAGGTAGCCCTGCTCCAGACCCTTGCTGATCAGCGATTTGATGTCGGACTGGGGGGCCTGACGTTCGTTGGCCATACGGCTGCGCCACCACGTGATTGGGGAGAAATGAACCGTCTATTATACCAGCCCGGCCACTGGATCGCCCGGAAAGGCGCGCTGGCAAGGCATGGCCGGGCACTCAGGCCCGCAGAAGGAAGGTGACCGGGCCGTCGTTGACCAGGCTGATCACCATATGGGCACCGAAACGCCCGGTTTCCACCCCCGGGGCGTGTTTTTCGCGGCAGGTTCGCAGCAATTGGTTGAACACCGGTTCAGCCTCGTCCGGTGGCGCGGCGGTGCTGAAGCCCGGACGCATTCCGCTGGCGGTGTCGGCGGCGAGGGTGAACTGGCTGACCAGCAACAGGCCGCCGCCGGTATCGGCCAGGCCGAGGTTCATGCGCCCGGCGGCGTCGGCGAACACGCGGTAGCCGAGCAGGCGTTGGGCCATCCGCGCGACCTGGGCGTCACCATCGCCGGGTTCGACCCCGACCAGCGCGAGCAGGCCGGGGCCGATCGCGCCGACGGTGTCGTCGTCGATGCGGACGCTGGCTTGGGTGACGCGCTGGATCAGGGCGAGCATCGGAACAGGATAGGGGCGGTCGCGGCCGGGCCGCTACACTGCCGCCGATGACCGACCTCGCCGCCCGCCTGCTGTACGCCGCCGCCGCGTTGCTGGGGCGGCTGCCGTGGCGCTGGCTGATGCGGCTGGGTGACATGCTGGCCGCGCACTCGCTGCGCCGTGATAGCCGCGAGGCGCGGGTGGTGCAATGCAACCTCGAACTGGCCTACCCCGAGTTGCTTCCGGGCCAGCGCGAGCAACTGCGCCAGTCGATCCTGCGCGGCACCGCGCGTCAGCTGCTCGGGACCCTGCGGCTGTGGACGCGGCCGCACGCCGAGAACCTGGCGCTGATCCGCGAACACTACGGCGTGGACCACCTCGACGCTGCGCTCGCGTCGGGCAACGGAGTGGTCATCGTCGCCCCGCACCACGGCAACTGGGAACTGCTGAACCAGTGGTTGGCCGCACGGACGCCGCTGGCAATCCTGTATGCGCCACCGGAATCGAAGGTCGGCGAGGCGTTCCTGCAGCGGGTGCGCGCCAGCGACGATTCCGCCGCTCGGGTGACCCAGGTCCGCGCCGAGGGCGCCGGGGTGCGCCAACTGTTCAAGCGGTTGGCTGCCGGCGGGGTGGTCGGGATCCTGCCCGACCAGCAGCCCAAGCGCGGCGACGGTGAGTTCGGCCCGTTCTTCGGGATCGAGGCGCTGACCATGACCCTGATCGGCCGGCTCGCCTCGCGCAGCGGTGCGACCGTGCTGGTCGCCTGGTGCGAGCGCATCGACGGCGGCGCCGGCAACCACGCCCCGGCGTACGCGCTGCACATCGCGCCGACCCCACCGGCAGTCGCCGACGCCGACCCGAAGGCCAGCGTCGCCGCGCTCAACGCCGCGATCGAGGGTGTCGCCCGTCGCGACCCGAGCCAGTACCAGTGGACCTACAAGCGCTTCTCGCGGCGTCCGGCGGGCGAGGCCAATCCGTACTGGCCGTATTGTTACCGTCGCTAGCGGAGCGGCGTCCATCAACATCGGGGGACGAGTGAACCAGATTGCAGTGGCAGAACCGACCGGACCGACCGACCTGCAATGGCAGCCGTTGCCGGCGCGCGCGCGATCCCTGTTCCTGTTGGGCACGCTGCCATTGGCCGGCGCGATCGGGCTGGCAGCCGGCGGCATCCTCGCCACCGCCTTCGACCAGCCGCGACCCATGATCCTGGCCTGGGCGGCGCTGGGCGCACTGTTCGCGAGCGGATTCGGTCTTTGGTACGGGCTCAACCAATACCGGCGTACCTCATGGCGGCTTGATGACGAAGGCCTCGCCGTGCGTCGCGGCAAGCTGTGGCAGCGCGAGACCCGGGTGCCCGCCAGCCGGGTCCAGCACCTCGACCTCAAGCGCGGTCCGTTGCAACGCCGCCGCGAGCTGGCCACCCTGGTCGTGCACACCGCCGGCACCCGCCACAGCGCGGTGACCGTGCCCCATCTCGACGCCGCCGATGCCGAGCGCCTGCGCGACCGGCTCGGTCGCCAGATCGATCGCGACGATGACTGAACCCCGGCAACCCGAACCGGTGGCCGCCACCGCGCCGGAAGCCGGGGTCGCCGACGCCGAACATCGCCTGCACCCGATGTCATGGCTGTTCGTGCTGGTGGCCCAGCTCAGGCAGTTCATCGTTCCGCTGGTCGCATTGCTGGTGTTCGGCCAGGGCGACCGTAACGGCCTGTGGCCGATGATCGGCGTCGCCGTGCTGGCGCTGCTGTCGCTGTGGCAGTACTTCACCTACCGCTACGGCATGGTCGACGACGCGCTGGTGGTGCGCAGCGGCCTGCTCGAGCGCAGCCTGCGGGTGATCCCGTTCGCGCGGATCCACAACGTCGCCCTGAAGCAGACGCTGTTGCACCGGTTGTTCGGGGTGGCCGAGGTGCGGCTGGAATCGGCCGGCGGCAACAAGCCCGAGGCCGAGATGCGGGTGCTCAAGCTCGACGACGCGTTGGCGCTGGAGCGGCTGGTGCGCCAGCGCGGTCGTGCCCCCGACGCGGGCGTCGCCGTGGCCGCCGCGGACGGCGATGCGGTGCTGCTGCAGATGTCGCTGGGCGAGGTGCTGCGGCTGGGGCTGGTGTCGAACCGTGGGCTGATCCTGGTGGCCGCGGCGTTTGGTGGCATCTCCCAGTTCAACGCCGAACTGCTCCCGGACCTGTTCGAACGCTGGGGCGACATGCTGTTCGGCTGGGCCGGCGAACACCAGTTCGGGGTCGTCGAGTTCGCCCTGGCCGCGGTCACCCTCGTGCTGCTGGTGGAACTGATGTTGTGCCTGCTGTCGATCGCTTTGGCGCTGCTGCAGTTCTACGGGTTCCGGCTGAGCGAGCACGGCCGCCGGTTGACGGTCGAACGCGGCCTGCTGGCACGTTGGCGCACGAGTGCCTCGCGCCGGCGGATCCAGGCCTGGACGCTGCGCGAGGGCGTGCGGCATCGATGGCTTGGCCGGCAATCGCTGGAGGTCGACACCGCGGTCGCCGAAGACCACAACCGGCACCGCGCGTTGCGCGAAGTCGCACCGATCGCGACGCCGGCCCAGTGCACGGGCTTGATCGAATACCTGCTGCCGCGAGCGCAATGGACGGCCCTCGACTGGCGCCAACTGCCGGCCGGCAGTTGGTGGCGATTGTGGTTGCCATCGTGGCCGTGGGTGCTGGCCGCGACTGCGGTGCTGACGTGGAACGGCGGCAGCTGGGGCCCGCTGGTACTGGCGTGGCTGCCGTGGTCGGCCTACAAGGCGCGCCGCCGCACGGCACGCGCGGCCTGGGCGCTGGGCGACGAAGTGGTCGCGGTGCGCGAAGGCTGGCTGCGCCGGCACTGGCGTTTTGCCGAGATCGACAAGCTGCAGGCCCTGCAGTTGAGCCGCAACCCGATCGACCGCCGCTGCGGCACCGCGACGGTGTGGTTGGACACTGCCGGCGCCGGCACGATGGCGCCGCCGCTGCGGGTCCGGTTCCTGCCGCTGGCCGAAGCCGAGGCGCTGTACGCACGCCTGTCGCAGGAGTTGGCGCGGCGACCGCTGCGCTGGTGACGCCGTTCCAGTCGACGGCGCGGGCGTCGACTCAGCCGCCGCGCAGGCGGGCCAGGCCGTCGCGGTAGAACGCCTCGATCTGCGCCCGCTTGGCCTCGATCCGGAACCCGTCCATCGGGTACGCCAGCCGCCGTGGCCCGGCCGCACGCAGCGACCGCAACGCCGTCGCCAGCGCATCGACGTCGCCGATCGGCAGCAGCGGCTCCGGCAGTTGCGGCGCCAGGTGGCGCGCGCCTTCGGTGGCGCTGGCGAGGATCGGCAGGCCCGCTTCCATCGCCTCCAGCAACACCAGTCCGAACGGCTCGCTGCGCGCCGCGCTGACGAAACCGTCGAACGCCGCCAGCCAGTCCTGCGGATGCTCGGTGAAGCCCGGCATCAGCACCTGCGGCCCGGCCTGCTCGCGCAAGGTCTTCCACGCCTTGCCCTGGCCGACGATCACCAGCCGCGCGTCGGGCAGGCGCGCACGCTCGAACGCCTCGATCAGCACGTCGAGGCCCTTGCCCGCCTCGGCCCGGCCGAGTGCGCCGACCACGAAGGTGCGCTCGTCGATGCCATGTTCGGCACGCAGCCGTGCGCGCGCATCGGCGACGGCGGGCCGCGGCAGGGTCCAGTTGTCGATCTGCACCGTGTGTGCGCGCAGTGGCGCGGGGATCGCGTGCAGTTGCCACGGCGCGATCGCGATCAGGCCGTCCAACGTCGCGTGCTGGCGCGGCTTGTAATGGATGTGCAGGGTCGCCACCCGCAGGCAGCCGGGGACATCCAGCCCCTGCAGCGCGCGGCAGCCGCCACTGAGGTGGGCATGGGCGACGTCGGGTTTCACCCGCCGCAACACGCGGCGTGCTTGCCACGGCGTGAACAGATCGCCGACCACCTCGACCTTGACCCGCGGGTCCACCCGATGACCGATCGCGTCAGCGCGCGACGCGGTGCCGGCGCGGCGCAGCACCACGGTGACGTCGTGGTCGGCGGCCTGCGCCGCGGCCAACTCCAGCGCATGGCGCTCGCTGCCGGCGAAGCGGCTGGTCAGGATCAGGTGGACGATGCGCATCAGGCCGGCCCCCAATAGCGCAGGCGGCGTCGCAGCTTGAACTTGCGCCACGGGTCGAGCGGCCGGCGCTTGAGCGAGGCCGTTCCGCCCTCGGCGAGGAAGCGGTCGACCGCTTCCAGCGTGCGCTCGCTCGAGCGCCCGTCGCGATACGGATGGATGCGTTCGCCGAACTCGCGGATCGCCGCCATCAACTCCGGCGGCCGCGACAGCGCGCGCTCGATCGCCGGTTCGAACTCGGCCGGGTCGTCGATGTCGATCAGTTGCGGGCCAGGCCGGCGGTTCTTGAACGTCACCACCGGCTTGCCGGTGAGCAGGAACTCGCTCAGCGCCGATGAGGTGTCCGAACACATCATGTCGACCTGCCCGAACAGGTCGAGGATGTTGTCGTCATCGGCGAAGCGCAGGTGCTCGTTCTCCAGCGCGCGGTACATCGCCACCACTTCCGGGCCCATCTTCGGGTGCAGGGTCACGATCCAGCGCCAGCGGCCGTCGCGCGACAGCCGTTTCACTTCGTCGTGCAGCTTGCGCGCCGCGCTCCACGAGGGCGAGAACGTCGAGTGGTAGAGGATCACCGGCGGCGTCCGCACCGGCGGCAGGCTGTCCGGCAGTTGCTGCATGAACGGATCGAGCTTGGGCCAGCCGGTCTCGATCACGCGGAAGAAGCGCTTGCGCGCGACCAGCGCCTGGAACGCCGCGGTGTCCTGCGGCCCGGTGGTGCAGTACAGGTCGAAGAACGGGCGGATGTAGATGTGCCGCGGCTTGCCGGCGTCGAAACCGTGGAAGGTCTGCACCTTCACGCCCGGGAAGAAGTGCGGCAGCGCGTTGCTGGAGGTGAAGATCGCGGTCGGGTTCCAGTCGCGCACCTGCTCGACGCTGGTCAGCAGGCGCTCGTCGGCGCCGAGCTCGTCGGCACCGTCGCCGCCGTCGAAGAACCACGCCGCCTCGTCGCCGCGCGCCCGCGCCGCCGCCTGCAGCGGCCGCAGGATGCCGAGCGCGTAGCGCACCGAGCCGTAAAGCAGGTAGCGGTTGCCAGCCATCAATCCTCCATCGCGATCTGTACGAAATTGTTGCGGAACGCGGCATCGTTCGCCTCGAACCGTGCGCGCGCGCGCCGCGACCGTGCCTCGCGTTCGGCCACCGGCATCGCCAGCACCCGGTCCACCGCGGCCTCGATACCGACCGGGTCGACCCGGTAGCTCGGCGCGAGCCCCAGCGATCCTACGCTGGACGGTGGGATCAGCACGCCGTGGCTGTCATCGACCAGCTCGTTCATCGGCTCGCCGTCGACGGTGAGGGTGATCGCGCCGACGCTCATCGCCTCCATCAGGCAATGGCCGAAGCCCTCGGCCTCCGACGGGCCGATGTGGAAGCGATGGGCGTTCTGCAGCCGGCGCACCTCGGCGTCGTCGGCCTTGCCAATCCGGTGTTCGATGTTGGCGGCCGGCGGTCCCCGGCGCGCATAGCGCGGACCCTGCAGCACCACCAGCCGCGGCCAGTCCGAGCGCCGGCGCCACGCCGCCAGCACCGCCTCGGTGCCCTTGACCGGGCTGCGTCCGGCCAAGTGGAGGAAGGCATCCTCACGTGGCACGGCGGCATCCAACCGGTCCTCGCTGGTGAAGCCGATGTGGCGGGTGCGGCAACCGAGTTCGCCGAATATCCGCTCGGCGTGGCGGGTCTTGCACAGCAACGCGTCGAACCGGGGCAACAGGGGCGTCCACTTGTCGCGGAACCATTCGGGGTTCGGGATCAACACGTTGCGGCGGCCCAGTGCCAGCGACATCGAGTACACGTGTTCGAGCGAGACCTGCAGGTCGGCCCGGCCGCGCCAGCCGCGCGCCACCCACAACCCGGCCTCGCGCAACATGCGGATGCCCTTCTCGTTGCCGAAGCCCACCACGTCCACGTCGTGGCCGGCCTGCTGCATGAGGTGCGCGACCAGCCGCATGTCGCGAGCCAGTCCGGCGCCGTTGTCGCGGCCGAAGATTCTCACCAGTGACATCCGGGCAGCTTCCTACCGCATGCGGGGCGACAGGATACGGCCGTTGTTCGTTGCGAACCGTGCGGCCGGGCGAGGTGTTCAGCCGGCCTTGCGCAAGCGCGCGTAAAAGAAGCCATCCATGTCGTCCTCGCCGGGCAGGCGCTGGCGACCGGCGCCGCTGGGATGGCCGAAGCCGTCGCCCAGCGGTTCGGCGACGGCGTCCGGAGTGCGCGCGAGGAAGGCCTCGACCTGCGTCGCATTCTCCGACTGCAGGATCGAGCAGGTCGCGTACAACAGCACCCCGCCCGGGGTGAGCGTGCGCCACAGATTGTCGAGCAACGCCGCCTGGAGCTTGCCGAGCGCGACAAGGTCGGAGTCACGCCGGTGCAGCAGCACGTCGGGCTGGCGCCGGACGATGCCGGTGGCCGAACACGGCGCGTCCAGCAGCACTGCATCGAACGGGTTGCCGTCCCACCAGCTGTCGAGGTCGGAGGCGTCGGCGGCATGCAGTTGCGCGTGGCCGGCGAGCTGCAGGCGGTCGAGGGTCTCGCGGACCTGGCGCAGTCGGAGCGGATCGATGTCGAGCGCGGTCAGTCGCAGGGTCGGGTCGCGTTCCAGCAGGTGCGCGGCCTTGCCGCCGGGGGCGGCGCAGGCATCGAGCACGCGGCTGCCGGGCGGCGGTGCGAGTGCATCGGCTACACGCTGGGCGGCGCCGTCCTGCACCGACACCATTCCCTCGGCGAAGCCCGGCAGTGACGCGACCGGCACCGCCGACTGCAGGTACAGGGCGTCGGCCAGGTCGGTGACGGGCACCGCCTCGATGTCGTGCTGGCGCAGCCGTTCGAGGTAGTCATCGCGACAGGACTGGCGGCGATTGACCCGCAGCCATGACGGCGGCGCCTGCGCGCTGGCGGTGAAGATCGCATCGGCGTGATCGGGCCAGTCGCGCTCGACCCGTTCGCGCAACCAGCGCGGCCATTGCGCGCGCGGCTCCAGCGCCGGCAGGCCTTCGCGCTGGGCGCGGCGCAGCAGCGCGTTGACCAGCCCCGACTGGTGCTGGCGGCCGAGCACGCGCGCCGCCTCGACGGTCGCGCCGACCGCGGCGTGCGCTGGCAGGCCGATCGGATCGAGCTGGGCGAAGCCGGCCAGCAGCAATGCGCGCAGCTCGCGGTCGCGCTTGGCCAGCGGCCGCGGCAGCCACGCCGTCAGCGCCGCGTCGAAGCGAGCGCCCTCGCGCAGCACCGCGAAACAGATCGCCTCGACCAGCGCCCGGTCGCGCGGATCGGGCAATTGGTTGAGCGCGGTCGCCAACTCGGCCTTGAGCGAACGGCCGTGGTGCAAGACCGCGTCGAGCACGCGGGTGGCGACGACGCGCGGCTGGGTGCCGACCGGGGATTTCATGCGCGGCATTCTGTCTTTGTAGGAGCGACGTGAGTCGCGACCCACCGAACGGTGGAGAGGGTGTACAGGTCGCGACTCACGTCGCTCCTACCATCAGGCAAACGGCTATCGCCATTGAAACAAGCCCTACGCACCGACCACCAGATCGCGACGGCCGTTGAGATAGTCGGCGGCGGTGATTGCCTTGCCGCCATCGCGCTGCAGCACCCGGATCCGCAACGCGCCTTCGCCGCAGGCGACATCGATACCGTCGCGGCCAGCCGCGAGCACGTTGCCCGGTGTCGCGTCATGGGCCAGCGGCATCGCGACCGCGCCATGCACCCGCACACGCTCGCCGGCCAGCTGTGCCTCGGCCATCGGCCACGGATTGAAGGCACGCACCGTGCTGGCCAGTTCGGTCGCCGGTCGATTCCAGTCAAGCCGGGCCTCGGCCTTGTCGAGCTTGTGCGCGTAGGTCACGCCCTCGGCCGGCTGTGGTTGCGGCACCGGGCGGATGCCGGCGCGCAGCAGGCCCAGGCCATCGGCCAGCACCTGCGCGCCGAGTTCGGACAGGCGATCGTGCAACTGCCCGCCGGTCTCGTCGGCGCCGATGTCGATCGCCTGCTTCAGCAGCACCGGGCCGGTATCCAGGCCCTTTTCCATCTGCATCAGGCATACGCCGGTCCGTGCGTCCCCGGCCTGGATCGCGCGCTGGATCGGCGCCGCGCCGCGCCAGCGCGGCAGCAGCGAGGCGTGCACGTTCCAGCAACCGTGGGTCGGGATGTCGAGCACCGCCTGCGGCAGGATCAGGCCGTAGGCGACCACCACCAGCAGGTCGGGCTTCAGCGCGGCCAGCGCCTCGCGCGACACCGGCACCTTGAAGTTCTCCGGCTGCAGCACCTCGATCCCGCGCAACAGTGCCTCGCGCTTGACCGGCGACGGCGCCAGCGTGCGGCCGCGGCCGGCGGGACGGTCGGGCTGGGTGTACACGGCGACGACTTCATTGCGCCCGGTCGCCGCGCGCAGGCACGGCACGGCGAACTCGGGGGTTCCGGCGAAGACAATTCTCATGCGGCCATTCTACAGAGCCGCAAGCGGCGCTCAGGCCGCGTTGCGCCTGGCCTTGGCCAGCTTCTTGCGCACCATCTCGCGCTTCAGCGGCGACAGGTAGTCGACGAACAGCTTGCCGAGCAGGTGGTCCATCTCGTGCTGCACGCAGACCGCCAGCAGGTCGTCGACCTGCAGCTCGAACGGCTGGCCGTCGCGGCCGATCGCCTTGACCGTGATCGCATCGGAGCGGGTCACGTCGGCGAAGATCCCGGGCACCGACAAACAGCCTTCCTGGCAGACCTGCTCGCCGCTGCGCTCGGTGATTTCCGGGTTGATGAACACCAGCGGCCGGTCCTTCTCCTCGCTGACGTCGATCACCATGAAGCGCTGGTGCACGTCGACCTGGCTCGCCGCCAGGCCGATGCCGGGCGCGGCGTACATGGTCTCGAACATGTCGTCGAGCAACTTCTGGAATTCCGGCGAGGCAACCCGGGACAGGTCGACCGGCGCGGCGACGGTTCGCAGGCGCGGATCGGGGAATTCGAGGATCGGTAAAAGGGCCATGGCTCTAAAAATGGGGGCGTGGGTCACAACCACAAGCAGCCGATGGATTGTAACGCCGTTGGCGGCCCTGTTTGCTTGCAACCACGCGGTTCTTCTGGGCTATAGTGCCGACAGCCCCACGTCAGATACTGACGCTGGGCGCACCTGTAGGGGAATCAGGTAGACACTGCCATGCAAAAACCGATCCGTGCGGTGATGACCGCTGCGTTGTTGACCATTGCCACCTATGCGATGGCCGCCGAAGTCCGTGGCGACCATCCCGACACCTACGTGGTGCAGAAGGGTGACACCCTGTGGGATATCGCCGGGCGCTTCCTCGAGAAGCCATGGCTGTGGCCGGAAATCTGGCAGGCCAACCCGCAGGTGGCCAATCCCCACCTGATCTACCCGGGCGACGTGCTGTCGCTGGCCTACCTGGACCGGGTGACCGTGGCCGAAGGCCCGCGCGAGGTCGCCCCGGTGACCGGCGTGCCGCTGTCGGAGGTCGAGCCGTTCCTGAAAGACCTGCGCGTCGTCGACCAGTTCGAGCAGTTGCCGTACGTGGTCTCGCTGGAGACCGAGCGATTGCGCGCCAGCAAGGGCCAGGTCGCCTACATCGAAGGCCTGGAGAACGCCCAGCCCGGACAGCGTTACCAAGTGGTGCGCCCGACCCAGCGGTACACCCGCCTGGATCGCGATTCGGCCTGCTGCGACATCTTCCACAAGGACGACCTCGACTTCCGCGGCAAGCGCACGGTCGATTTCGAGCAGTTCTGGACCAACGCGACCGTGTCCGACGACGGCCATGAGTTGCTCGGCTACGAGCTGATGCAGCAGAACACCGGCACTGTCACCCGTGGCGAAGTCGGCGACATCGAGGTCACCACCCTGCTGCTGGACGACAGCGGCCGCGAGGTCCGGGTCGGCGATCGCCTGATCCCGGTCGAGGCGCAGCCGTACGACCTGCAGTTCTTCCCGCATCCGCCGAAGCAGCAGCTCGACTACGGTCGCGCCCGCATCATGGCCGTGGCCGACATGCTCACCACCGGCGGCCCGCGCGACGTGGTGGCGATCTCGGTCGGCGCCCGCGACGGGGTCGACAACGGCACCGTGTTCTCCAGCTGGCAAGTCGGCAACGCAGTGGTCGACCGGGTCGAGAACGGCCCGTGGGATCGCAGCGAGGATACCTTCGGCCGGAATGCCAAGGTGCGGCTGCCGGACGAGTTCGCCGGCCACCTGATGGTGTTCCGCACCTTCGACAAGGTCAGCTACGCGCTGGTGATGGACGCGATCAAGCCGGTCCAGGTCGGCCACGAGCTCAAGCACCCCGACGCGCCCTACTGACGGTCGGCGCCCGGGTAGGGGTTTCCCTACCGGCATATACGAAGGCGCCCTAGGGCGCCTTCGTCGTTTGCGGCGGATGCTGGATCGATGCATGCCGCCAATTCCCCGACCGCTCTTCCGGCCGCCCACCCATCGGGCGACGACCTGTTCGCCGAGACCCTCGCGCCGTCTCTCTCCACCACCGCCGCTGCGGCCTCCCGTGGCGACCCGGCCGAACTCGAAGCATTGCTGCAGCTGGTCGCCGGCGGCGGCCCCGCAGCCCCACGTCGACGGCTCCTGCGACAGGCCACGCCGGCCGCGGCCCTCGCCGCGGGCCCGGCGTTGTGGCGCGCTTGCGGCCTGACCGGGCCGCAGCTTGCCGCCCTGCAGTCGCCGCCAACGACCGCGTTGGAGCGCGCCGCCCAATGGCTCGACGACGCCAACCACCACTTGCTCGGCTGGCACGATCCCGATTACCCGCCGCTGCTGCGTCGATGCCCGAATCCGCCGCTGGCGCTGTTCGTCGCCGGCGACCCGGGTTTGCTGTGGCACCCGGCGGTCGCGATCGTCGGCAGCCGCGCGCCGACCCCGGCCGGCCACGACAATGCCGGCGAATTCGCCCGAGCCCTCGCCCGCGGCGGCCTGCTGGTCGCCAGCGGCATGGCCGCCGGCATCGACACCGCCGCACACCAGGCCGCGCTGTCGGTCGGTGCGCCGACCGTGGCCGTGCTCGGCACCGGCCCGGACGTGCCGTACCCGCGCAGCAATGGTGGCCTGCACGGAAAGATCGTCGAACACGGCGCGATCGTCAGCGAACACCTGCCCGGCACCGGACCGCGCCGCGAACACTTCCCGAGCCGCAACCGGATCCTCGCCGGCCTCAGTCTCGGGATTCTGGTCATCGAAGCGGCGCAC
The DNA here is from genome assembly GCF_036663935.1 of Novilysobacter erysipheiresistens. Taxonomy (NCBI): domain Bacteria; kingdom Pseudomonadati; phylum Pseudomonadota; class Gammaproteobacteria; order Lysobacterales; family Lysobacteraceae; genus Novilysobacter; species Novilysobacter erysipheiresistens. The sequence goes on from NZ_JAXGFP010000003.1 coordinate 28,937, forward strand.
CGCTCCGGCGCGTTGATCACCGCCCGGCTCGCGGCCGAAAGCGGGCGCGAGGTCATGGCCTTGCCCGGCTCGATCCACAACCCGCTAGCGCGCGGCTGCCACCGGTTGTTGCGCGACGGGGCGGCGCTGGTCGAACGGCCCGAGGACGTCATCGAACTGCTCGCCCCGGCGGCGGCGAACCTGGCCGGTGACTTGCGCCAGCGCCTGCTCGCCCCCACGTCGGTCGGCACCACCGTCGTCAGCAGCGCCCTTCACGATCCTGAGTCGGGGCTGGTGACGACCCCGACCCGCCCGGCCCGGAGTGAACCGCCGACCCCCACCCACGGTCCAAACCTGCAGTCGGAGGCCGCCGACGGTGCGGAGCGCGACCACCACATCGTGTGGTGCGCGCTCGGTCACGACCCAACCGGTATGGACCAGTTGGTCGAACGCACCGGATTGACGGCCGCCCGACTGTCATCCATGCTGCTACTCATGGAGCTGGAGGGTCGCGTGGCGGCGCAACACGGCCGGTATTTTCGCAACCGTTGAACCCACCTGCACGGGTCCGGCGGTCTCAGCAACTCCTGACCCACCGCGCCGCTGGCGGCGCAGGCCGAGGGGAAATGAAAGAAAGCATCCTGGACGTCCTGCTGTACCTGTTCGAACACTACTTCACCGAAGATGCGGACCTCGTCCGCGACCGTGAAAACCTGCAGAGCGGCCCGCTGTTCGAGGAACTGGGCCAGGCCGGCTTCAGCCCGGCGGAGATCAACAAGGCCTTCGAATGGCTCGACGCGCTGGCCCTGCAGCGGCCGGCGGCCACGCCTGCACGCGCCGACGGCCCGGTCCGGGTCTACGCCGGCCCCGAACTCGACCGCCTCGACACCGACTGCCGCGGCTTCCTTCTGTTCCTGGAGCAGCGCGGAATACTCGACGCCGGCCAGCGCGAGCTGGTGCTGGACCGCGCGATGGCGCTGGACCAGGACGGCATCGACCTGGACGACCTCAAGTGGGTGGTGCTGATGGTGCTGTTCAACCAGCCCGGCAGCGAGGCGGCCTACGCGTGGATGGAAACCCAGATGTTCGAGGAAGATCCCGAGCCGGTGCACTGAGCGACAGGGGGGGCGACTGCCCACCCGGGGCCGCATTCACTAAGATGTGTGCGTTGCGACCGGCTTCGCCCCGGCCGACCTGCAAATGGCTTGACAGCAGTGCCCGCCGCGTGATTCCACTAAAGAAGCATTCCTGAACGCCCGGGGTCTGCCCCGGGCGTCGGCCTTGCCCGATCCCGGCCGGTCCCGGCACTCCCACCCGGCTTGACGGCGCCGCCTTCACGGCGCGCCCCCGCCCCCAACGACAGGCTCTGCCGCGTGGCCAAGAACCTCCTCATCGTCGAGTCGCCGGCCAAGGCCAAGACGATCAACAAGTACCTCGGCAAGGACTTCATCGTCCTGGCGTCCTACGGCCACGTCCGCGACTTGGTGCCGAAGGAGGGCGCGGTCGATCCCGATGCCGACTTCGCGATGCGCTATGACCTGATCGAGAAGAACGAGAAGCACGTCACCGCGATCGCCAAGGCCGCCAAGAGCGCCGACGCCGTCTACCTCGCGACCGATCCGGATCGCGAGGGCGAGGCGATCAGCTGGCACATCGCCGAGATCCTGCGCGAGCGCGGCCTGCTCGACGGCAAGACCCTGCAACGGGTGGTGTTCACCGAAATCACCCCGCGCGCGATCAAGGAGGCGATGAGCCGCCCGCGCGACATCGCCGCCGACCTGGTCGACGCGCAGCAGGCGCGCCGCGCGCTCGACTACCTGGTCGGTTTCAACCTGTCGCCGGTGCTGTGGCGCAAGGTCCAGCGCGGCCTGTCGGCCGGCCGCGTGCAGTCGCCGGCGCTGCGCATGATCGTCGAGCGCGAGGAAGAGATCGAGGCGTTCAAGGCGCGCGAGTACTGGAGCATCGAAGCCGAGTGCCAGCACCCGAGCCAGGCCTTCAGCGCGCGCCTGACCAAGCTCGACGGCGCCAAGTTCGAGCAGTTCACGATCACCGACGGCGACACCGCCGAGGCCGCGCGCCAGCGCATCGTCGCCGCCGCCAATGGCGCGCTGCACGTCACCGACGTCACCAGCAAGGAGCGCAAGCGCCGCCCGGCCGCGCCGTTCACCACCTCGACCCTGCAGCAGGAGGCCGCGCGCAAGCTCGGCTTCACCACCAAGCGCACCATGCAGGTCGCGCAGAAGCTCTACGAGGGCGTGGCGCTCGGCGACGAGGGCACGGTCGGCCTGATCAGCTACATGCGTACCGACTCGGTCAACTTGTCGGTCGAGGCGGTCAGCGAGATCCGCGACGTGATCGCCCGCGATTACGGCACCAAGGCGGTGCCGGACCAGCCGGTCACCTACAAGTCCAAGTCGAAGAACGCGCAGGAAGCCCATGAGGCGGTGCGTCCGACCTCGGCGCTGCGCACCCCGGCGCAGGTCTCGCGCTTCCTCGAGGACGACGCCCGCCGCCTGTACGAGTTGATTTGGAAGCGCGCCGTCGCCAGCCAGATGGTCCCGGCCACACTCAACACGGTGTCGGTCGACCTCGCCGCCGGCAGCGAGCACAGTTTCCGCGTCTCCGGCACCACCGTGATCGATCCGGGCTTCCTCGCCGTCTACGAGGAAGGCAAGGACGCCAAGGCCGCCGACGCCGACGACGAGGGCCGCAAGCTGCCGCCGATGAAGACCGGCGACCGTATCCCGCTCGACCGCATCCACGCCGACCAGCATTTCACCGAACCGCCGCCGCGCTTCTCCGAAGCCTCGCTGGTCAAGGCGCTGGAGGAATACGGCATCGGCCGGCCGTCGACCTACGCCTCGATCATCGCGACCCTGCTGTTCCGCAAATACGTCGAGCTCGACAGTCGCCGCTTCCGCCCGAGCGATGTCGGCCGCGCGGTCAGCAACTTCCTCTCCGGCCACTTCACCCAGTACGTCGACTACGACTTCACCGCCAAGCTCGAGGACGAGCTCGACGCGGTGTCGCGCGGCGAGGAGGAGTGGGTGCCATTGATGGAGCGGTTCTGGACGCCGTTCAAGCAGATGGTCGACGACAAGATGGAGTCGGTCGACCGCAGCCAGGCGACCGGCGCGCGCGAGCTCGGCACCGACCCCAAGACTGGCAAGCCGGTCAGCGTGCGGCTGGGCCGCTACGGGCCGTACGCGGCGATCGGCAGCACCGCCGAGGACGCCGAGGACAAACCGAAGTTCGCTTCGCTGCGGCCGGGCCAGAGCATGCACACGATCTCGCTGGAGGACGCGCTGGAGCTGTTCAAGATGCCGCGCGCGCTCGGCCAGTCGAATGGCGAGGACGTCAGCGTCGGCATCGGCCGGTTCGGGCCGTTCGCCAAGCGCGGCAGCGTGTACGCCTCGCTGAAGAAGGAGGACGACCCGTACAAGATCGACCTGGAACGCGCGGTGTTCCTGATCGAGGAGAAGGAGGAGATCGCCCGCAACCGGATCATCAAGGAGTTCGACGGCAGCGACATCCAGGTCCTCAACGGCCGCTACGGCCCGTACCTCAGCGACGGCAAGCTCAACGGCAAGATCCCGAAGGACCGCGAACCGGCCTCGCTGACGCTGGAGGAAGTCGTCAAGCTGATGGAAGAAACCGGCAAGCCGATGCGCAAGGGCTTCGGCAAGAAGGCGCCGGCGAAGAAGGCCGTGGTGAAAAAGGCCGCGACGAAAAAGGTCGCGAAGAAGGCGCCGGCCAAGAAAGCTGCGAAGAAGACCGCCAAGAAGGCAACGAAGAAAGTTGAAAAAAAGGCCACCAAAAAGGTAGTGAAGAAGGCCGCAGCTCCAACGCGCTGACAGCTTCGGGTAGGAACGACGTAAGTCGCGAGCTGTACATCGCCTCCAGCATTCGGCGGTTCGCGACTTACGTCGCTCCTACATCGAACAAGCGCAGTCGGACGACCACCCCGGCTCGCGTACCAACGGCAGCGCTATGCTTTGACAATGATCGAAGCCGCCCCCGACCTCGCTCCCGCCATCGCCGCCCTGCACCGCGGCGGCGTCATCGCCTACCCCACGGAAGCTGTGTGGGGCCTGGGTTGCGACCCGTTCGACGAAACCGCGGTGACCCGCCTGCTCGCGATCAAGCAACGGCCGGTCGACAAGGGCCTGATCCTGATCGCCGGCACCCCGGCCCAGCTCGACGGCCTGCTCGACTGGCAAACCTTGCCGCCAGCACGCCGCGACGACGTGCTCGCCTCCTGGCCCGGTCCCAACACCTGGATCGTCCCGGCCACCGCGCGGGTACCGCGCTGGATCACCGGCACCCACGACGGGGTCGCGGTGCGGGTCAGCGCGCATCCGACCGTGGTCGCGTTGTGCGCCGCGTTCGGCGGGCCGCTGGTGTCGACCAGCGCCAACCCGGCCGGGGCCGAACCGCCGCGCCGGCTGGATGATTTCGATCCGGCCCTGCGCGCCGCCGTCGATGCGATCGTTGCCGGCGACACCGGCACCCAGCAACGCCCCACGCCGATCCGCGACGCCCGCAGCGGCGCTACCTTGCGGCCCTGACCGGCACCTGCGTCCGGACATGCACACCGGGTTCACCCGCATCCGCCTTGGCGGGTGCAAGATGGCGGCATGCGCTCCCGCCTGCCACTGCTGCTTGCGCTTGCCGTGTCGCCGGCATTGTCGCTGGTTCTGTCACTGGCCTTGCCAATGAGCGGCCAGGCGCACGCCGCGGCCGACCAGGTCACGATCTACCGCTGCACCGACGCCGATGGCGCGCTGACCGTGCGCAACACCCCGTGCGAGCGCGGGGAGCGCCAGCAGGTGACCGAGATGCAACGCCCGAAGGACCCGCCGGCGAGGCCGAAGGCCAAGTCGACCAGGCCACCGCCGGCCCCCGCCCCGGTTTCGCAAACCACTCGAGTGATCGTGGTCGAACGCCCACCGCCGGTCTACGAATGCACTACCGCCGACGGCGACACCTACACCAGCACCAGCGCGGCCGGCAATCCGCGCTGGGTGCCGCTGTGGACGCTGGGCTACCCGGCGCGCCCGCCGTACGCGTACCCACGCCGGCCATCCAACGGCGTGGTGCAACGCCCGCCGCTCGACCTGCCGGTGCGGCCGGCTGGCAGCCCCGCCCACCTCGGCAACGACCTGGTGTTCGACGACATCGGCCGGCCGAGTCCGCCGCCACCGGGTGACCCGCAACGCGCGCCGGAACTGCCGCCGGCCGTCGGCCTGGCTTACACCCCGGGTACCTGGATCAATGACATCTGCCAGCCGCTGCCGCCGGCCGAAGTCTGCCAGCGCCTGCGCGACCGCCACTGGGAACTCGGCCGCCGCTACAACAGCGCGCTGCAGAGCGAGCGCGAGCAGATCGATGCCGAGCAGCGCCGGATCGACGCGCAGTTGGACCAACAGTGCGTCGGTTGAGCAGGGCGCGCGCCGCATCGGCGCTGGGACTGATGCTGGCAACGGTCTCCGCGCCCGGCCTCGCCCAACAGTCGGTGGTGATCTATCGCTGCACCGACGCCAGCGGCGCGGTCACCGTGCAGAACGACGTCGCCTGCCCGAAAGGCAGCCAGCAGCAGCGGCGCGTGATCGAGACCGAGGCGCCGCCGTACACGCCACCAGCGCCACCCGCCGCGCCCGCGGAGCCCGCACCGCTGGTTGCCGTCGTACCAATGCCCGCGCCGAGCGTGATCGAACCGCCTCCAGCGGACGCGACCGTCGACCTCCCGCCACCGATTCCGCTAGCCGAACGCACCGCGCCGCCACCACTGTTCGCCTGCAAGACCTGGAACCGCGAGGAGTACCTCAGCGACGACCCGGTGCCGGCCGAGCGCTGCGCGCCGATGCAGACCACCGGTCTGGGCGGCGACCCGGCGATGGGTGCCGGCGCGGCTTGCATGATGGTGACCGACTTCTGCCAGCCGGTGCCCGAGGCGGCGCTGTGCGAACGCTGGCGCGACCACCTGATGCGCGCCGAGGCGATCGTCGAGTTCGACCGCGCACGCGATCCGGTCGCGGCGAAAACCGAACTCCAGCGCCTGCGCACGATCGTCAGCCACAGCACCTGCAGCTGACCGCGCGCGTGGCGATCAGAACCCGTAGCGCAGGAACCCGCCATCCACCGCGATGCACTCGCCGGTGACGTAACTGGACGCCGGCAGGCACAGGAACGCGACCGCCGCGGCAACCTCTTCCGGCTCGCCGATCCGGCCCAACGGCGTGCGCAGCAGCACCTCGTCGAGGTAGTCGGGATCGGCCAGTTTGCTCGAGGTGCGGCGGGTGCGGATGTACCACGGCGCGACCGCGTTGACCCGGATCCCGTCCTCGGCCCACTCGACGGCGAGGTTGCGGGTCATCTGGTGCATCGCCGCCTTGCTCATGCCGTACGGCGCGCCGGTGCGCACATGGGTCAATCCCGACACGCTGCCGACGTTGACGATGCTCGATGCGGCGTGGCGGGTCAGCAGCGGATGCAGGTAGCGCGACAGCTCGAACGCGGAGAACACGTTGACCTCGAAGATCTCCCGCCATTCCTCGTCGCTGTAGTCGGTGCTCGGCTTGCTGGCGTTGGCGCCGGCGTTGTTGACCAGGATGTGCAGGCCCTCGCCGAAATCCTCGACCCAGTCGAGCAGTTCGCGGCGCTGCTCCTCGATGCCGACGTCGCAGGCGAAACCCTGCACTTCGCGTTCGGGGAAATCCTCCAGCAGTTCGGCGCGGGCATCGTCGAGGCCGGCGCTGTCGCGCGCGGCCAGCAGCACGTCGGCGCCGAAACCGAGCAGTTCGCGCGCGATCGCGCGGCCGATGCCGGCGCTGCCGCCGGTCACGAGTGCCAGTTGGCCGTCCAGCCGCCAGCGTTTGGGATCCATGCCTGCTCCTGTCGATGCGCCTGTCGGCGGCGTCGCGCGGCCACATGCGGGCCGGCACGCGACCGGCGTAGCATAGCCCCGAGCCACGACGAGGAACCCACGATGCCGCGAAGCCCGCTTGTTTTCGTCGCGCTGCTGGCGCTGGCCGCCTGCAAGCCGACCCCGCCCGACCCGGAGCGACCAGTGGAGCCGCAGGCGCAGCACACCGAGTTGCGCGAGGCGATCCATGAGCCGCTGGACAAGGCCAAGGCGGTCGAAGAGGACTTGCAGAAGGCCGCGGATGCGCAGCGCGCGGCGATCGAAGCGGCCGGGGGTTGAGCGCCGGGCTCGTTTGCGGTTGGGGGTTGCGGTCGACTTCGATGTAGGAGCGAGGTCGGCATGCCGACCTCGGTGAGTCGCGACCCGCCGAACGGTTGGGGCGATGTACAGGTCGCGACTTACGTCGCTCCTACGACGCCCCCGGATCCGACCGTGGGGCGTCACATGCGCCTTATTTGAGGCTGCAGAAGCAGTAGGCCAATGCCTTCACCGGCACCCCGGCGACCGGGGTGATCGCGCCTTCGAGCAGCTCCAGGTCGGCCCGCGCCTGCGGCATCGCCTTGGCCAGAAGGCCGCGCGCCAATGCCGAATCGCCGAGCAGATTCACGCCAATGCGGCTCTGCGCGAAACCGGCGAAGAACTGCTCGAACGGGGTCGGGATCTTCTCGACGTAATGCACCGCGTAGTCGCCGACCTCGCCGAGTTCGGCGCGCTTGGCGGCGTCGGCAATCGCCGCCTTCAGGCCGCCCAGTTCGTCGACCAGGCCGCGCACCTTGGCCTGCGCGCCGCTCCAGACCCGGCCGCGGGCGACCTCGTCTATCTTCGCCACCGGCTGCTCGCGCGCCTCGGCAACCTTGCCGATGAAGTCGCGGTAGCCCTTCTCGATCACCGACTGGATGATCTGGCCGACCTGCGGGTCGAGCTCGCGGGTGATGTTGAACGCGCCGGCCAGCGCGGTGGTGCCGACGCCGTCGGTGTTGATGCCGATCTTGTCGAGCGCTCGCGGGATGGTCGGGAACATCCCGAAAATGCCGATCGAGCCGGTGATCGTCGACGGATCGGCGTAGATGCGGTCGGCGTTCATGCTGATCCAGTAGCCGCCGGACGCGGCCAGGTCGCCCATAGACACCACCACCGGCTTGCCGGCCTGCTGCAGCGCGACCACCTCGCGGCGGATCTGCTCGGAGGCGAACACCTCGCCGCCGGGCGAATCGACCCGCAGCACCACCGCCTTGATCCTGTCCTCGTCGAGGGCCTGGCGCAGCAGCGCCGAGGTCGACTCACCGCCGATCGTGCCCGGCGGCTGCTCGCCACCGGTGATCGCGCCGGCGGCGACCACCACCGCAACCTGCGGCCGCGGGTCGGTGGCCATCTGCAGCCCGGTGTCGAGGTGGGCGAGGTAGCCATCCAGCGACACCTGGCGGAAACCGCCCTCGGCGTCGGGGTCGGCGACGCCGCGCTCGACCAGCAGGTCGGCGACCTCGCCGCGGGTCTTCAGGCCGTCGACCCACTTGTGCTGCAACGCGTAGCGGGCGAGGTCGCCGCCGACCGCGGCGAGCCCGGCCGGCAACTGCGCCAGGTCGCCGGCGATCTGCGAGGGGGCGATCCCGCGTGCCTGGCCGACATCGGCGAGGTAGCGGTTCCACAGGTCGTTCATCCAGTACAGGTCGGCTTCCTTCGACTCCGGCGAGGCCGCGTCGAGCACGAACGGCTCGGCCGCCGACTTGTACTCGCCGACCTTGAACAGGTGCACGTCGACGCCGAGCTTGTCCTCCAGCCCTTCGCGGTAGTACTGGCGGTAGCGGCCCAGGCCTTCCAGCAACAGCCCGCCCATCGGGTCGAGGTAGACCTCGCCGGCCTCGGCGGCGATCAGGTACTGCTCCTGGCCCATCATTTCGGAGAACGCGACGACCTGCTTGCCGCTCTCGCGCAGTCGCGCCACCGCGGCGGCGACTTCGCGACGGCTGGCCATGCCACCGCCGGTCAGTTGGTCGAGTTGCAGCACCACGCGTTCGATCCGCTCGTCGGTCGCGGCCTTGTCGAGCGCGCGCAGCAGGTCGCGCAGTTGTACTTCACCGGCGTCGTCGCCCATCGCCTTGGCCAGCGCGCGGGTCGCCGGGTCGGCGCTGTACTGCTCGACCAGCGCGCCCTCGGGGGCGATCACCAGGGTGGTGCGATCGAGCAGCGGCTCGACCCGCTCGCCGGCACTGAAGAGCGCCAGCAACAGGAACAGCAGGACGAAGAACACCAGGTTGAAGATCAACCGGCGGGTGAAGTTCATCGCGTCCCACAGGCCGATGAAGAAGCGGGCGATCGGACCGCGGCGCGGGATCTGGTTCATTGCTGGCAACACTCCATTTCAGTCGGGCCAGCGTACCCGCTGGCCGCGGCGGGTTCATCCATCATTGGTCACCCGGGTGGCGTCCGGGATGCGGTCCGGCGAGCGTCGGTTCAGCAACGGCTGCAGCCGCGCGGGCCGGCTCGATCGCCAGAACCGCAGCCCCAGCAGGACCGCCGCGACCAGCAGACCGGCGATCAGGCCGACCCACATTCCGCGCGGCCCCCATGCCGGTGTGAAGCCGCCCAGGCCCAGCCCGAGCCCGGCGCCCAGCGGCATGCCGATGCCCCAGTACGCCAGCACCGCCAGCAGCATCGGTACACGGGTGTCGCCGAGCCCGCGCAACGCGCCGGCCGACAGCACCTGCACGCCGTCGGGGAACTGGAACGCGGCCGCGTACAGGAGCAGCGCCGCGGCCAGCGACGCGACCGCGATGTCGTCGGTATAGAAGCCGACGATCCACTCGTTGCCCAGCAGCAGCGCCAGCGCCGACAGCGCCTGGGTGCCAAGCACGATCACGTAGCCGGCGGTCGCGGCGCGGCGCACTCCATCGCCGTCGCCGCGGCCGAGCGCATGGCCGACCCGCACGGTGGTCGCCTCGGCCAGGCCCATCGGGATCATGAAGCACAGGCTGGCGACGTTGATCGCGATCTGATGCGCGGCCGCCGGGGTCTCGCCAAGCCGGCCGATCAACAACGCGGTGGTGACGAACAGTCCACCCTCCATCGCCACCGTCACCCCGATCGGCAGGCCCGTCGCGAGCAGCCCGCGGATGGTGTGCCAGCTTGGCGGATCGAAACGCGCGAACAGCCGCAACCCGGCAAACCGTTTGGCCCGTCGCAGATACAGCCCGAACGCGATCGCCTGCGCCCACAGCATGATCGCCGAAGCGATGCCGAGACCGCCGGCGCCGCGCTCGGGCATGCCGAACGCGCCATAGGTGAACGTGTAGCCCAGCGGCACCAGCAACAGCAGGCCGCCGAAGCCGAGCAGCATCGTCGGCAGGGTGAAGTGCAGGCCGTCGCTGAGATAGCGCATGCACAGGTAGAGGGTCAGCGCCGGCACGCCCCAGCGGATGCCGCGCAGGAAGTCGCTGGCGCCGGGGACGATCTCCGGCGCGATCCCCATCGGTCCCAGCGCGTGCACCGCCGCGGTCATGAAGGCGAACAGCGCGATCCCGAGCACCACCGACAGCCACAGCGCCTGCCGGAACAGCGCGCCGACCTCGTCGCGGCGGCCCGCGCCATCGAGCTGCGACACCGCCGGCGGCAGCGACATCAGCGTGCCCATCGGCACCATCATCGGCAGCCAGAACAGCGCGGTGCCGACCGACACCGCGGCCAGCGTCTCGGTGCCGTGGTGACCGGCGATCACGGCGTCGACGAAACCGATCAGCCCGGTCGACAGGTGGCCGAGCACCAGCGGCGCGGCAAGCACGCCGGTGCGGCGGATTTCAGGGAGAAGGCGCGGCGGCGCGGCAGGCAGCGCAACGGGGGAAGACATCGGACGACCGGTTCGCGCGACTGCGGCCGCGCCGCCGAACCGGTGTCGGGCGCTGGCGCCGGGTCGCGGCGGCCCGCTATCTTAGCCGCTCGCCGGTGACGGCCCATGGAGTACAAGCCCCGCGATGATCGACGCCAGCAACCACGACGCCCACGCCATACCGAGCCATTGCGAGAATTGCGACGCCGCGTTGCAGGGTGAGTTCTGCCATCAGTGCGGGCAGTCGATGCACAACCCGATCCGCCACGCCGGGCATGCGATCGAGGAGTTCTTCGAGGCGTTCTGGCACCTCGATGGCCGGCTCTGGCGCACCCTGCGCGACCTGATGGTGCCCGGCCGCACCGCCCGCAATTACCTTGCCGGCCACCGCCAGCGCTACATCGCGCCGCTGCGGTTGTTCGTGGTGCTCAGCGTGCTGACGTTCTTCCTCGGCGCGTTGACCATTCATTTCGATTCGACGACAACGATCGACACCGGCGTCGAGACCGAGGCCATCACCCAGGCGCAAACCGTCGAGGCGGTCGAGCGCGAACGCGACCGCCTGCTCGCCGAGATCGAGCAGGCGCGCGCCGAAACCGCCAACCTTCCGATCGTCGACCCGGCACTGATCGCGGCCGAGGTCAAAATCCGGGGCGAGGCCGCCAATCGAATCGGCGAGTTGCGCCAAGCCACCGGCGCTGGCACGCGAGCGCCGGACGCCGGGGCGGAAGGCGACCGGGACACGCCCACGGAAAGCACCGCCGTGGAAGACGTGCCACCCGCGACTCCGCCGGCACCCGTCCCCAGCAAGGGCGAATTGTTCTCGCTCGATCACGAGGACTGGGACCCGGCTGGCAGCCGGGTCAAGATCGCCTGGCTGCCGCAGTTCGCCAATGACTGGTCCACCGGCAAGCTGCAGCATGCGCTGGTCAACATCCAGCGAATGGAAGGCCGGCCGGACCTGTGGTTCAAGGCGTTCATGGCGTCGGTGCCGTCGGCGTTGTTCGTGCTGGTGCCGGTGTTCGCGCTGCTCCTGAAGGTGGCCTACCTGTTCACCCGCCGGCTGTACCTGGAGCACCTGGTGGTGGCGCTGTACAGCCACGCGTTCCTGCTGATCGCGCTGGCAGCGATGTTCCTGCTGGCGGCGCTCGGCGGCTGGCTGGAACCGCGGCTGGCGTGGCTGGCGGGTATCGCCAACGCCGCGGTGTGGGCGGTGGGGCTGTGGATGCCGGTCTACCTGCTGCTGATGCAGAAACGCGTGTATGCCCAGGGCTGGCCGCTGACCACGATCAAGTACCTGGTGATCGGCTTCGTCTACATCTACCTGCTGGCATTCGCCGCCGCGCTGATGTTCCTGGCGCGGCTGGCGCAGGCATGAGCGGCACGGGCGCGAGTGCCGTCGGTGCGGGTGGCGCCGTGGTGTACGAGGTCAACCTCGACATCGATGCCGATGTGATCGCGGCGTACCGCCGCTGGCTCGACGCGCACGTCGCCGAGATCTGCGCCCTGCCCGGTTTCACCGGCGCGCGGGTGTTCGAGGTGGTCGAGCCGGCGACCGCCGAAGGTCGGGTGGCGCTGTGCGTGCAGTACCTGCTGCGCGACGCCGCTGCGCTCGACGACTACCTGGCCGACCACGCCGCGCGGATGCGCGCCGACGGACTGGCGCGCTTCGGCGGCCGTTTCAACGCCAGCCGGCGGATCCTGCGTTCGGCCTGACGACGCTCAACGTCGTCACGGTTTCAAGTCGTATCCAGATGTAGGAGCGACGTAAGTCGCGATCGCCTCCACCGTTCGGCGGATCGCGACTCACGTCGCTCCTGCAACCGCTGGGCATCACCGGTGCAATCGCTCCCACAACCAGTCGTCGCGATTGGCCGTGGCGGTCGACAGCAATTCGCGACGGAGCTCGGCTCGCTCCTGCGGCGGGGTGCGCTGCACCAGCACCGCCAGGTCACGGCGCTGGCGCGGATCCATCGCCCGCAATGCCGCCAGCACGCCGGCATGCTCGTCCGCCGGCATTTGCGCCAGCAGCGGCTGCAGCGCCGGGTAGTCGGCGCCGAGTTCGGGCCCCAGCAGCCAGCCGCGACGCTCGCTGCGATCGAGCGCATCGAACCGTGCACGCAGGACCTGCTGCTGCTCCGCCGGCAACTGCGCGAACTGCCGGGCGGCCGCCCGCACCCGGGCCTGCTCGATGGCCGGCAGCGCCTGCCAGGCACGAAAACGTTCGCGACGGCGGCCGCGTTCGGCCGGCGCCAAGGCATCCCATTGCGCCGCTCGCCCGCGGAACGCCTGGCGTTCGGCATCATCCCAGGCGCTCCAGCGTTCCGCGTGCCGCACCAATTCGGCACGCTGCGGCGGTTGCAGCCGCGGCAGCACCGCGGCGAAGTCCTGCAGCACCGTCGGGGTCGCATGTGCCAGCGTCGCCAACAGCACCAAACCCGCCAGGAACCACCGTCCGCGCCATCCGCTCCGGGGCGTGCACCGGGGCGGCGCTGACCGCTCAGCGCGGCTCATGCGCGGTCTCGCCGGGCGAATGCACGAGGTCGGCGTCGATATCGACTGCCGCCAACGGCGCGGTGGTCGCGGGACCATTCGGCGCCGCCGTGGCACCCGGCATCGATCCATCAACTCCCTGGGCCGCCAACCAGGAATGAAAGCCGAGCCGTTCCGACGCGGCCAGCACCTGCGGGTCGGCCAGCAGTTCGAAATCGCGATGCGCGACCAATCCGGCGTCCGCTCCGTAGCGCGAAGCCGGCGCCTCTTCCGGCAACGCGCGCTCCCAGGCCTGGCCCGGTCCGGGGCCTTCGAACAACGCGATCGTGCGCCCCCAGAAAGTCGCCGCGAACGCGACCGCGCACAGTGCCAGCAACGCCCACAACAGCGGCAACAATCCGCGTGGGCGATGGCGTGCCTGGACGCCGACACGATTGCCGCGGGTACCTTCAGGCGCAACCGCGCCGGCCAGCGCCGCTTCGCGGGTTCCGGCCAGCCGCACCAGCCGCGGCGGCGGCAGGGTCTTGATCCGACGATGGACCTGCTCGCGCAGGCGGCCCCAGGACTCGGGGTCGGCGCGGCCGTCGGGGTGGTGCGGCAGGGCCCGCTGCAGCGCCAGCCGGTAGCTCGGCACGGCGACTCCCAGCACCGCAGCGGCCGCGTCATCGTCCAACCCGGCCGCCAGCCGCAACAGCAGGGCCGCACGCGGTCCGGCGCCAAGTTGGGCGAGCCCGTCGGTCGCGTCCAGCTCCAGCGCCACCGGGGCGCGACCGCGCAAACCGGGATCGGCCAGCAGCAAGGTCCAGAATCGCCGGGGCCATTGGCCCATCGGCTGCCGCTCGGCCTCGACGACGAACTGCCGCATGGCTCGCGCCAGCGCGGCGTCACCGCGATCGGCATCGCCGCACTGCAGCTCCGCCAGCACCGCGCCGCGGCGCTCGACGCCGCGCAGGAACGCCGCCAGCGCCGGGGCCGGCCGACCCGCGAGCGGTGACGCGGCGGGCATCGAGGGGTACTCGCCGGGGGTCCCGGCAGACGAACGGACACTCATCGGAACGACTTCACCATGTCCGCATCATAGCGAGGGAAACGGCCGCGACCGGAGCTTGACAACCCCGTCAAGACTTCGCGAACAAAGCGTGACGGGGCTTTCCCGGAAAACGGTTGTGCACAGCGGGGCTCCGGTGGTCATGAACAAGCCGTTCAGCGAGTTTTACTCCCGCATTGCAGCAATGTTTCACGGGTAAATATTTGATCCTGCTCAATTTTTGTTGCATGGCACTTTTTTGACCAACCCGGCGCGAGGGCTTGTACCACCGGGATTGCGCATGCCTGCCGGACAACCATGCACAGAGTTACCCACAGGCGATGTGGATAAGGAGCATTTCCCTTGAAAAACGCGAACTTGCGCACGCTTTGTGCGCGGGCTGGAAGCAATGCAATGCAACTGCGCTCGGTCCGTTGCCGGTCGCTCGCTAGACTCGCCGGATGCCACCAGCCCCCACCTCCTCCTGCGTACTCCGCGTCGCCCTGCCGCTGCCGCTGCCGCGCCTGTTCGATTATCTCGCGCCCGAGCGAGACGGTGTCGTGCCCCAGGTCGGCGCGCGGGTGCGGGTGCCGTTCGGCCCGCGCGAACGGATCGGGGTGATCGCCGCGCTGGCGTCCGCTGCCGATGCCGACGTCCCGGAGCTGAAACCGGCACTGGAGGTGCTGGACGCGGAGCCGCTGTTTGCCGGCGAGCTGATCGACTCGCTGCGCTGGCTGGCGCGCTACACCCACGCCGCGCTCGGCGAGGTCCTGGCCACCGCCCTGCCCGGGCCGCTGCGCCATGGCGAGCCGCTGTCGGACACCCATGATTGGGCCTGGCAACTGACCGAGGCCGGCCACGCCGCGGTGGACGGCCTGCGCGCCGGCAAGCCACGGCGGCTGGCCGAACGGCTGCAACGCGGCCGACTGGACGAGACCACGCTCGACGATTCCGCTGCCGATGCCGCCATCGACGACTGGCGTGGCGCCGCCCGTTCGCTGGCCAGGCGCGGACTGGCCGAACGCATCGCAGTGGCGGCCTCCTCGCGGGCGCCGGTTCCGGCACCCGGTCCGACCCTGCATCCGCAACAGCAGGCCGCGGTCGACGCGGTGCTGGCCGCCGACGGCTTCGCCCCGTTCCTGCTCGATGGCGTCACCGGCAGCGGCAAAACCGAGGTCTACCTGCATGCGATCGCCGACTGCCTCGCCCGCGGCCGGCAGGCGCTGGTGCTGGTGCCGGAGATCGGCCTGACCCCGCAGCTGCTGGCGCGTTTCCGCGCCCGCCTCGGGGTGCCGGTGCACGCGCTGCACTCGGGCCTGCCGGACGGCGAGCGTGCACGCACCTGGGCGGCCTGCCACCGCGGCGAGGCGCGGGTGGTGGTCGGCACCCGCTCGGCGGTGTTCCTGCCGCTGCCGGACGCCGGCCTGATCGTCATCGACGAGGAACACGACGGCAGCTTCAAGCAGCTCGACGGCATCCGCTACCACGCCCGCGACTTCGCGCTGGTGCGCGCACGCGCGCTCGACGTGCCGATCGTGCTCGGCAGCGCCACGCCATCGCTGGAGTCGTTGCGCAACGCCCAGACCGGGCGCTACGCCCACCTGCGCCTGCGCCAGCGCGCCGGCAACGCGCAGCCGCCGGCGGTGCGGGTGATCGACGTGCGCAAGCGCCCGCTGCAGGCCGGGCTGTCGCCGGAACTGCTCGATGCGATCGGCCGCGCCCTCGACGCCGGCGGCCAGGTGCTGGTGTTCAAGAACCGACGCGGCTACGCCCCGGTGCTGATGTGCCACGATTGCGGCTGGAACGCGCAGTGCCCGCGCTGCAGCCTGCCCGAGCAGGGCACGCCGATGACCGTGCATGCCGGCGGCCGGCGGCTGCAATGTCACCACTGCGGCGCACGCCGGCCGGCGCCCAACGCCTGTCCCGATTGCGGCGGGCTGGCGCTGCAATCGCAGGGCGCCGGCACCGAACGGATCGAGGAAGCGCTGAAGGCGCGCTTTAGCGAGGTGCCGGTGCTGCGGATCGACCGCGGCACCACCAACCGCCGCGATGCCCTGGAACAACACCTGGCCGAGTTCGGCAACGCCCGCGGCATCCTCGTCGGCACCCAGATGCTGGCCAAGGGCCACGACCTGCCGAACCTGACCCTGGTGGCGGTCGTGGGGATCGACGAGGGCCTGTTCTCCGCCGACTTCCGCGCCCCGGAAAAACTCGCGCAATTGCTGATCCAGGTCGCCGGCCGCGCCGGCCGCGCCGACAAGCCCGGGCTGGTGCTGCTGCAAACCCACCATCCCGAACACCCGCTGCTGGCGACGTTACTGACGGGTGGCTACGGCGCCTTCGCCGAACTCGAACTGGAGCAGCGCGAGGCGGCCGGGTTCCCGCCGTTCGTGCACCTGGCGATGCTGCGCGCCGAAGCGAAGCAGGTCGAGGTCGCCAACGACTTCCTGCAGGCGGTGCGTCGCTGCATCGAGCGCGATGCCGACCGCCACCTGGAGATCAGCGGGCCGTTGCCGGCGCCGATGCCGCGGCGCGCCGGCTACCAGCGCGTGCAACTGCTGCTGTCGGCGCCGGAGCGTCGCGGCTTGCATGCCGCGCTCGATGCCGCGCTGCCGGCGATCCACACGCTGCCCGAAGCGCGCAAGGTGCGCTGGTCGCTGGATGTGGACCCGGTGGACTTGTATTGACGCGTGTCCCTCCATGTAGGAGCGACGTAAGTCGCGATGTCGCGGAGTCCCGATTGATCGCGCGTTCGCGACTTACGTCGCTCCTACATGAAGGCAGCCACGGTTTGCGAATCGCGGCTACGGCGACTTGGGAGCGTTCGCGGCCGCGGCCCGCTTCTTGCCGGCCGGTTTCTTTGCCTTCGGCTTGTCGCGAACGTGGATGGCGAGGTTGTCCCGCCGCACCTGAAACAAGTCGGTCGCCTCGATCAGGTCGCTGAGCTTTCGATAACCGTAGTTGCGCGAGTCGAACGAGGTCTGGTTGCCGATCTGGCTGCCGACCGCGCCCAGGTGCGACCAGCCGTCGTCGCCGCTGGCGGCATCGACCGCCGAGCGCAACAGTTGCACCAGCTTGGTGTCGCTGCGCAGCGCGCTGGCAGTCATCGGTTTGGCCGCCGGGGTGGCGCCGGCGTTCTCCGACTCGCCGAGGTTCTCCAGGTACAGGAACGTCGAGCAGGCCTTCACGAACGGCTCCGGCGTCTTCTTCTCGCCGAAGCCATACACCTTCAGGCTCTCGCTGCGCAGGCGCATCACCAGCGGGGTGAAGTCGGCGTCGCTCGACACGATCGCGAAACCGTCGAGGTTGCGCGCGTACAGCATGTCCATCGCGTCGATCACCATCGCCATGTCGGAGGCGTTCTTGCCGCTGCTGTAGGCGAACTGCTGGATCGGTCGGATCGCGTGCGCGTGCAGCGTCTCCTCCCAGCCCTTGATGTGCGGGTTCTTCCAGTTGCCGTAGGCGCGGCGGACGTTGGCCTCGCCGTGGCGCGCGACCTCGGCGAGGATGACGTCGATCTTGCCGGCGGGCGCGTTGTCGGCGTCGATCAGCAGGGCGATGCGTTTTGCCGGGTCGTTGACGGCCATGGCGGTTCCTTGCGGGGCGGTGGCCCGAGCCTACCGCAGCGCGCGGCTGGCGGTCGGCATTTGGTCGGCCACCACCTGGCTGTCAGACTATGTCGACGCAAGCGCAGGGAGTCGGCATGCCCGACAGTGGCAGGCAACACCATGTGGTGGTGGTCGGTGGCGGTTTTGCCGGGTTGTGGGCGACCCGCGCGCTGGCCGGCGACGATGTCCGCATCACCCTGGTCGATCGGCGCAACCACCACCTGTTCCAGCCGCTGCTGTACCAGGTCGCGACCGCCGGACTGTCGGCCCCGGACATCGCCGCGCCCTTGCGGCACATCCTGCGCGGCCAGTACAACGTCGAGGTGCGACTCGGCGAAGTCACCGACATCGACACCGCCGCGCACACGGTCACGCTGGCCGATGGCGACGCGATCGGCTACGACAGCCTGCTGCTCGCCAGCGGCGCGACCCACGCCTATTTCGGCCACGACGACTGGGCCGGTGACGCGCCCGGACTGAAAACACTCGATGACGCGCTGCTGATCCGGCGCCGCGTCTTGCTGGCATTCGAGCGCGCCGAGGCCGCCGACGATCCGGCCGAGCGCGACGCCTGGCTGAGCTTCGCGGTGGTCGGTGGTGGGCCCACCGGGGTCGAACTGGCCGGCACCCTCGCCGAGATCGCGCGCAAGACCCTGCGCCGCGAGTTCCGCCACATCGACCCGGCCAATGCACGGGTGCGACTGGTCGAAGCCGGGGCGCGGGTGTTGTCGACGTTTCCCGAATCGTTGTCGGACAAGGCGCGGCGGCAGCTGGAGAAACTTGGCGTCGAAGTCCTGACCGGCGCCCCGGTCAGCGCGATCGATGCGCACGGCTTCAGCTTGTCGCAGCCTGATCAGACGACGCGTGCGGCACCGGGCGCCAAGCCGTCGCAGATCGACGCGGCATCGGGCGCCGGCAGCGTCGGCCACGGCGTGGCGCCGGTCAGGGTCGCCGCGCGCACCGTGCTGTGGGCGGCCGGCGTCGCCGCCTCGCCGCTGGGCGCGTTGCTGGACGCCGAGCGCGATCGTGCCGGCCGGATCCTGGTCGACCCGGACCTGCGGGTGCCCGGTCATCCCGACGTGTTCGTCGCCGGCGATCTCGCCAGCGTCGTGCAGGACGGCAAGCCGGTCCCCGGGGTCGCCCCGGCGGCCAAGCAGATGGGCGCGCATGTCGCCGCCGCGATCCGCGCGCGATTGACCGGCAAACCAACCCCTGCATTTCGTTACCGGGATTTCGGCAACCTCGCGACCATCGGCCGGATGGCCGCGGTGGTCCACTTCGGCCGGCTCAAGCTGTCGGGCGTGCTGGCGTGGTGGTTCTGGCTGGTCGTGCACATCGCATTCCTGATCGGTTTCCGCAACCGGCTGGTGGTGATGCTCAACTGGGCCTGGGCGTACTGGAGCTACCAGCGCCACGCGCGGATAATTTTCGGCAAGCCGGACCCACCCGACGACCCGCCGGCCCTGTAGGAGCGACGGACTTCGCGGCACACACAAACGCAAACGGCCCGGTTGCCCGGGCCGTTGCTCGATCATCGCGATGGCGTCGATTACGCGGTGAACAGCGCCCGCATCTTCTTCAGCGCGTTCGCCTCGATCTGACGGATACGTTCGGCAGACACGCCGTATTCGTCGGCCAGCTCCTGCAGGGTCACCTTGTTCTCATTGCCGAGCCAGCGACGCGCAACGATGTCGCGCGAACGCTCGTCGAGTTCGGCCAGGCCTTCGTGCAGCAGCGCGATCTGGCTGTCCTCGGAATCCTCGCGCTCGTAGATCTGGGACGGGTCCTCGTCGCTGGTGCGCAGGTAGGCGGCCGGCGACGGCGGCGCGTGGTCGTCGTCGTCGTCGCTGGACAGGTCGAAGCCGATGTCGCGACCGGACAGGCGCGACTCCATCTCCAGCACCTCGCGCTTGGAGACGTTGAGGTCGGCGGCGACCGCGGTGACCTCGGCGTCGTTCATCCAGCCCAGGCGCTTCTTGCTCTTGCGCAGGTTGAAGAACAGCTTGCGCTGCGCCTTGGTGGTGGCGACCTTGACGATGCGCCAGTTCTTGAGGATGAACTCGTGCATCTCGGCGCGGATCCAGTGCACCGCGAAGCTGACCAGGCGCACGCCCTGGTCGGGGTCGAAGCGCTTGACCGCCTTCATCAGGCCGATGTTGCCTTCCTGGATCAGGTCGCCGAGCTGCAGCCCGTAGCCGTTGTAGCCGCGGGCGACGTGGACCACGAAGCGCAGGTGCGAATGGACCAGCTCGCGGGCGGCGTCGAGGTCATCCTCGCCGTGGAAGCGGCGGGCGAGCGCCTGCTCGTCCTCGGCACTGAGCACCGGGATCTTGTGGACCGCGCCGATATAGGCATCCAGCGAGCCGATCGGGGTCAGCGCGTTGAGCGCGGCGACCGGCAGGCTGTTGGATACGAGGGCGTTGGAAGCGGCAATCTGGGTCATGGGGGTGATCTTAGCAGTCGTTATTGGTGAGTGCTAAGGCCCAGACGGGGCTTCAGCATCCCATTCACGGAACAATCAGCGGGATTTGGCGACACAGCGTGCCCCATTGGACGTAGGGGCGAGGTCAACGGTTTCAATGGGCGTCCGCTCGCGCTGCGGCCGAACGCCGGTTCAGGGCGACGCCAACGCGGCGGCCGGCGGCAGCGACCAGTCGATCGGCGCCTGCCCGCGACGGACCAGATACTGGTTGGCCGCGGAAAAATGGCCGCAGCCGAGGAAGCCGCGGTGGGCCGACAGCGGCGAAGGGTGCGGCGCCTTCAATACGCGGTGGCGCTGGCGGTCGATCATGGCGCCCTTCTTTTGCGCGTAGCTGCCCCACAACAGGAACACCAGGCCCTCGCGCTCGCGGTCCAGGGTCTCGACCACGTGGTCAGTGAAACCCTCCCAGCCCTTGCCGGCATGGGCGCCGGCGCGACCGGCCTCGACCGACATCACCGCGTTGAGCAGCAGCACGCCCTGCCGGGCCCACGGCAGCAGGCAGCCGTGGTCGGGCCGGGCGATGCCGAGGTCGCGCTCGATCTCCTTGTAGACATTGAGCAACGACGGTGGCACCGGCACCCCGGGGCGCACCGAGAAGCACAGGCCGTGGGCCTGGCCGGGACCGTGGTAGGGGTCCTGGCCGAGGATCACCACCCGGGTTTGCTCGAACGGTGTGGCATCGAACGCGGCGAACAGATCGGGCCCCGGCGGGAACACCTGAGCGCCGGCGGCCTTGCGCTGGCGCAGGAAGGCGGCGAGTGCCTGCATGTCCTCGCGCTGCAGATAGTCGCCGACGCGGGCCTTCCAGGAGGGTTCGAGTTTGATCCGGTCGTCGGTCATGGACCCATTGTAGGAGCGACGTCAGTCGCTACCTGTACATCGTTTGTAGAAGTGACGGGGTGCGTCGCACGGCGAACGGCCGAGACAATGTACAGGTCGCGACTGACGTCGCTCCTACCAGAGCACCCCGCGAACTAGGCCAGCTTCGCAAGCCGCAACTGGAACAACGTCTTGGTCACCAGCAAGCGCTCCTCAATCGGCTTCAACACCAGGTCGTTGGCGCCAGCGCGCAGCAGCGCGCTCTGGTTGTCCGCGTTGGCGTCGCCGGTCATCACCAGCACCGGCAGCCGCCGCTTGCCGTAGCCGAAGTCGTGGCGGACGCGGTCGAGCAGGTCCTTGCCCTCCAGTTCGCCCTTCAGGTAGACGTCGGTGAGGATCAGGTCGGTGCCCGGGTCGTCGGCGCCGCGCAGGCCTTCGAGGTACTCCAGCGCCGACTCGACATCGACGAAGTGCAGCACCTGCATCTGCTGACGCTCGAGCATGCGCTTGGTCGCCAGCGCGACCACCTTGCTGTCCTCGACATACAGCACCCGCGCGCCGGGGATCGGCGCCGGCTGCACGTAGCCGCGGATGAACTCCGCCAGCGCGGTATGGCCGAGCGCCTTGTCGAAATAGTCGGTGACGTCCTCGGTGAACTGCCGCGACTCCAGGTGCGACTGGGCGTCGGCGGAGACCACGATCACCGGCACGTAGGCCTGCCCCGCGGTCTCGCGTACCGCGCGGGCCAGGGCGATGCCGTCGCCATCGGCCAGCGACAACGAGGTGGTGACCAGGTCGACCGGGCCGGCCGCAAGCGCGGCGCGGGCATCGGCGATGTCGGCGCAGGGCACCACCTCGACATTCTGCAGCTCGCGCACGAGCACGTCGCCGATCAGCTTGCGCACCAGCTTCGAGCCGTCGACAACCATCACCCGCGGGGCGTCGGCGGCGACGTGGCGCAGCTTGTCTTCGATCTCGCTCATGCGTGCGCGCTCATGTGTCCATGCTCATGTGTCGGTGGGCCGGGTCTGGCGCAGGTAATGGCCGGTGACCAGGCCGGCGCCGATCCAGCCGAGCACGCCGGCGCCGATCACGATCGCGATCGCGGCGACCGGGCCGAAACCCTGCAGGGCGAAATCGCTGCCGTAGCTGCGCGCCAGTTCCGCCAGCGGCGCGCGCAGCGACAGGTCGGCGACGGTCAGCAATGCCAGTGCCAGCGCGCCGGCAACCACGCCGTAACTCAGGCCCAGGTACAGGAACGGCCGGCGGATGAAACCGTCGGTGGCACCGAGCAGCTGCAGCACGCCGATCTCCTCGGTGCGCTGCTGGATGTCGAGACGCACGGTGTTGCCGACCACCAGCAGCGCGCCGAAGCCGAGCATCGCCGCCAGCACCCAGGCCAGGCGGCCGCCGAAACGCAACCAGCCGTCGAGGCGTTCGCGCCAGGCGGCGTCGTGCTGGACGATGTCGGCCTCCGGCAGTTGTTGCAGTGATGCCGCCAGCAAGGCCTCGTCGCCGCTCGGGCTGACCACCAGCAGGCTCGGCAGCGGGTTGCCGTCGAGGCTGGAAATCGTCTCGCCGAGGCCACTGGTGCTGCGCAGTTCGGCCAGGCCCTGTTCCGGGGTGTGGTGCTCGACCGCGGCGACATCGGCGCGCGCGCGCAGTGCGTCGGTCAGCGCGGCGGCGCGTTCGAGGCTGATTTCGGGCTTGAGGAACAGGCTGATCTGGCGCGCGTCCTGGACGTCGCCGGCGAAACGCTCGACGTTCGCCAGCGCCACCCACAGGCCCAGCGGCAGGGCCAGCGCGACCGCCATCACCCCGATCGTCAGCGCGGTCGACCACGGTTTCTTCAGCATCCGCCCGGCGCTGGCGACCAAGCTGTAAATGTGGTGGTCGAACCAGCTGCCGAATCGGGATTGCGACTTCGCCGCCGGACTGTTGGTCGCGCTCATTCGGCCAGGTCCTGCGGCGAGATGTCGTCAGCCAGCTGGCCCTGGTTGAGCACCAGCACGCGCTTCTTCATGCGCTTGACCAGCGCCAGGTCGTGGCTGGCGACCAGCACGCTGGTGCCGCGCTCCGGCAGCGCCTCGAACAGCGCCATGATCTCGGCCGACAGGGTCGGGTCGAGGTTGCCGGTCGGCTCGTCGGCGACCAGCAGCGCCGGCTCGCCGACGATCGCGCGGGCGATGCCGACGCGTTGCTGCTCGCCGGCCGACAGCTGGGTCGGCAGTGCCTGCGCGCGGGCGCCGAGGCTGACCCGGTCGAGCACCGCCCGCACCCGCTTGTTGATCTCGGCCCGGCGCAGGCCCTGCAGCAGCAACGGCAGGGCGACGTTGTCGGCGACGCTGCGGTCGGCCAGCAACCGGTGGTCCTGGAACACCACGCCGACGTTGCGTCGATGCATCGCGACCTTGCGTCCGCGCACCCGTAGCAGGTTCTGCTGGCCGAACAGCACCGCGCCGCGACTCGGTCGCTCGGCAAGGTGGATGAGTTTCAGCAGCGTGGTCTTGCCGGCGCCGGAGTGGCCGGTGAGGAACAGCATCTCGCCGGCGCCGACCTCGAAGCTGACCTCTCGCAGCGCCTGCTGGCCGCCGCTGTACTGCTTGCTGACGTTGTCGAAGCGCAGAACGCTCATCGCGCACCTGTCGAAGACGATGGCGCCAAGTATCGGCGGCGGCGGCGGCGATGGCTAGGGCGGTAGCCGATGACGTTCGTGTTCACAACGCTGCGCGTGGAAACCGATTCCGATGTAGGAGCGACGTGAGTCGCGACCCGCCGACCGCTGGAGGCGATGTACAGGTCGCGACTCACGTCACTCCTACGCCCGCGCTGGAGATCCGGCGGCGGCTTGGGCTTGCCGCCGGAAGTCCGCGTCCTTTAGTGCTGCGAATTCGGGCCGCGGGTCACCATCGCCTGCAGGCCGCGCTTGATCCGGCCGAGCAGGCCGGTCTTCTCGCTGGCCGGCTTGGTCGCCGTGGCGGCCGGCTTGGGCTTGTTGGCCGCGACTTGGGTGGCCTTGCCGCTGTTGCCGGCCGGGCTGCGCTTGGGCTGCTGGACTTGGCCCGGGGCCGACTGGTCGGCGGCGCTGTCACCGGCTCCCTCGATCTTGCGGCCGCCGCGGCGGCGCCGACGCTTGCGCGGCGGACGCGATTCGCCGTCGACACCGGCCGGCACGCCATCGGTCGCGGTCGCCGCGGTCTGCGGACGCGGCTTTGGCGCAGCTGCGCCCGGAGCCTGCGTCTCGTCCTGTGCCGGACCACCCGCGACCTTGTCGGCATCGGCCGTGCTCTTCTCTCGACGCGGCCGGCGCGAACCACTCCCGCCCTCGCTGCGACCGCCGCTGCTGCGACCGCCACCGCCGCTGCGGCTGCCCGAACCGCCCGCTCCGCTGCGGCCACGACCACCACCACGACGCTCCTCTTCGGCCGCGCGCTGCTCGCGCGCCTCCTTGAAGATCGCGCCGACGCTCTCGGATTCCTCGCCCTCGACCGGCTCGCGCTTCGGCCGCGGCCTGGAGACCAGCAGGTCGGCCTCGACCGGCGCGGTCGGCACCTTCTGTTCGATATAGGCCTCGATGTCCGGCAGGCTCATCGCGTAGCGCTCGCAGGCGAAGCTGATCGCGTCGCCCTCGGCGCCCAGACGGGCGGTGCGGCCGATCCGGTGCACGTAGTCCTCGGCGTCGAACGGCAGGTCGTAGTTGTAGACGTGCGACACGCCGTCGATGTGCAGGCCACGGGCGGCGACGTCGGTCGCGACCAGGATTTCGAGCTGGCCCTTCTGGAACTTCGCCAGCAGCGACTCGCGCTTCTTCTGCGGCACGTCGCCGCTCAGCACGCCGACCCGGTAGCCGCCGCGCTCCAGCGCCCGCGCGACCCGTTCGACCCAGACCTTGGTGTTGACGAACACCATCGTCCGCGCACCCTCGCTGCGCGACAGCAGGCCCAGCAGCAACGGGATCTTCTCCTCGTCGGACGGGAAGTACATCAGCTGGCGCACGCTCGAGTTGGTGATGAACTCGGACTCGACGACGAGCTTCTCGGGCTCGTTCATGTGCTCGTAGGCCAGCTCCAGCACGCGGTGGCTCAGGGTCGCGGAGAACAGCAGGGTCTGCCGCTCGGTGCGGATCGGCATCCTCCGCAGCAGGAAGCGGATGTCCTTGATGAAGCCGAGGTCGAACATGCGGTCGGCCTCGTCGAGCACGCACATCTCGCAAGCGTGCAGCGACACCACCTTGTGCTGCTTGACGTAGTCGATCAGCCGGCCCGGGGTGGCGATGATGACGTCGACGCCTTCCTGCAGCAGCGCGCGCTGCTTGTCGTAGTCGACCCCGCCGTAGACCAGCGCGAACCTGAGGCCGAGCTCGGAACCGAACTTCACCGCGTCCTTGTGGATCTGGATCGCGAGCTCGCGGGTCGGCGCTAGGATCAATGCGCGCGGATCTTCCGGGTTGCGCTCGGTCAGCGCCGGGCGGGTCAGCAGGCGGTTGATGACCGCGATCAGGAATGCCAGGGTCTTGCCGGTGCCGGTCTGGGCCTGGCCGGCGACGTCGCCGCCGGGCAGCGCCACCGGCAGGGTCAGCGCCTGGATCGGGGTGCAGCGGGTGAAGCCGGCGGTCTCCAACCCGGCCAGCAGGCTCGGATGCAGGTCAAACGAGGAAAAGGAAATATCGGTAAGGGGCTTGTCGCTCATGCGGTCGGTCATCTCAGGTCTGGGGGTCCCACGCGGTGGCGCGAAATGGACGTGCTTGCGTGGGTGGCGTCGGCGAAGCAGACTGCCGGGGTCGGCCAGTTTTTCCCTGACCGCAGCGTGCGGGGGCCTTGAATGCCGCCGCGAAACGCCCCAGTTTAACGCAACCCCCGGCAAAAGCCCGGCCGCGCCTCAGCCGCCGGCGCCCGACCCATCATCCTTCCCACCAGGAGAGCCTTGTGAGCGATAAAGTCATGCAGGTCGGCGATGCCGATTTCGAGTCTGCCGTGCTGCAGTCGTCCGAACCGGTGCTGGTCGACTTCTGGGCCGAATGGTGCGGCCCGTGCAAGATGATCGCCCCGGCACTGGACCAGCTCGCCGAGGAGTACGCCGGCAAGGTCAAGATCGCCAAGGTCAACGTCGACCACAACCGCGCCACCGCGATGAAGTACCACGTGCGCTCGATCCCGATGCTGCTGCTGTTCAAGGACGGCCAGGTCCAGGAGACCCAGATCGGCGCGGTCGGCAAGGGCCAACTGGCGCAGTTGATCGACAAGGCGCTCTGAGGCGACCGGCCGCCGCGCCGCCCGGATCATGAACCGCGGGGCACCGCCCCGCTTGCTGCCGCGCAATAGCGGTGCTAGTTTCAGCAAACCCGGCGTGTTGCAGGCGCCGCACCCCTTCTTGAAATCACTCATCAGTGACCACGTCCCCGACGTCCCGCTCGCCGCTGCGCGAGCGCTCGCCGCTTAGCGAGGAACTCCCGCTTGTCCGATAACACCCCCGATGCTGGCGATACCGCCGAGAAGCGCGTGCGCAAGCCGCGCGTGAGCAAGGCCGACTCCACGCCCGCTGCCAGCAAGACCGAGTCGGCCAAGGCCGACACCCCCAAATCCGAACCCGCCAAAAGCGAGCCGAAGGCCGCGCCGACCGAGGCCCGCCCGGCACCCGCCGCGTCCGGCGCCCCGGCATCCGCGCCTGCGCAGACACCGGCACCGGCCAAGGCCGATGCGCCGAAGGCAGCCGCCGAATCCGCCGCTCCCTCCGGCGGTGGCACCACGAGCGACGGCAATACCGCCCGTACCGAGGGCCAGCCGCGCAGCGACAACCAGCAGCGCGCCGACCAGAACCAGCCGCGTGGTGACCAGCAGCGCGGCGGCGGCGACCAGGACGGCGGCCGCGGCAACCGCCGCGAACGCTTCCGCAACCGTCGTGAGCGCGGTGGTGGTGGAGGCGGCGGCGGTGGTGGTGGCAACCGCGGCAACCGCGACGGCTTCCCCAGCGACGACGGCGGCAACGAGACCTTCGTCCCACGGCCGAACCCGCAGGTGCCCGAGGGTTTCCCGCAGTACTCGCTGGGCGACCTCAAGCGGATGCCGGCGCACAAGCTGCTGGAGATCGCCGAGCAGCTGAACATCTCCGAGGGCGTCGCCCGCGCGCGCAAGCAGGACGTGATCTTCGCCGTGCTCAAGGTGCTGACCCGCCACGGCGAAGGCGTCGCCGCCGACGGCGTGCTGGAGATCCTGCCCGACGGCTTCGGCTTCCTGCGCGCGGCCGAGGCCAGCTATCTGGCCGGCCCCGACGACACCTACATCTCGCCGAGCCAGATCCGCCGCTTCAACCTGCGCACCGGCGACCACCTTTCGGGGCGCATCCGCTTCCCGAAGGACGGCGAGCGCTACTTCGCGTTGTCGATCGTCGACACCATCAACGGCGAGCCGCTGGAAGCGTCCAAGAACAAGGTCCTGTTCGAGAACCTGACGCCGCTGTTCCCGCGACGCAAGTTCACGCTGGAACGTGGTGACGGGTCGACCGAGGACATCACCGGCCGCATCCTCGATTTGATGGCGCCGCAGGGCAAGGGCCAGCGCGCACTGATCGTGTCGCCGCCGAAAGCCGGCAAGACCATGCTGATGCAGCAGGTCGCGACCGCGATCACCCACAACCACCCCGACGTGCACCTGATCGTGCTGCTGGTCGACGAGCGGCCCGAGGAAGTCACCGAGATGCAGCGCACCGTGCGCGGCGAAGTGGTGTCCTCGACCTTCGACGAGCCGGCCGGCCGCCACGTGCAGGTCGCAGAAATGGTGATCGAGCGCGCCAAGCGCCTGGTCGAGCACAAGAAGGACGTGGTGATCCTGCTCGACTCGATCACCCGCCTCGCCCGCGCCTACAACAACGTGCTGCCGAGCTCCGGCAAGATCCTGTCCGGCGGCGTCGACGCCAACGCCCTGCATCGCCCGAAGCGCTTCTTTGGCGCCGCGCGCAACGTCGAGGAAGGCGGTTCGCTGACGATCATTGCAACGGCCTTGATCGACACCGGCAGCAAGATGGACGAGGTGATCTACGAGGAGTTCAAGGGCACCGGCAACTCCGAGGTGCACCTCAACCGCCGCATCGCCGAAAAGCGCGTGTATCCCGCGATCGACATCAACCGCTCCGGCACCCGCCGCGAGGACTTGCTGATCGAGCCGGAGCTGCTGCAGAAGATCTGGATCCTGCGCAAGCTGCTGCATGGCATGGACGAGATCGGCGCGATGGAGTTCCTGCTCGACAAAATGAAGAACACCAAGTCCAACGACGAGTTCTTCAGTTCGATGCGGCGCTGAGTCGAGCATTGGCTGCAACGAAAGCGCCCCGCATTGCGGGGCGCTTTTTTGTTCCCGTCGATGGCGTCGTGCTTGCCGGGAATGCTGTTTCCCGTGAAAGCCGCGTGCCCGACCGGGGGCGTCCGCGCATAATCTAACGCGAGGAGTTCGCATGCACCGTAGTGGCCTCGATCTGGCTCAGGGCATTCCTACTTCAATCGGAAATACCCGCATCGAAATCAATCACAGCTAGTTTCTAAGCGTCCTGATTGCGTTTACATACCAGTTGAAGGCCGAAAGATCCGACCGACTCAGCTGGTTGCCAACCTGCTGCCGATAGCCCGTCACATGGGGACATTTTACTTCAAGACAGAATCGCGCTGAAACCGGGCTGGTCGCTGAACAGCCGCCATACAGGTCACATATGTAGCTATCTCGGGCCATCTCGTATATTTCACGCAATCTGCGCTCACTCCCGACGCTTCGCTCTGAAGGCGGCGGAGAAAGAACCTCTGCTCTCACCATGTAGTCAAGCCCCGCACGAACAGAGTATGGATCCTGCGCTTGTTTGATATAACTTTCTGCAAAATCGAGTGCCGAGTCCACCCCTTGCGTTCTTTCAATTTGAGACAATTTCATCGAAAATTCGGTGCGAACCGACTGTTTGTATATATTTACCGACTCGACATCACTTATCGGGGCGACTCCTTTACAGAACTCCCTCATTATGGCGCCAGCCTGACTCGAACCCCCTGCATCAGCTTCCGCGCGGGATAGATCCTGCGCGCATGCGTGAGACCACTCAAGAACATAGCTGGCTAACTGCGGGCTTTCTGGTCCGTACCGTGCGAGCAACTCGTTCTTACCGGCCATAAAGTTTTTTTCGGCTAGAGCATACCCGCCCCCCCAAGTATCCAAACGCGTTGAGGTTGCAGCCGACAATGATTCTTCGTGGGCGGCAGCCAAGGTCGCTTCGTCCTTGGGATCTGTATTTACTGAACTATCACGCTCCGACGTGCCATCCAAGACAGTTGGACTACCTTGCCAAAGAACACTGACACCTAAACAAATACCGAGAACCGCCAGTAACAGTGCCAGCCATCTGGGCACTTTTGGCGCTGACTGAATTCCTGTGCCTCTCATTGAATGCCCCCACCTGTAGCGTTTCATGGTCCGATCGAGACGGGCTAGAAGATCGAACCTCTAGCCCGCCTGAAAGGCAAGTGTTCAATCCTGAATCAAGGTATTTGACCGCCCGGCGGAATAGGTCCATTCCTACCGCCGCCACCGCAGCTATTACCCCCAACTAACGTGCCTGGGATTGGACCGCCCGGAAATGGCTCAGTCATCATTGCACCTGAAAGAAAATAGAGTTCGCTACTACCATCGTCATACTTGATCCGAACCTTCCGACCATTAGGGGTGGCGCGGAGAGAAATAACGCGAGCCACCGCAGTTCTCCAATCCCTGTTGGCATGGTCATGACGTGCATATACGCCGCTGCACCGAGTTGCAGGGGGGCTATCAGCGTTGTTTGGAGTGTCGACTATAGACTGGGGATTGTTTGGTGTAGTGCCACTGCCGCCACCACCACTCGGGAAACTGCCGACCCCACCGCCACCGCCGCCACCGCCGGAGGCGAAGCAGCCGTAGAAGCTTGTATAGCTGACTCCATCAACTGTAACTGTAGACGTATTGCAGTAGACGCCACCGCCTATGGGATAGAGCGCGAATGCACTACCGCTGACTAATAGGCAAACCAGCGCAAATATAAATAGTGAAATTTTACGCATTACCATTTCCTCCTGAAATTGGTTTCCTTTGCTACTACTCGCTTCCTTGATTAGATGTTCTCTCCCTCCTCTTTCCCGCCGATGAAATCGGTTTCGTAGGCACATTGAGTCGTGCCATTTTGATAGCAATCATTGAGATGAGTTTATTTACAAGTGTGCGATTGCTCCATTCGCATTCACGTCTAGACGGCTCTAGAGCGGAAAACTCCCTGCGCCTTCATTTATCACGCAACACCAATCGCGTCAAGGCGCGCCCCTCCTCGCGATGCGTGGGTTGAAGGATGCTGATGCCGCTAGCTGCGTGGGCCTTTTAGTCCGGTTTGCACCGGGTGAGACTGTGCTGGTCGAACTGGAGTGCCGACAGCGGTGGCGCTCGGACATGCGTAGCATTTCTGTTCAATACCAGTACCAGAAGTACGCAGACGATGAATGGACGCAACACCTGCGATGCGCGACGCGAGCTGGAGCAACTGTTCGGCGCCGACCGTGGCGAGAGCGTGCTGGGCTACGAGGAGTTCAAGGGCACCGGCAACTCCGAAGTGCACCTGAACCGCCGCATCGCCGAGAAGCGCGTGTACCCGGCGATCGACATCAACCGCTCCGGCACCCGCCGCGAGGACCTGCTGATCGAGCCCGAGCTGCTGCAGAAGATCTGGATCCTGCGCAAACTGCTGCACGGCATGGACGAGATCGGCGCGATGGAGTTCCTGCTCGACAAGATGAAGACGACCAAGTCCAACGACGAGTTCTTCAGTTCGATGCGGCGCTGAACCGGCGACCGTTCGATACGAAAGCGCCCCGCGAATCGCGGGGCGTTTTTTTGTCCCCGCCGATGACAGCCCGCGCTGGCCGGGGACGCTGTTTCCCGTGAAAGCCGCGTGGCCGACCGGCGGCATCCGCGCATAATCGAACGCAAAGGAGGTGCGCATGCACGGTGGTGGCCTGGAACTGGCCTTGGTGTTCCTGCTCGCGGCGGTGATCGCGGTGCCGGTGTTCCGGCGCTTCGGGCTGGGCGCGGTGCTGGGCTACCTCGCCGCCGGGGTGGTGCTGGGGCCGTACGGGATCCGGGTGATCCGCGACGCCGAGCCGGTGCTGGCGGCGTCGGAAATCGGCGTGGTGATGATGCTGTTCGTGATCGGGCTGGAGTTGTCGCCGTCGCGGCTGAAGGTCATGCGCAAGCCGGTGTTCGGTGTCGGTGGCGCGCAGATGCTCGCCAGTGGCTTGATCCTCGGGCTGCTGGCGACGCTGGTCGGGTTCGGCTGGAAGGCGGCGCTGGTGGTCGGCCTCGGGCTGGCGCTGTCGTCGACCGCGGTTGGCCTGCAACTGTTATCGGAACGCAAGGCGCTGACCAGTGAGCACGGCCGGCTGGCGTTCGCGATCCTGCTGTTCCAGGACCTGTGCGCGATCCCGTTGCTGGCGGCGATCCCACTGCTAGGGAAGGCGGCGGCGGTGGAGGCCGGCGGGCTCGGCTGGGACGCGGTGCTGAAGGCGGTCTTGGCGATCGTGGCGCTGGTGTTCGGCGGCCGGGTGCTGCTGCGACACGTGTTCCGGGTGGTCGCGCGCTCGATGATGCCGGAGGTGTTCACCGGCGCGGCGTTGCTGACGGTGCTGGGGTCGGCCTGGCTGATGCAGGTCGCCGGCCTGTCGGCGGGACTGGGCGCGTTCCTGGCCGGCGTGCTGCTGGCCGACTCGGAGTTCCGCCACGAACTGGAAGCGCAGATCGAACCGTTCAAGGGCCTGCTGCTGGGGCTGTTCTTCATGGCAGTCGGCATGAGCATCGATCTCAAGCGGGTGATGGCCGAGCCGCTGCTGATCGAGGCGATCGTGCTGGCGCTGCTGGTGGTGAAGTTCGCGATCCTGTGGGGGGTCGGGGTGCGCCCAGGCGGGATGTCGCGGCGCGATGCGCTGCAACTGGCGGCGGTGCTGGCGGTCGGCGGCGAGTTCGCGTTCGTGGTGTTTTCCGAGGCGGTCAAGGCTGGCCTGCTCGACGACGTGATGCGCGACCGGCTGGTCGCGGCGGTCGGCGTGTCGATGGCGCTGACGCCACTGCTGATGATCGCGATCGCGCGTTTCCTGCGCGGCCATCCGGTGGCGCGGCCGGAACGTGATTACGACCCGATGCCCGATGACGGCCACCCTCAGGTGTTGATTGCCGGCTTCGGCCGCTTCGGCCAGATCGTCGCGCGCCTGCTGGTGGCGCAGAAAGTTCCGTTCATCGCGATCGAGCACAGCGCCGACCAGGTCGACTTCATGCGTCGCTTCGGCAATCCGCTGTTCTATGGCGATCCGGCCAAGCCGGAGTTGCTGCGTTCGGCCGGTGCCGCGCACGTGCGGGTGTTCGTGATCGCGATCGACGACCCCGAAGCCAGCCTGCGCACGGTGCGGGTGATCCGGCGGTTGTATCCGCAGGCCAAGGTGATCGCCCGCGCGCGCGACCGCCGGCATGCCTGGGACCTGATGGACCTCGGCGCCCAGTCGCAGCGCGAGATGCTGTTGTCGAGCCTGAAGGTCGGCGAGGACGTGCTGGTCGCCCTTGGCGTGCCGACCGCGGTCGCGCGCGACCACGGACGCAAGTTCCTCGCCCACGACGAGCGTTTGCTCAACGCGCAGTATCTGGTCCACGACGATGCCGAAGCGCTGATGCAGGCGTCCAGCGATGCCCGGCGCGAACTGGAGCAGCTGTTCGACGCCGACCAGGGCGCCGGCGTGCTCGGCGGCATCACCGGGCGCAAGGACGGGCCGTCGAAAGAATCCGCCGAACCCGACGGCGCCTGAAGGTCAGCGCCGGTCGCGCAGGAACCGCGCCATCGACACGTCGCCGCCCGGCGTGGTCGGCGCGAACTCGGCGGCGATGTCGATGAAGCCGCGCATCACCGCGATCTCGCGCGGGCTGCGGTTGAGGGTGTCGCGCAGGTCGGGATCGGCGCCGGCGCGCAGCAGCCACTTCACCACCTTCAACAGCCCGTGCAGCGCGGCCAGGTGCAACGGGCCGAAGCCGCGCGGGTCCTGGATGTCGAATCGGGCGTCGTGGTCGAGCAGCTGTTCGAGGCCGGCGATCAGCACGTCCTCGTCGGCGGCGCTGCCGGGTTCGGCGCGTGCGCCCAGCAGCAGCAGCAACGGGGTGGCGCCGCCGGCGGCGGTGTCGATCGCGGCCTCGCCGTTGGCCAGCAGCAGGGTGTCGAACAGCGCGACCAGGCGGATCCGCTCGCGCGCGCCGAAACCGAACATCGCCGCGCAGTGGAGCGCGGTGCGGCCTTGGGCGTCGAGTGCGTGGACGTCGGCGCCGGCACCGAGCAGGCGTGCGGCGAGGTCCGGCAGGCCGAGCGCGCTGGCGACCATCAGCACGGTCAACTCACCCGGCAGGCGTTGTTCGATGTCGGCGCCGGCGGCGAGCAGGCGGTCGACGATGTCGGCGTGGCGCATGCTGACCGCCGCCGACAGCGGGGTCGCGCCGGAACTGGCCGCCAGCGACGAGTCGGCGCCACGCGCCAGCAGCAGGTCGACCACCGCGCGATGGCCGCCGCCGGCCGCGCGCAGCAGGGCGCTGCAGCCCTGGCTGTCGAGCGCGTCGACCGGCAGGCCGAGGTCGAGCAGGCGGCGCACCGCGTCGGCGTCGCCGACGATCGCCGCGGCGGGCACGTCCGCGGCCTGCAGGCGCCGGCGCGGCAGCGGCCAGCCGCGCCAGTCAAGCCAGTCGGCGAGGTCGCGGCGGCCGGCCGACAGCGCGACCCCGAGCGGGGTCTGGCCATCGGCGGCGACCAGGTCGGGCGCCGCGCCGTGGGCCACCAGCTGCCGCAGCATCGCCTCGCGGCCGAGCGCGGCGGCCAGGTGCAGTGCGCTCATGCCGTGGCTGTCGCGGGCATCGAGTTCGACCCCGGCCGCGAGCAGGCGTTGCAACAGGCGCGACCAGCCGAGCCGCACCGCCAGCGCCAGCGGCGGGTCGCCGGCGCGGGTTGGCGCGAATGGATCG
The DNA here is from genome assembly GCF_036663935.1 of Novilysobacter erysipheiresistens. Classification (NCBI taxonomy): domain Bacteria; kingdom Pseudomonadati; phylum Pseudomonadota; class Gammaproteobacteria; order Lysobacterales; family Lysobacteraceae; genus Novilysobacter; species Novilysobacter erysipheiresistens. The sequence goes on from NZ_JAXGFP010000003.1 coordinate 63,127, forward strand.
GCGCCGTGGTCAAGCAGACGCAGCGCGTCCACCTCCAGCACCGCGCCCGGTTGCTCGCTGGCGACGCAGGCGGCGAGGAAGCGCGCCAGGCCACCGGCGCCGGCCGGCGACACCGCGCGGTCGAGCAACAACCGCAACGACGGCAGCGCCGCCGGGGCACGGCCGAGCAGGACGAACATCGGGGTGCGACCAGCACCGTCGCCGACTTCGGGGTCGGCGCCGTGGGCCAGCAGCCACTCGATCTGGTGCGGCGGCAGCAGCGCGTCGCCGTCGTGCAGCAGCGCGCCCAGTTCGGCCGGGGCGAGCAGCGCGGCGACCGCAGCGAGTTCGGTTTCGCGGCCCTCGCCGAGGCCCTCGCGCAGCAGCGCGGCGGGGGCGCGATCGGCCAGCGCGGCTTCGTCGGCGCCGCTGATGCTGGCCGGCAGTGCATACGTCGGATCGAGCGCGGCGACCAGCGGCCAGCGGCCGGCTTCGGCGGCGCGGTCGAGCGGACGCTTGCCGTCGTGGTCGCGCTGCTCGGGATCGATGCCGAGCGCGAGCAGGCGCCGGATCAGGTCCGGAGTCGCGCCCTCGGCCATGCAGGCCAGCGCCAGCACGTTGCGGCCGTGGCCGTCCTGGCTGGCGACTTCGGCGGCGCCGCCGCTGGGCAGCTTTTCCAGTAGGCGGTCGAGGACGTCGAGGTGGCCGCCGCGGGCCGCCTCGTGCAACGGACTGCAGCCGGCGGCATCGGCCATCGCCGGGGTCGCGCCGCCGGCGAGCAGGGCATCGACGATCTCGGCGTGACCGGCCAGCGCCGCCTCGTGCAGGGCGCTGCGGCCATCGCGGCTACGCGCGTCGACCTTGGCCTTGAGCTTGAGCAGCAGCAACACCCCGGCCGGATCGTCGTCCTCGCCGCCGGCCGCGGCGAGCAGCGCCGGCTGGCCGTCGACCGGTTCCGGCCGGGCGCCGCGCTCGAGCAGGAACCGTGCAAGCCGCCAGTTGCCGGCGGCGCAGGCGACGCCGAGCGGCGACAGGCCATCGTGGTTGAGTGCCTCCAGCTCGGCGGCGGCATCGCGCAGCAACGCGGCCACGCCGGGGTCGGAACTGCGCGCGGCGAAATGCAGCGGGGTGTTGCCCTCGGCGTCGGTCGCGCGCGGGTCGGCGCCGTTGGCGAGCAGGGTCATCACCGCGTCGGGGCGGCCGTGCCAGCTGTCGCGGGTGGCGGCCAGCAGCGGGGTCATGCCGGTATCGGCATTGTTGAGGTCGACCCCGCGCGCGATCAGCGCGCGCAGCAGGCGCAGGTCCGGCAGCACCGCCGCCAGCACCGCGAGGCTGCGCTGGTCGCGGTCGTCGGCCGGCGGCGGCGCGTGGGGGTCGGCGCCGGCCTCGATCAGTTCCAGTGCCGCCTCGACCCGGCCGCTGCGGGCAGCCGCGTACAGCGCCGGCTCCAGCGGTTCGCTCGGGACCGGGCGGGTGACGACGACATCATCGGCAAGCGGGGCGCGCTGCCCCGCCGATGCGGGCTGCGGATCGACAGCGACATCGGCTTCCGCCTCGGTACCCGCGGCGTCGCCATGCGCCAGCTCGTCGCCGTACTCGTCCTCGCCGAGGTAGCTCAGCGCATCGGCCGGTGCCACCCGCTGCAGCCAGCCGTGCAGCGCCGCCGATCCCAGCAGGAACACCAGCGCCAGCGCCCAGCGCATCACATTGCCGAGCAGGCCCGGCCATGCCGCCAGCACGATCGCGCCGGCCAGCGCGGCCACCGCCGCCGCGACGCCGAGCCCGCGCCAGGCACCCAGTTCGACCGCGACCAGCGCGCGCCAGTGGTCGCCGAGCGCACCGCCATCGCGTTCCAGCCCCTGCCACAGCGGCCACAGCCGCCACAGCGCCAGCAGGGCAAGACCGACCACCGTGCTCAGCGCCAGCGCCGCCATCAGCGAGCCGCCATCGAGCAGCGCCGACAACGGCCAGGCCACCGCCAGCGCGAATGCCACGACCACGCCGAGCCACAGCAACAGCAACGGCGGCAATCCATGACGCAGGCGATCGATGCCGAGCGGCAGGCGGGTGCGCCAGTGCCGCGCCGCCAGCGCGAACAGCGGCTGCGCCAGGGTCCCGGCGATTGCCGCCGTCCAGCTCCCCAGGCCGATCAATCCGGCCAGCAGCGCCGCGCCGGCGGCCAGTGCCGCCAGCGGGCCACGTGGCGGCCGCGGCTCAGCCATCGGTGCCCCAGTCCTCGGTCATCGGGTCGACGGTGCTGGCCGGCAGCTGCAGGTGGAAGCCGCGCAGGGCCAGGTTCTCGCGCACCACCGCGGCGTCGCCGCGGGCCAGTTTGCGCTCCGGGGTCAGGACCAGTTCCATCACGAATTGCAGCCGGCCCAGCGGTTCGCGCACCGGTTCGGGCAGGCGCGCGAAATCATCGCGCGCGGCGAGGAACAGGTAGGTGTCGTCCTTGCGGAGACTCTTGTAGACGTAGGCTTGCATTAGCGGCGGCCGGGGGAAGCTGCACTGCGTGAGGCTGACGCACAGCATACCCGCAGCTCGCGGGCCCGCGAACACGGCATTCAGCCGCCAGCGCGGGCATTTGTGCCAGCGCCGGCATTCCGTAGGAGCGGCTTCAGCCGCGAACCAGAACCGTCAGCCCACGTCGGCGCCGATCGCGGCGCCGCCCAATATCTAGTGATACCCCGAGTCGGCCTCGACCTTGCCGCGGAACACCCGGTACGACCACCAGGTGTAGCCAAGGATCAGCGGCAGCAGCACCACCAGCCCGGCGAGCACGAACATCTGCGACGACGGCGGCGAGGCCGCCTCCCAGATGGTCAACGCCGGCGGCACGATGTTCGGCCAGATGCCCAATACCAGACCGACGAACCCGAGCGCGAAGAAGCACAGCGTCAGCACGAACGGCGCGGCGTCGCGGCCCTCGCGCATCGCCGCGCGCCACAGTGCGAACGCGTTGACCAGCGCCAGCAGCGGTACCGGCGCCAGCCACCAGAAATTGCCGCTCTCGAACCAGCGCGCCATGATCCGCGAGTCGAGGAACGGCAGCCACGCGCTGACCAGCCCCATGAACGCGACCACCACGAACACCAGCGGCCGGGTCAGCCCCCGCGCAACCTGCTGCATCCGCCCGTCGGTCTTGAGGATCAGCCAGCAGGCGCCGAGCAGCGCGTAGCCGAACACCACCGCGACCCCGGTCAGCATCGAGAACGGGCTGAACCAATCGAACGCGCCGCCGACGTATTTGCCTTCCTGCAGCGGCATGCCTTCGACCAGCGCGCCCAGGATCACGCCCTGGGCGAACGCGGCCAGCATCGAGCCCAGCGCGAACGCGACGCCCCACGCCGGCTTGCCGCGCCGCGCCTTGAAGCGGAACTCGAACGCGACCCCGCGGAAGATCAGCGCGATCAGCATCAGCAACACCGGCAGGTACAACGCCGACAGCACCAGCGCGTACGCCTTCGGGAACGCCGCCAGCAGGCCGGTGCCGCCGAGCACCAGCCAGGTCTCGTTGCCGTCCCAGATCGGCGCGGCGGTGTTCATCATGTGGTCGAGCTGGGCCTCGTCCTCGGCGAACGGCGCGAGGATGCCGAGCCCGAGCACGAAGCCGTCGAGCACGACGTACATCAACACGCCAAAACCAATGACGCCGAACCAGATCACCGGCAATACGGTCTGCAGTTCCATCAGCTCGCCTCCGCATCGTCGCGGTCGCCGACCGACAGCGGCCGTGCCGGGGTCTTGTCGCCGTCCTCGGTGTCGGGCGCGCGCTCGTGCGGTTGCGGGCCCTTGCGGACCAACCCGATCAGGTACCAGATGCCGGCGCCGAAGATCACCGCGTAGGCGATCGCGAACGTTATCAACGAACCCATGACCGCGGCCGCGGTGATGTTGGGGCTGACCGCCTCGCTGGTCCGCAGCAGGCCATAGACCACCCACGGCTGGCGGCCGATCTCGACCACGTACCAGCCCGCCAGCAGCGCGATGAAGCCGGCCGGGCTCAGTAGCCGCCAGCCGTTGAGCAGCCACTTCGATTCAAACAGCCAGCCGCGCCACCACGCCCACGCCGACGCCAGGGTCAGCAGCAGCATGGCCACGCCGAGCCCGACCATCACCCGGAAGCCCCAGAACACCGGCGCCACCGGCGGTCTCTCGCTGGCGGGCACCGAGGTCAGCGGCTGGATCTCGCCGTCCCAGCTGTGGGTCAGGATCAGGCTGCCGAGCCGCGGAATCGCGACCTCGAAATCGTTGCGCTCGGCGTCCTCGTTGGGCAGCGCGAACAGCACCAGCGGCACGCCCTCGCCTTCCGGTTCCGCGTGCCAATGCGCCTCCATCGCCGCCAGCTTGATCGGCTGGTGTTCACCGACATTGAGCCCATGCAGGTCGCCGACCAGCACCTGCGCCGGCACCGCGACCAGCGCGAACGCCACCGCCAGCTTCAGCATCCGCCGCGCCGGTTCAAGATGGATGCCGCGCCGCAGATACCACGCGCTGACCCCGCCGATCACGAAGCAGGTGGTGATGAACGCGGCCAGCGTCATGTGCACCAGCCGGTAAGGGAACGACGGGTTGAAGATGATCGCCGACCAGTCGACCGGGATGAACATGCCGTCGATGATTTCGTGGCCCTGCGGCGTCTGCATCCAGCTGTTCGCCGCGAGGATCCAGAACGTCGACAGCAGCGTGCCGAGCGCGACCATGCAGGTCGAGAAAAAGTGCAGCCCGTGCGACACCCGCTTCCAGCCGAACAGCATGACCCCGAGGAAGCTGGCCTCGAGGAAGAAAGCGGTCAGCACCTCGTAGCTCAGCAATGGCCCGAGCACCGCGCCGGCGCGCTCGCTCAGCACCGCCCAGTTGGTGCCGAACTGGAAGCTCATGACGATGCCGCTGACCACGCCCATGCCGAACGAGATCGCGAAGATCCGCAGCCAGAAGAAGTAGAGGTCGCGCCAGACCTCGGCGCGGGTACGCAGCCAGCGCCATTCGAGGAAGGCCAGCCAGTGCGCCAAGCCGATGGTGAAGGCGGGAAACAGGATGTGGAACGAGATCACGAAGCCGAACTGGATCCGTGACAACAGCAGTGGCGACAGCAGCAGGTCATCCACGCAACGCTCTCCACGACGCGCGGGGTGCGCCGCGCCGGCCATTGTACCCGTCACCGGTTTTGCACCATCGGGCGGGCACGTCCACCATGACCGGTGGCCGATCCCCCACCGCGCCGGCGCTGCTACCCTGCGCCGAATCCGTCCCTGGGGAACCGTGCCGATGCTCCGTCTGCTGCCGCTGTCCGCCGCCTTGTTGCTGTCCACGTCCGCGCTGGCGCAAAGTGCTTCACCAGAGCCGGCCACGCCCGAGCCGACCCAACCGGTCGCCGCCACCGCGGCCAGCGCCGAACTCACCCTGGCCCAGGTGATGGCCGACCCCGACTGGATCGGCCCGCCGGTCGAACAGGCCTGGTGGGCCTGGGACGGCGCCAGCGTGCAATACAACCTCAAGCGCGAAGGCGAAACCATCCGCGACACCTGGCAGCTCGGTCTCGACGGCGGCACCCCGGTCCGGGTCGACGGCGCCGACCGTGCGCAGCTGGATGGCGCGCGGCCGGTGTACGACGCCAGCCGCAGCCGGATGGCGTTCGTGCGCAACGGCGACATCTTCGTACGCGACGTGCGCAACGGCGCGCTGACCCAGGTCAGTCGAACCGACCAGGCCGAGTCGCGGCCGCAATGGAGCGCCGCCGGCAACCTGGTGTTCCGTGCCGGCAACGACTGGTTCCAGTGGCGCGCCGGCCAGGGCAGCAGCCAGGCCGCGCTGGTCAAGGCCGAGAAGGACCCGGCGGCCGAGCCCAAGCCCGACGACCTGCGCGAACGCCAGTTGCGGCTGATCGAGACCCTCGCCGAGGAGCGCGCCCGGCGCGAGGCCGCGCGCGAGCAGAACGAAGCCTGGCGCGCCGCCGACCCGAGCCGCGCGCCGCTGCCGGCCTACCTCGGCGACGAGGTGACGATCGTCGACAGCGCGCTGTCGCCCGACGCGAAGTGGTTGCTGGTGGTCACCGAGGCCAAGGGCGCCGACGCCGGCAAGACCGGCAAGATGCCCAAGTACGTGACCGAGTCGGGCTACGAGGAATTCGAAGAGGTGCGCGTGCGGGTCGGCCACAACGCGCCGCTGCCGCACCGCCTGTGGCTGGTCGAGGTCGCCACCGCGCAGGTCGAGGAACTGGAGTTCGACGCCCTGCCAGGCATCGATGTCGATCCGCTCGCGGCGCTGCGCGAGCAGGCCGAACTGGAACCGCTGGACGGCGATCGCGCGGTGCGGGTCGAGAGCGACGGCGGCGGCAGCGGCCCGGCGATCCACTGGCGCGCCGACGGCAGCAGCGCCGCGGTGCTGCTGCGCGCGGTCGACAACAAGGACCGCTGGATCGCGACGGTCAGCCCGCGCGCCGGCCAGGCGGACGACGCCGCGTTGGCCGTGCGCCACCGCCTGCACGACGACGCCTGGATCAACTGGAACTACAACGAGTTCGGCTGGACCGATGATGGCGCCCTGTGGCTGCTGTCGGAGCAGGACGGCTACTCGCATTTGTACCTCGCCGACGGCGACGGCAAACCGCGCGCGCTGACTTCGGGCGAGTGGGAAGTCTCCGCGCCGGCGCTCGGCACCGACGGCACGAATTTCTTCTTCACCTGCAACCGCAACTGGCCCGGCGACTACGAGGTCTGCGCGGTCGACCGCGACGGCGGCGCCGTGCGCGAAGTGACCGCGCTTGATGGCGTCGAGAGCTTCGCGCTGTCGCCGGACGGCTCGCAGTTGCTGGTGCGCCATTCCGACAGTTACCTGCCGCCGCAACTGGCGGTGGTCGACGCCAGCGGCGAGAACACCCGGCTGCTGACCGACACCCGCAGCGCCGAGTTCCGGGCGCGCGAGTGGATCGAGCCGGAGATCGTGCAGGTCCCGTCCAGCGACGGCGCCGGCCCGATCTGGGGCAAGTACTACGGCCCGAAGCAGATGGAGCCGGGACGCGAGTATCCGATCGTGATGTTCGTCCACGGCGCCGGCTACCTGCAGAACGTGCACGACCGCTACCCGGTCTACTTCCGCGAGCAGATGTTCCACAACCTGCTGGTGCAGCAGGGTTACATCGTGCTCGACCTCGACTACCGCGCGTCCGAGGGCTACGGCCGCGACTGGCGCACCGCGATCTACCGGCAGATGGGCACGCCGGAATTGCAGGACTACCTCGACGGCCTGGCCTGGCTCGGCGCCAACAAGCAGGGCGATGTCGACCGCGCCGGCATCTACGGCGGCAGCTACGGCGGCTTCATGACCTTCATGGCGCTGTTCAAGGAGCCGGGCACGTTCAAGGCCGGCGCCGCGCTGCGCCCGGTCACCGACTGGTCGCAGTACAACCACGAGTACACCTCCAACATCCTCAACACGCCGGAAGTCGATCCGGAGGCGTACCTGAAGTCGTCGCCGCTGGAGTTCGCCGACGGCCTGCAGGACAACCTGCTGATCGCCCACGGGATGATGGACAACAACGTGTTCTACAAGGACTCGGTGATGCTCGCGCAGAAGCTCATCGAGCTGCGCAAGGACGACTGGGAACTGGCTTCGTACCCGCTGGAGCGGCACGGCTTCGTCCATCCCGACAGCTGGTATGACGAATACCGGCGGATCTTCGAGTTGTTCGAGGACAACCTGAAGTAATCGTGCGACAGCGATGCGGCGGCGTAGCCTAGACTATCGCCCCGCATCGCGTGACCGCGGTCACATATCGACGCCAACGCATCACACCAGGGAAGGAGTAGTACGGCGATGGAATGGCTGAAACGCTTGTTCGGATCGATCCTGCGCGGGTCCTCGCGCGGCCGCGTAGCGATCGAGGTCGCCGCGGACACCGTCGTTGCGCCGCGCGAGGCGCCGCAAGACGCGGTCGATGACATGCCGGTGGCGGTCGCGGAAGACGCGGCCGTCGCCGTGGCGGCTCCGGTACGGGAGCCGGCACGCGAACCTGGACCGGAAGTCGAGACGCGACCCACGCCCATCGCAACCGCGCGAGTCGAAACGACGGAAATCGATCCCGCCGCGCCACCCGTGCTGCGACCGGCGCTGGCGGCGTTCGGCCGCGGCGAGTTCAAGAGTGCGCTGGCGGTGGCGGCGGCCCAGGTCGACCATCGCGACGCCGGGGTGCGCAACCAGGCCCACCGCCTGTGCGCGCAATCGCTGGCCGGCCTCAAGCGCTGGGACGACGCGTTCGACCACTGGCTGGCGCTGTTCGACGACCAGCCGAGCGCCTACAACGCCCTGCAACTGGCCACGACCTCGGTGATGTGCGACGAGGCCGAACGCGGCGAGGCCTGGCTGGAGCGCTTCGACCAGCTCAATGCCCGCGACCTGCCGCCGGCGCTCGCCCGCAGCGAGTTCCTCGCCGCCCTCGCCGCGCGCGGCCGCATGTCGCTGGCGCTGCCGCACCTGCAGTGGCTGCGTGACGTCTACCTGCAGCTGCACGGCACCGACCCGGCGTTCCTGCAGCAGCGCGGAGTGCCGTCGTTCGAGGCGTTCCTCGCCGACAGTCTGCCGATCCTGCGTGGCGCGCTGTCGCCACTGGACGTGCGCAGCTGGTATTCGGCGCTCGACGGCCGGCTCGACGAGCGCGGCCAACAGCACCTGCAGCAATGGATCGCGGGCCTGGCACAGGCGGCATAGGCGGCGGGCGCCGGTAGAATCGGCGCCATGACCAACACGCCTTCCAACGCCCCCCCCGCGGGCGACTTCGCGCGCGTCCGCGACTACCTCACCGGCCTGCAGGACCGCATCTGCAGCGCGCTGGAAGACGCCGACGGCGGCGGCGCCCGGTTCGTCGAGGACGCGTGGGTCCGTGACGAAGGTGGCGGTGGCCGCACCCGCATCCTGCGCGAAGGCGCGGTGTTCGAGCACGCCGGCGTTGGTTTTTCCGACGTCTCCGGCAGCAAGCTGCCGCCCTCGGCCAGCGTCGCCCGGCCGGAGCTGGCCGGCGCCTCGTGGCGCGCGGTCGGGGTCTCGCTGGTACTGCACCCGCGCAATCCCTACCTGCCGACCACCCACGCCAACGTGCGCCACTTCCGCGCCCAGCGCGACGGCGAGACGGTCGCGTGGTGGTTCGGCGGCGGCTTCGACCTGACCCCGTTCTACCCCTTCGACGAGGACGTGCTGCACTGGCACCGCACCGCGCGAGAGCTGTGCGAACCGTTCGGCGGCCAGGCCCGCTACGACGCGCACAAACAGTGGTGCGACGACTATTTCCTGCTGAAGCACCGCAATGAGACCCGCGGCGTCGGCGGCCTGTTCTTCGACGACCTGCACGGCGACTTCGAACGCGACTTCGCCTACCAACGCGCGGTCGGCGACGGCTTCCTCGATGCCTACCTGCCGATCGTCGAGCGCCGTCGCGATACTCCGTACGGCGATCGTGAGCGCCAGTTCCAGCTATACCGCCGCGGCCGCTACGTCGAATTCAACCTGGTGTTCGACCGCGGCACCCTGTTCGGTTTGCAATCGGGCGGACGCACCGAATCGATCCTGATGAGCCTGCCGCCGCTGGCGCGCTGGGAGTATCGCTTCGAGCCCGAGCCCGGCAGCGCCGAGGCGCGATTGGGCGACTACCTGCGACCCCGCGACTGGTTGACAGAGCTCTTGTAGGAGCGGCTTTAGCCGCGATCTGGATTTGACGCAGGCGCATGGTTCCCGATCGCGGCTAAAGCCGCTCCTACAAAGGTCCGCGAGTTCATCTGGCGTCGTATACAGCCGACAGTGCGTTGAAATCCCCTTTCGAAGCCATCGCCAGCCAAGCAGCGAAGCGGCGTCCTGGGCGGGGTGCGGCGCACAGCGGGCATGGATGCCCGCGGCCGGCGAGTCGGCCATGAATGGCCGACCGAGCCGGGAAGCGGCACCCCGCCCAGGACGACGCTCCGGCCGAAGCTGCGCCCACCCGCTTGCACCCATCGAGAACCCCACCACCAAATCGCAGGCAATAAAAAGCCCCGCAGGCAGGGGGGGCCGGCGGGGCTGGTGGAGCGGGACCTGGGGAGGGGCCTTCGCTCCGGGATCACTCCAGGGGAGGGAGAGATCGTCGACAGACGTTGCATCTGTCGAGGGCCATATGACCATTTCCTACATGGATGAATCGTGAAGATAGCGGTTAAGAATTCGTGGGATTCAGGGCAGATTCAGAGCTCCAACTTCGGCTAACGTGTCGTTAACAACCGCACCGACCTTCGGAATCCCACGCTTGCGCCACGATCGGCAAAGCCACCCGCGTTGACCCTCGAAATCGGGCCTCCCGCATTCACTTTGCCGCCGAATCCCCCTGCGCAACGCGGGTCAATGCGCCTCCTCCCAGTTCGCCCCGAACCCGCTGTCCACCACCAGCGGCACCCGCAATTGCGCCGCCGCGACCATCCGCGCGCCCACTTCCGCCAGCAAGGTGTCGACAAACCCCGCCTCGACCTCGAATACCAGTTCGTCGTGCACCTGCATGATCATCAGCGCCGGACCGGAACCGTCGCCGTCGCGATGCCCCGCCAGCCAGCCGTCGATGTCCATCATCGCCCGCTTGATGATGTCGGCGGCGGTGCCCTGCATCGGCGCGTTGATCGCCGCGCGCTCGGCGCCGGCACGCAGGCCCTGGTTGCGGGCACTGATGTTCTCCAGGTACAGCCGCCGGCCGAACACGGTCTCGACATAGCCCTGGTCGCGCGCCTGCTGGCGGGTGCGGTCCATGAACTCGCGCACGCCCGGGTAGCGGCTGAAGTACAGGCCGATGTAGTCCTGCGCCTCGCCGCGCGAAACATTCAACTGCTTGGCCAGACCGAACGCGCTCATGCCGTACATCAGGCCGAAGTTGATCGCTTTGGCCGCGCGCCGCTGGCCCGGCTCGACCGTTTCCAGGGTCTTGCCGAACACCTCGGCGGCGGTCGCCTTGTGGATGTCGGCGCCGGACGCGAACGCGCGCAGCAGCGCCGGGTCCTCCGACAGGTGGGCCATGATCCGCAGCTCGATCTGCGAGTAGTCGCAGGCGACGATGCGACGGCCTTCCGGCGCGATAAACGCCTTGCGGATGCGGCGGCCGTCGTCGGTGCGGATCGGGATGTTCTGCAGGTTCGGATCGGTCGATGACAGCCGCCCGGTGGCCGCGCCGGACTGGTGGTAGCTGGTGTGCACGCGCCCGGACTGCGCGTTGATCATCAGCGGCAGCTTGTCGGTGTAGGTGCTGCGCAGCTTCGCCAGGCCGCGGTAGTCGAGGATCACCCGCGGCAGCTCGTGCAGGTCGGCGATCGCCTCCAGCGCCTCCTCGTTGGCCGACGGCTGGCCCTTGGGGGTTTTCACCAGCGCCGGCAGCTTCAGTTCCTCGAACAGCAGCGCGCAGACCTGCTTCGGCGAGTCGAGGTTGAACGCGCGCCCGGCCAGTTCGGTCGCGCGCTGCTGCGCGGCGAGCATGCGCGCGCCGAGATCGGACGACTGCCGGCGCAACTCGGCCGCGTCGACCAGCACGCCATTGGCCTCGACCCGCTCCAGCACGGGCACCAGCGGCACCTCGATCTCGCGGTAGACCCGCTGCAGCGCCGGCACCTCGCCAAGCTTCGGCGACAGCACCCGGTGCAGCCGCAGGGTGATGTCGGCGTCCTCGGCGGCGTAACGGCTGGCGTCGTCGATCGCGACCTGGTTGAAGGTGATCTGCTTGACGCCCTTGCCGGCGACATCGGCGTACTTGATCGTCTCGTAGCCGAGGTAGCGGCTGGCCAGCGAGTCCATGTCGTGGCGACTGGCGGTGGCATTGAACACGAAGCTTTCGAGCATGGTGTCGTCGGCGTAACCGCGCACTTCGACACCGTGGCAGCGCAGCACGTGCAGGTCGTACTTGCCGTTGTGGCCGATCTTGCGCTTGCCGGGATCATTGAACGCCGGCTGCAGCGCCGCCAGCACCGTGTCGCGGTCCAGCTGCGCCGGTGCGCCGGGGTAGTCGTGGCCGAGCGGGATGTAGCAGGCGCGGCCGGGCTCGACCGCCAGGCTCAGGCCGACCAGCGTCGCGCACAGGGCGTCGAGCGAATCGGTCTCGGTGTCGAAGGCGAATTCGTCGGCGGCCTGCAGGCGCGCGACCCACTCCTGCAACTGCGCCTCGTTGAGCACGGTCTCGTACTCGCCCGGTGCCGACAGCGCCGGATCGACCCCTGCGGGTGCGGCGGCGCTGCGGGCGTAGCCGGCGGCGGTATTGCGCACGCCGGCGCGCTCGGCCGTGGCCTCGGCAGCGGCGCCCCCGTCGAGATCGCGCAACGCCTGCTTGAAGCCGTAGCGCGCGTACAGCACGCGCAATGCGTCGGCATCGCGTTCGCGCAGGCGCAACTCGTCGTGGCGGCGCTCGAGCTCGAGGTCGGTGCGGATCGTGGTCAGGGTGCGGTTGAGCGGCAGGCGGTCGAGCACCGCGCGCAGGTTGTCGCCGATCTTGCCCTTGATCGCGTCGGCATTGGCGATCACGCCGTCGAGCGTGCCGTACTCGGCCAGCCACTTGGCGGCGGTCTTCGGGCCGCATTTCTCGACCCCGGGGATGTTGTCGACCTTGTCACCCATCAGCGCCAGGTAATCGATGATCTGGTCGGCGCGCACGCCGAACTTGTCGATCACCGCCTGGTCGCTGTCGAGCCGGCTGCCGCTCATGGTGTTGACCATCACGATGCCGGGACACTCGCCGCCATCGCCGTCCAGGCAGGGCCGCACCAACTGGGCGAAGTCCTTGTCGCTGGTCGACACGGTGACGTCGACGCCGGCATCGGCCGCCTGCACCGCGAGCGTGCCGATCACGTCGTCGGCCTCGACCCCGTCGATGCGGATGATGTCGATGCCGAGCGCCTGCACGATGTCGCACATCGGCTGCACCTGCGCGCGCAGCTCGTCGGGCATCGGCGGGCGGTTGGCCTTGTATTGCGCGTCGAGGTCGTCGCGGAACGTCCTGCCGGGCGCGTCGACGACGTAGGCGATGTAGTCGGGCTGTTCCTTCAGGTGCGCGCGCAGCATGTTGACCACGCCGAACAGCGCGCCGGTGGGCTCGCCGACGTCGTTGGTCAGCGGCGGCAGGGCGTGGAAGGCGCGGTAGAGGTAGCTGGAGCCATCGATCAGGACGAGTCGTTTCATGCCGCGATTCTACCCGCCGGCGTATGCTGGCCGTTCGCGACCGGAGGCCCGCCATGCGCATCGTTACCCTCGTCCTGACAAGCCTGCTGCTGCCGCTGGCCGGGTGCGCCACGATAGCGCCGCCCGACCCGGCCACCGACCCCACGGCCGGCCTTGAAAATGCGCAGGTGAACCGGCGCACCGCCGACAACGGCGACCTGATCGAGGAGTACCGGGTCGCCGGCCAGTTGCACGTGGTCAAGATCACCCCGCTGCGCGGCCCGACCTACTACCTGATCGACCGCAACGGCGATGGCCTGCTCGACAGCAGCGAGGGCGAGGGCCCGGTATCGCCGGTGTACTGGAAGCTGTTCGAGTGGAATTGAGCGGCCGGGCGCCGGCATCACCACCACCTCACCGGCTTTTCGCCGGGGATTAACCGTGGTTCGCGCAGCATGCATCCGGTCCACCACATCCGGAGGCATGCATGCCGTACGACCGCATCACCGAACTGCCCGACTCGGTCAAGGACAACGTGCCCAGGCACGCGCAGGAGATCTACAAGGAGGCGTTCAACAGCGCCTGGGACGAGTACAAGGATGCCGACGAGCGCCGCGGCGACGCCTCGCGCGAGGAGACCGCGCACAAGGTCGCCTGGGCCGCGGTCAAGCAGAAGTACGAGAAGGGCGACGACGACAAGTGGCACGCGAAGTGAGCGCGGGCGGCGGCCGGGACGGCGGCGTCGAACCGTGATCGCGCCGGTGTAGTATCGGCACGGCGCGGGCCGGGGAGGTCCGCGCGGCACGACTCACTCAAGGGGAGCAACAATGGATTGGTACCTGAAGGTTCTGAAGAACTACGTCGGCTTCGACGGCCGCGCGCGTCGCAAGGAATACTGGATGTTCACGCTGTTCAACGTGATCGTCTCGATCGTGCTGGCGATCATCGACGGCATGGGCGGGTTCATGACCGACAGCGGCATCGGCATGCTCGGCCTGCTGTATTCGCTGGCCGTGCTGCTGCCGAGCATCGCGGTCAGCGTGCGCCGCCTGCACGACATCGACAAGAGCGGCTGGTGGCTGCTGCTGATCTTGATCCCGCTGATCGGCGCGATCGTGCTGCTGGTGTTCGCGGTGATGGAGGGGACTCGCGGCGACAACCGCTTCGGCCCCGACCCGAAGTCCGACGAGGACGGCGTGCCGGCGCTGGCGTAAGCCTCGCCCAAATGAAAACGGCGCCCGTGTGGCGCCGTTTTCAATTTGCGGGTGGCCAATCCCGACGTCACCCCGGCTGCAGGTTCGCGTACGACAACACCAGCCATTTGCTGCCGGCCTCGTCGAAGTTGACCTGCACCCGCGCGTGCGCGCCGCTGCCCTCGAAGTCGGTGACCACGCCATTGCCGAACTTGGCGTGGCGGACATTGGCGCCGAGCGGCAGCGGAGGCACCTCGACCGCGGCATGGCCAAAGTTGCGTTTCGGCGCGGCGTTGAACATCGGCCGCGAGACCTGCAGCTTGGGGCGAACCTCGTGCAGCAGCGCCGGCGGGATCTCGCGCAGGAACCGCGACGGGATGCCGTACATCTCCTGGCCGTGGATCCGGCGCGCCTCGGCGTAGCTCAATACCAGTTTTTCGCGGGCGCGGGTGATGCCGACGTAGGCGAGTCGACGCTCCTCCTCCAGCCGGCCGGATTCCTCGATCGAGCGGTTGTTGGGGAACAGCCCCTCCTCCAGCCCGGCCAGGAACACCAGCGGGAACTCCAGGCCCTTGGCGCTGTGCAGGGTCATCAGCTGCACGCCGTCCTCGCCGGCCTGGGTCTGGCCCTCGCCGGCCTCCAGCGAGGCGTAGCTGAGGAACGCGACCAGCTCCGGCATCGCCGCGGCGTCCTCCTCGTCGCTGCGGATGAAGCGCGAGGCGACCGAGACCAGTTCGTCGAGGTTGTCGGTGCGCGAGTCGAGCTGGCCTTTTGACTCGCGTGCGTAGTGCTCGCGAAGGCCCGAACGTGCCAGCACGTGGTCGATCTTCTCCGGCAGCGGCATCTGCGCAACGTCGGTGTCGAGGCCTTCGATCAACTCGATGAAGCCGGCCAACGCATTGCGCGCGCGCGCGGCCAGCACCGGCTCGGTGGTCAGCCAGCGCGCGGCGACCAGCAGCGGCGCGCCGTCGGCCCGCGCGCGGCGGCGCACTTCGTCGAGCGTACGCTCGCCGATGCCGCGGGTCGGCGTGTTGACCGCGCGTTCGAACGCGGCGTCATCGGCGCGATTGGCGACCAGCCGCAGGTAGGCCAGGGTGTCCTTGATCTCGGCGCGCTCGAAGAAGCGCTGGCCGCCGTACACGCGGTACGGCACCTGTTCCGACAACAGCGCCTCTTCGAACGCGCGCGACTGCGCGTTGCTGCGATACAGGATCGCGACCTCGCCGTGGCTGCCGCCGTCGCGCACCCACTGGCGCAGGCGCTCGACCACGAAGCGGGCTTCGTCGATCTCGTTGTAGGCCGCGTACAGGTCGACCGGCTCGCCGCTGCCGCTGTCGGTCCAGAGGTTCTTGCCGAGGCGGTCGGGGTTGTGCGCGATGACCGCGTTGGCGGCGTCGAGGATATTGGCACTCGACCGGTAATTCTGCTCCAGCCGGACGGTCTGCGCGCCGGCGAAGTCCTTGAGGAAGCGCTGCACGTTCTCGACCTTGGCGCCACGCCAGCCGTAGATCGACTGGTCGTCGTCGCCGACCACGAACACCTTGCCGCTGTCACCGGCGAGCAGGCGCACGAAGCCGTACTGGATCGCGTTGGTGTCCTGGAACTCGTCGACCAGGATCTCGCCGAAGCGGTGGCGGTAATGCGCCAGCAACGCCGGGTTGTCGCGCAGCAGTTCGTGCGCGCGCAGCAGCAGTTCGGCGAAGTCGACCAGGCCGGCGCGGTCGCAACGTTCCTGGTAGGCCGCGTAGCAGCGGCGCATGACGTCGGCCCACTGGTCGCCCGGGTCGGGTTGCAGGTGCTCGGGACGTCGGCCCTCGTCCTTCTGCGCGTTGATCCACCAGGCGATCTGGCGCGGCGGGAAGCGGGTGTCGTCGAGCTCCAGCCCCTGCACCACGCGCTTGACCAGCCGCAACTGGTCGTCGGAATCGAGCACCTGGAACCCTTCCGGCAGCTTCGCCTCCTGCCAGTGCAGCCGCAGCAGCCGGTGGGCCAGCCCGTGGAAGGTGCCGATCCACATCCCGCGGGTGCCGCCGCCGAGCTGGGCGTCGACCCGCTGGCGCATCTCCGCCGCGGCCTTGTTGGTGAAGGTGACCGCGAGGATGCCGTGGGTCGGCACCCCGAACACCTCGTGCAGCCAGGCGATGCGGTGGGTCAGCACGCGGGTCTTGCCGGAGCCGGCGCCGGCGAGCACCAGGTAGTGGCCGGGAGGCGCGGAAACGGCCTCGCGCTGCGCCGGGTTGAGCGCGTCGAGCAGGTGGGAGACATCCATCGGGGCATTCTACCGGGGCGCGGTCGCGGGACCCGCGACGCTGGTTCACTGTAGGAGCGACGTAAGTCGCGACCTGTACATCGCGGCCGGAACGCCGGCAGCCGGGCTGTGTCGTTTCGGCCGAAGGAGGCTTCGGCACCATCAGCCCCGAGCGGGTTCAGCGGCTCCTGACGGGGTCGGCGGGTCGCGACTCACGTCGCTCCTACAAGGTGCGGGTTGTCGTCGCGGCCGGGCGACGACAACCCGATCACCCTCAGTCCTTGCCGACCTTCATCTGGTACTGCTCCGGCGGAGTCGAGCCCATCAGGTGCTCGACGAAGTAGTCCCAACGCCGGCGGGTCATGTAGTCGCTGTCCTCGCCGAAGCCGTGACGCGCATTCGGGAACAGCAGAAGGTCGAAGTCCTTGTTGGCCTTGATCAGCGCATCGACCACCAGCAGCGTGTTCTGCGGCGGCACATTGTCGTCCATCATCCCGTGCGCCAGCAGCAGCTTGCCCTTGAGGTTTCCGGCGCGGTTCTGGTTGGCCTGGGCGTCGTAGTTGCTGTCGCCGTCCTTGTCGACGACTTCCAAGCCCTGCCACTTCTCGGCCCAGTCGTCCTCGTAGCTGCGGTTGTCGTGGTTGCCGCTCTCGGAGATGCCGACCTTGTAGAAGTCGGGGTAGGTCAGCATCGCGTCGAGCGTCGCGTAGCCGCCGCCGGAGTGGCCCCAGACGCCGACGCGGTCGAGGTCGATCCAGTCGAAGCGTTCGCCGAGTTGCTTCAGCCCGGCAACCTGATCGGGCAGGGTGTTGTCGCCGATGTCGCCGTCGAACGCGTCGTGGAAACTCTTGGATCGCCACGGCGTGCCCAGGCCGTCGATCGCGACCACGATGAAGCCGAGTTCGGCCAGCGCCTGGTGGTCGCTGCGCGCGGGCGAGAAGCTGCGGCCGCGCACCGAGCCGGTCTGCGGGCCCGGGTAGATGTAGTTGACCACCGGGTACTGCTTCGACGGGTCGAAGTCGGTCGGCTTGAACATCATCCCGTACAGGGTGGTCTTGCCGTCGCGCGCGGTCACCGTGATCGGGGTCGGCGGCACCCAGCCGGTGGCGCGCAGGCGGCTGTCGTCGGCGCGCGCGACCTCGGCGACGATGCGGCCGTCGCTGCTGTCGCGCAGCACCGTCACCGGCGGCACGGTCGGGGTCGAATAGGCGTCGACGAAATGCTTGCCGTCAGGTGACAGGATAACGGTGTGGTTGGCGTCTTCCGGGGTCAGCAACACCGGCTCGCCGCCGTCGAAGCCGACCTTGTAGAAGTGCTGGTAGTACGGATTGCGGCCGTCTTCCATGCCGACACCGCGGAACCAGATCGTGCGCGAGTCGGGATCGACCTTGAGCACTTCGGTGACGTTGCCCTCGCCTTCGGTGATCGCGTGCTTGAGCTTTCCGGTGGCGAGGTCGTAGAGGTACAGGTGACCCCAGTCGCTGCGCTCGGAGAACCAGATGAACTCGTTCGATTCGGGCAGGTAATGCCAGTTGACCCGGCCATTGCCGCTCTCGAAATAGGTCGGCACGCGCTCGTGGTAGACCTCGCGAACCTCGCCTGTAGCGGCATCGGCGACGCGCAGCCAGGTGTCCTTGTGGTCGCGCGAGGTCGAGGCGAACGCGAGCGTCTCGCCGTCCGGCGCCCACTGCACGTCCTCCCAGCCGCCATAGCAGCTGATGTCGTCGCACAGGGTCGAGCGGTGCTGGTCGGGCGGCATCTGCAGGCGCACGACCTCGCGGGTCGGCACGTCGATGATCACCCGCTCGATCATGGTGACGTTGTCGTCGCCGACGAACGGATACTTCCAGCGCTCGACCTTCGGCGCGCCGATATTGGTGCCGACCAGCACCATCTCGCTGGTCTTGCGCTGGTCCTGCTGGAAGGTCGCGATCTTGCTCGAATCCGGCGACCACACCAGGATCGCGCGGTCGCTGTGGGTCCAGCCGGCGTTGTCGGTGGCGTAGCCGTAGTTCTCGGCGCCGTCGGTGGTCAGCCGGGTCTCGGCGCCGGTGGCGGTGTCGCGCACCCACAGGTTCCAGTCACGGATGAACGCGGCGCGCTTGCCGTCGGGCGATTCGACCGCCGGCTCGTTGCCGGGCGCGCCGGACTCCTCGGTGCTCCGCTTCTTGGTGTCGACTCCGCGCGCGGCGACGCAGGCGTTCTTGTCCTGCAAGTCGCACAGGTAATGCTGCTTGCCGAGGGCGATGTCGAGGCGGCCGTCGGCGGCGATTTCGATGCCGGTGACCGGCAGCTTGGCGGCGTCGACCGGCTTGCCGGTGACCTCGGCCAGCGCGGCGGCGAGCTTGTCGTGGTCGAACGCCGCGGTCGCGGTGCCGCTGGCGACGTCCATGCGCATGAAGTGGTCGCCGCCGACATCGTGGTCGCGGTACCAGAAGTGGCCATCGTCCTGCCAGATCACGGTGTTGACCGCATGGTCGAGCAGCGGCGCGGTGTTGTAGCCCATGAATGCCTCGGCGCGGGCGTAGTCCGCGTCGGTGAGGACCTGCCCGGCTTCCTGCGCCGCGGCCGGCACTGCCGTCGCCGCGAGCAGCACACCGATCAACACGCCTTGCAGGCGCGACTTGCCGTTCATGACACCCATGGGTTCTCCCGATGTATCGAAGTGGGGCGCCGCGGGCATCGGGCCGGCGGCACGGACGGCCAACCTTAAACCGGAACCGGGGTGTGACGCAGGCGGTCAGGTGACCCGTGCGAGCATCCGGCGGTGACCGATCAGCCGCGCCCAGCGGGTGCCGAGATCGGTCCAGCACACGTAGGCCGCCTCGCCGGCGATCCGCAGCAGCGTGCGCGGGCCGAGCCGCAGGCGGGCCTCGGCCGCGCACAGTTCGGCATCGAAGCCGAGCTGGCGCGCGAACAGCGCGCAGCGGGCAAGATGGTAGCGGCTGCTCAACAAGGTGACTCGCAGTTGGACCGAGGTGACCTGCGGATCCTGCGCGTGCATAGCCGGCGCCAGCATCGTCCGGGCGTTGCGCAGGTTCTGCAGGGTGTCGCGCGATTGCGCCTCCAGCCGCAGCGGTGCATCGCTGGCCAGCCCCCGCGCGAACAGGCCCTGGCGTGCGAGTTCGGCTTCGCTCGGCTCGCCGTCGGCGCCGCCGCCGAGCAGCACCACGTGGACCGGCGGCCGCACGCGCCACAGCGACACGGCGCGGTCGAGCCGGGCCTCGAAATCGTGGTCGAGCCGCCCGGCGGGCGAGTGCTTGCCGAACAGCAGCACGCATTCGCCGCGCGCGGGCGTGCACGAGGCGTTGCGGGCGACCCGCAGCACGTGGACGAAATAGCCGACATAGACCAGCCCGGCGCTGAGCACGCAGGCCGCCCCGGCGACCGCGGCGGCATGCCACACGTCGCGATCGAGGACCAGGGCGATGCGGTGGGCGGCGCGGGAGATCGGGCGGATGGACACGGCGGAAGCGGCGGAAGCGGCGGAAGCGTGGCGCCCAGTTTAACCGCCGGGCGGTCGTGGCGGCTGTTCAGCCGGGCCAATCGGCGGCGCGGCCGGGCCGCTGGCTATACTTCCAGCGCGGCGGTTTCCGCACGCGAACCCACCGTTACAGGAACCCTGCGTGTCGTCAGTACCCTCGTCGCCTGCCCGCCCCTTGCCACCGCCGATGACGCCGATCGCGATCCGAGCGTTCAGCGCCACCACCGCGCTGGGGCGCGGCATCGAGGCGCAACGCGAGGCGCTGCTGGCGCGCCGCAGCGGCCTGCGTCGCAACGACTTTGGCCCGCCCGGCGAGGACGGCGCGCCGCTGCCGTGCTGGATCGGCCGGGTCGACGGACTGGAGGCGATGCCGTTGCCGCCGCAATTCGCGCGCTGGGAATGCCGCAACAACCGGCTGGCATGGCTGGCGTTGCAACAGGACGACCTGCTGGCCACGCTGGCGGACCTGGTCGAGCGCCACGGCGCCGAGCGCGTGGCGGTGGTGATCGGCACCTCGACCTCGTCGATCGGCGAGACCGAGCAGGCCTACACCCGCCTCGCCACCGGCGCCGACGGCACCAGCGCGTTCGCCACCGACATCGCTCGCCCGATCGTCCATACCGTGCACGCCACCGGCGATTTCATCCAGCACGCCACCGGCCTGCGCGGGCCGTGCATCACCGTCGCCACCGCGTGCTCGTCGAGCGCCAAGGTGTTCGCCCAGGCGGCGCGGTTGATCGACGCCGGGCTCGCCGATGCGGCGCTGGTTGGCGGCGTCGATACCATGTGCGGCAGCGTTTTGTATGGCTTCAATTCGCTGCAGCTGGTGTCGACCCAGCCGTGCCGGCCGTTCGACGAGGCCCGCGACGGCCTGTCGCTCGGCGAGGCCGGCGGCTTCGCGCTGCTCGAGCGCGCCGGCGACGACGAGGCCGGCCTGCAGCTGCGCGGCTACGGCGAGTCCAGCGACGCCCACCACATGTCGACGCCACACCCGCAGGGACTGGGTGCGCAATACGCGATGGCCGATGCGCTGGCACGTGCCGGCATCGACGCCGCCCAGGTCGGATACCTCAACCTGCACGGCACCGCGACCCCGGCCAACGACAGCATCGAGGCGGCCGCGGTCAATGCGCTGTTCCCGGCCACGCTGCATGCCAGCTCGACCAAGGGTTGGACCGGCCACACCCTCGGCGCCGCCGGCATCGTCGAGTCGGTGTTCGCGCTGCTGGCGCTGCATCACGGCGAGTTGCCGGGGATCCTCAACAGCGATGCGCCGGACCCGGCTTGCGGCGGGCAGATCCGCTTCGACAACGCGCGCGCCGAGATCGATTACGCGATGAACAATTCGTTCGGCTTCGGTGGCAACAACTGCTCGCTGGTGTTCGGCCGCGCATGACAAACCATTCCTCCTGTAAGAGCGACGTGAGTCGCGATCCGCCGACCTCCCGATTGCCTGCGCGTTTGCGACCCACTTCGCTCCTACGACCGGGCCGGCCGAATACACGCAACACCGCCGTTGAAATGTCCACATGACTCAGCTCGCCGCCACCATAGAAGGCATCGGTTTCTGGAGCCGCGATTTGCCGTCGTGGGAAGCCGCGCGCGCGTTCGTCGCCAGCGGTGCATTGGCCGATGTCGCGCCGGCGCGGCCGTCGCCGCAACTGCTGGCGCCAAACGAACGCCGGCGCGCGCCGGACACGGTCGCGGTCGCGCTCGAAGTCGCGCTGGCCGCCTGCCAGGCCGCCGGCCGTGACCCGGCGACACTGCCGTCGGTGTTCGCCTCGATGCACGGCGAGCTGCCGATCACCGACTACATGTGCGCGACCCTGGCCGCGCAACCGCAGGCGATCTCGCCGACCCGCTTCCACAACTCGGTGCACAACGCCGCGGCCGGGTACTGGACCATCGGCACCGGCGCGATGCAGCCGGCGACCGCGATCAGCGCGTTCGACGCGACGTTCGCCCAAGGCCTGGTCGAGGCGCTGGTGCAGCTGTCGGCCGGCAGCGAGGCGGTGCTGCTGGTCGGTTACGACGGCGCCTCGGCCGGACCGCTGGCCGCGGTGTCGCGCAGCGAGGGATTGCTCGGCGCCGCGCTGGTGCTGTCGCGCAGCGCCTCGGCAGCCGGCCCGCGGTTGCGCGTCGAGTTCGACGACGGCGAGGTCGAGCCCGCCAGCGGCGTGCTGGCACGGCAGGCGGCCGGCAATGCAATGGCGCCGATGCTGCCGCTGTTCGATGCGTTCGCCACCGACCGCCCGTTGGTCGTGCTCAAGGCCGGGCCGCGACGGCGGTTGCGGATCACGATCGATTCTGGAGTCGTCGCGCATGACTGAACGCATGGACCGCAACAACATCGCGGTAGTGATCCCCGCCCTCAACGAAGCGCTGCGCATCCGCGGCGTGGTCGAGGGCGCGCTGGCCGAATGCGCCAATGTGATCGTGATCGACGATGGTTCCGACGACGACACCGTGGCGCAGATCGCCGACCTGCCGATCGTGCTGCTGCGCCACCCGCAGCGCCGCGGCAAGGGCGCCAGCCTGCGCGACGGTTTCGCCGAGGCCTTGCGCCGCGGTTTCAAGGGCGTGCTGACGATGGACGGCGACGGTCAGCACCTGGCCAGCGACATCCCGCGCCTGCTCGACGCCGCCGGCCGCCATCCCGGCCATATCGTGATCGGCGCGCGCCTGCGCAAGCGCGCGCAGCAGCCGCGCTACCGGCGACTGGCCAACGCGTTCGGTGACTGGGGCATCGCCTGGGGCACCGGCTACCAGATCGCCGACACCCAGAGCGGCCAGCGCCTGTACCCGGCCGCGGTCGCCGCACTGACCGACGTGCCCGGCGAGGATTTCGTGTTCGAGGCGCAGATCCTGATCTCCGCCGCGCAACAGCTCGGCACCCGCTGCGTGTCGGTGCCGATCGAGTCACGCTATGCCTGCGTGCACACCGACGAGGAGTTCCGCGCCAGCCACTTCAAGCCGTGGCGCGACTTCAGCCGGATCACCGGCCATGTCGTGCGCGGGGTGTTCCGCCGCGGCGGCATCCCGGCGGTGTACCGCAGCATCCGCGCCAACCCGGCGCTGGTCGACGACCCCAGCGGCGAGTTCGCCAGCGCCGTGCCCGCGCCGCAATCGGCGAGCCCGCGATGAGCGCTCCACATCCAGATGCCGACATCGACGTCGCGATCCTCGGCGGCGGCCTGGCCGGGTTGAGCCTGGCGATCCAGCTGCGCCGGCGCGACCCTCACCTGCGGGTGACGGTACTGGAGCGCAACGTCCATCCGGTGCGCGAGGCGGCGTTCAAGGTCGGCGAATCGACGGTCGAGATCGGCGGTCATTATTTCGCCCACGTGCTCGGCCTGCGCGAGCACCTGGACGCCGAGCAGGTGCGCAAGTTCGGTTTCCGTTTCTTCTTCAGCGAAGGGCGCCGCGAAGTCGACCGCTGCACCGAGATCGGGGTCAGCGCGCTGCTGCCGACGCCGTCGTGGCAGCTCGACCGCGGCCGCTTCGAGAACTTCCTCGGCGAGCACGCGCGCGCGCTCGGCGTCGACTTCCGCGACGGCTCGACCGTGCGCGGCGTCGATATCGGCGACGGCGACGCGGCGCACACGCTGCGGTTCGAGTACGGCGGCGAATCCAGGGTGCTGCATGCGCGCTGGCTGGTCGACGCCAGCGGCCGCGCCGGCGTGCTCAAGCGCAAGCTCGACCTCGCCGAAACCAACGACCACGACATCAATGCGGTGTGGTGGCGGGTCGACGGCCATATCGACCCGAACGACTGGTCCGACGACGCCCACTGGCGCCACCGCTGCACCCCGCCCGATCGCTGGCGCTCGACCAACCACATGTGCGGTCCGGGTTACTGGGCGTGGCTGATCCCGCTGGCCTCCGGCGCCCATTCGCTGGGGATCGTCTGCGACCCGGCGCTGCACCCGCTGGCGACGATGAACAGCTTTGAGAAGGCAATGGCCTGGCTGGCCGAGCACCAGCCGCGCGTCGCCGAGGCACTCGAGCAGGGCGGCCACGGCCTGCAGGACTTCCGCTTCCTGCGCGACTTCTCGTACGGCTGCAAGCAGGTGTTCTCGCCCGATCGCTGGGCCTTGACCGGCGAGGCCGGGCTGTTCCTCGACCCGTTCTACTCGCCCGGCAGCGACTTCATCGCGATCAGCAATGGCTACATCTGCGAACTGATCGAGCGCGACCGCGCCGGCCAACCGCTGGCGCCGCACGCGGCGATCTACCAACAGCTGTATTTCTCGTTCTATCAGAACACCCTGAGCCTGTTCCGCGGCCAGTACGCGCTGTTCGGCGACGCCGCGGTGATGCCGCTGAAGGTGATCTGGGACTACACCTTCTACTGGGCGTTGCTGGCGCCGCTGTACTTCGGCGAGCGCCTCAGCGCGCTGCCGCTGCTCGGCCGCCTGCGCCCGGTGTTCGGCCGCGCCGAAGCGCTCAACCGCGCGTTGCAGCCGCTGCTGCGCGAATGGGGCGAGCACAACGCGGCGCTCGATGACGACCGCGCCGGCCCGCTGGACGCGCGTAACCTCGACCAGTACCGGATCGACTGGTTCCACGAACTCAACCGCGCCCTCAATGACCGCCTCGACGACGACACCCTGGTCGCGCGACTACAGGCCAACGTAGCGTTGATGGAACGACTGGCGGCGCAGCTCCTGGCGCACGCGCGCGCGCGGCATCCGGCGATCGCCGATCATGGCCTGGCCGAATTGCTCGTCGGAGTCGACGCCGGTGAAGAATTACTGGAACCGCACTGGTACGGTGCAGCCGAAGCGCTCGCCTGACCTGCTCCCGTGTAGGAGCGGCTTCAGCCGCGATCACAGGCTTGATCGCTCGTCGGACTCCACATCGCGGCTAAAGCCGCTCCTACAAAAAGCAGGCGATTGCGGCGGGCCGGACAAGAGCATGCCCGACGCCAGCGCCCTCAATCCACCGGCGGTTGCGCCCCCACCGGCGGCGGATCCAGCACATACACCGCGATCCCGCGCGCGTGCTTGCGGCTCGGACTGATGCTGATCCCGACCCCGCCGCCGACGTGGCTGCTGCCGCCGAAGCTGCCACCGCCGACGCCGATCCCGACGCTGCTGCCGCCATACCCCTGGGCGCTATCCTGGAACAGCACGCCGTTGGCGCCGAGTTCGGCGGCGGCGACGCGCAGCTTGCCGACCACCTCGTCCATCTTGTTCTGCTCGCCGTAGGTGAAGCTGCCGCTGGAAGTCTCCAGCACCGCGATCTCCTCGTAGCGCCCCGGCGGCGGCGCGAAGTACACCCGCACCTGTTCCGGCGCGACCGCCGGACGGGCCTCGCCGATCATGTAGCGGGACGTGCTGGCGCAGCCGGCGGTGGCGGCGAGGGCAAGCCCCAGCACGAATGCGGGAATCAATCGCTTGGGAGCCAGTCGCATGAGCGGGTCCTCCGTTCGGATCACCGATGGCGGCGATCAAGCCAGGCAGTCATCGTCGCGATTGTCGCGCCGCGGACGGCAGCGGCAGGTGAACGCCACCACCGGCCGAAAAGAGACGGCGCCCTGAGGCGCCGTCGTCAGTCACGATTACCGATCGGGCTCAGTCGCCCAGGGTGGCGCCATCCTCCGGCGCGGCCAGCCAGCCGGCGATGTCCTCACCGAGCACCTCGACCGTGCGCCCCAGCACCGAACACGAGCCCTTGAAGCCGGCAAACGCCCCGCCCATCGAATTTCGCCGTCCCCTGAAGCTGGCGACTTCAGCGCCGTCCTCGAACAGCGTGCCGCTGACCTTGGTGAACTTCTGGTGGCCGAGCCAGGCGTTGCCCATGCTCACCGCGTCGACGATTTCCAGTTGCAGCACCCGGCCACTGCCGGTATCGACCGGCCCGCTGACCAGCTCGACCGGCTCACTGGAATACTGCTTGACGAAATCGGCGAGCTGCTCGTTGATCTTGCACTCGTCCTTGATTGCATCGGAGATGTCGTTGTCGGCCGCGTACGGCACCGGCTTCTGCAACTGGATGCCGCTGGCGGCGGCGGTGCCGCTGGCGAGCACGGCGATGAAGGCGGCCGTCAGGCCGATTGGATGGCGCATGTGTTGTCTCCCCCGGAAACGTTCTGTCCATGACCGGCCCGCGATGCGGATCCGGGCCGCGACGCGGCGGTGCAACTTTAGCCGCTTGCCGCGTGGCCAGCGACTCAGCCCATGCCGCCGTTGATCCCGATCACCTGGCCGTTGATGTAGCCGGCGACATCCGAACACAGGAAGCCGACCAGTGCGGCGACTTCTTCGGCGCGCCCTGCGCGGCCGGCCGGCACGGTCTGCTTGATGAGATCCGGCGGGAACGCTTCGCTGGCCATGCGCCCTTCGATCACCCCCGGCGCGACCACATTCACGCTGATCCCGCGGCTGGCCATCTCGCGCGCCAGCGACTTGCTGGCGCCGTGCAGGGCGGCCTTGGCCGCGGCGTAGTTGACCTGGCCGCGGTTGCCGAGCACAGCCGCCACCGACGACACGCTGACGATCCGGCCCCAGCGCGTGCGCGCCATCGGCAGCAGCAGCGGCTGGGTGACGTGGAAGAAGCCGTGCAGCGAGACGTCGATCACCCGCTTCCACTGCGCATCGCTCATGCCGGCCATCGGCGCGTCGTCGTGGATGCCGGCGTTGTTGACCACGACCTGGATCGGACCGTCCTGCAGCAAGGCCTCGATCGCGGCGCGGCTGGCATCGCCGTCGGCGACATCGAACGCGACTGCCTCGGCGCTGCCGCCCACGTGGTGGATTGCGGCGACCACCGCGTCGGCACGGGCGCGGTTGGCGTTGGCATGGACGATCACATGCAGGCCGTCGGTCGCCAGTTGCATGCAGATCGCGCTGCCGAGGTCGCCGCTGCCGCCGGTGACGAGGGCGCGGCGGGGGGTGGTGTTGTCGGTCATGGCGTATTCCCGTGGATACTGGCGCCATTGTAGGAGCGGCTTTAGCCGCGATCGTGGAGTCGTCCGCCCGCGCCGATTTTAGATCGCGGCTAAAGCCGCTCCTACAAAGACTTGGAGTTACTTTGCTGGCAGCAGGATCACCGCGGCGCGCCCTTCGGCCAGCAACGTATCGGCGTGGCAGATGCGGAACGCGTACTGCTGGCCGGATTCGCCCTCGACCAGCACCTGCGCCGTGCATTCGATTTCGCCGGCCAGGTCGTCGATGCGGGCGACCATCAATTTCACTCCGCGCAGCGCAACCAGCACGCCGGGGCGCGCCACGCCGCCACCCTCGCCTGCGCGCAGGCCGCCGTGTACCGCCATCGCCTGCGCACCGTATTCGCACAGGTGCACGGCGCGCAGGCGATGGCCGCTACGCAGCGGGTTGGCCGGATCGCGATGACGACGAGTGCGCAGGCGGATGCTGCTCGCGTCCCACTCCACCACCTCGTCCCAAAGGCACATCTCGCCCTGGTGCGGGATCAAGGCGGCGATCCGCTCGCGCCCGGACGGTCCGGTTCGAACGCTGGATGACGGGGACGGCCGATTCGCCTCGCGATCGCTCATGGCGATGCATTTACGGCGTGCAGCGCCGGCCGCCGCACGATCAGCAGCGCCAGCACGAAGTTGCCCAAGACCCCGAGCGCGACCGTGCTGCCGATCGCACGCAACACCGGGATGCTGGAGGTCGCCAGCAACGCGAACACCAGCAGGGTGATCGCGCTGCAGACGATGATCGCGTGCAACGCGCGCAGCTGACTGTCGCGGTCGTCGCCGGCGTGGTCGAAAAACAATGCGTAGTCGAGGCCGAGGCCGGCGGCGAGGATCAGCGCGACCAGGTGGAACAGGTTCAGTTCGACCCCGACCGCGCGCAGCACCGCCAGCACCAGCAGCGTGGTCAACGCCATTGGCGCCAGCACGCGCAACACCCGCCGCGGCACGCGCAGCGACGCCCACACCACCGCCAGCAGCAACAGCGCGGCCAGCGCCAGCGCCCACAGCAGGCGCACCCGGTATTCGGCGACCAGCGACTCGGATGCCTGCTTGAGGTCGAGCAGTTGCGCGCCGTGATGCGTCGCAACCGCGGCGACCGCGGCCGGATCGGCCAGCCCACTGAGCGCGACCAGCGCGGTGGCACGCCTGTCATCGCGCAACAGCAGGCCATCGACGCGGGTCGCCAGCGCGGTGCCGGCGAGATCGTCGGCGGTCAACGGGGCGGCCGTGCGTGCCGCCTCGACATCGGCGAGGAACGGCGCGAACACGTCGGCGCGGAACGGGCTGGCGGCGACCGCGGTCTCCAGCGACGCCCGCAACGCCCCGGCATCGGGCAAACCCGCCTGCCGCGCGCGCTGGGTCGCGGCGCTGGGCAGGTAGCGCGCGGCGAGGTCGAAACCGGCGACCGCGCCTTTGGCACGCAACTCGCGCAGCGCCGGCAGCAACTGTTCCGACGCGCGCAACACCGCTTGCGTGTCGCTTCCGTGCAGCGTGATCAGGTAACGCACGTCGGGCGCGCCGAGTTCGTGGCGCAGCCGCGCATCCTCGGCGAGCGCGTCGGCCGGCACCGGGGTCAGCTTCGACAGGTCGTTCTGCCAGAACGGCTTGGGTGCGAACGTCGCCACCGCGATCGCCAACGCCGCGATCGCCAGTCCGCCGGCCACGCCAAGTCGTGGCCAACGCGCCAGCCGCGACCACGCGCGCGCCAGCCATGGCAGGTCGGCGACATCGCGCGGCGCCGGGTCGATCAGGCCCGGCAGCAGGAAGCGGGTCGCCAGCGCGGCGGTGCCGAGACCGGCGATGGTGAACACCGCGAGCTGACGCAGGCCGTCGACCCCGGACAGCATGAAGGTCAGGTAGGCGATGCAGGTCGCGAGCACGCCGGTGCCCAGGGTCGGCCACAACGCGCGCGCGCTGGCCCACGGCGACAGCCCCGGGCGCTGGTGACTGAACAGATGGATCGGGTAGTCCTGCGCGACCCCGATCAGGGTGAAGCCGAACGCGACGGTGATTCCATGCACGCCGTCGAAACCCAGCGCGACCGCGGCCAGTCCGGCCAGGCCACCGCTGGCCAGCGGCAACGCGCCCAGCAGCGGCGCCTTCCAGCTGCGATAGGCCAGCGCCAGCAGCAGCGCGAACAGCACGCTGTCGAGCGTGCCGATGCGGCCGGCCTCGCGCGCGGTGCGGCCGCCGACCTCGACCGAGAACACGCCGGGGCCGGTCATCGTCAGGGCCGACGAGCTGTCGCCACGGGCGTTGGCGAACGCCGTCTCGATCGCCGCGACCGCCTGCTGCTGGCCGGTCGGATCGAACCCGGCCGCATGCGTCTGTACCGCCAGCAGCGCGCGCTCGCCGGCGGCGTCGAACCACACCCCGTGCAGGCGTTGCGGTGCGGTCTCCGGTTGCCAGCTCTCGGCCAGTACCAGCGTTTCCAGGGTCGGGTCGGCCGGCAGCAACGGCTCGATCAACGCCGCCACGGGCGAGCCGAGGTCCTGCACCCGCGCGTCGAGCTGGGCGCCGAGGTAGTCGGCGTCGAAACTTTCGGTGTCGAGCGTCGACGACAGCAGGTAGCGGTACGGACGCAGGCGGTCGGGGATCGCCTCGAGCCCGGCTTCGCCGCCGTTGGCGACCAGCACGAAACGCGTGTCGGCGGCGAGCGCCTCGCGCAACGCCGTCGATTGCGTTGCCAGCGTTTCGGCGTCGGCGCCGGACAGTGCCAGTAGCAACAGCCGCGAACCCGGGCCTTCGCCGAGTTCGTCGATCAGCAGCTTCTGCGCCGGGGTCTGCGCGCTCGGCATGAACTTGCGCAGGTCGCCGGAAAGTTGCAGTCGCGGCGCGATCCACCAGGCGGCCAGCAGCAGCAACGCCAGCCAGCTGAGCGCGAGGACGAGGCGACGGCGGGAATCCCGGCCGGGTCCCGGCGACTGCGATGGCGTCATTGCGTGGTCGCGCCGTCGCCGTGGCACAGCGCGGCGAACCCGGCGGCATCGTCGACCTCGGCGGCCGCGCGCGCGGCCCCGGCCAGCAGGGTGCGCTGCGGCTCGGCGGCATCCGGGGTGCGGGTCTCGATGCAACGCAACTCGGCGCCGCGGCCGTACAGGACGATGTCGCGGAGTTGCGCGGCGAGTTCGGCGTGTTTCGGCACCAGGGTCAGGGTCCAGCGCTGGCGGCTGCCGTCGCTGTCGATCGTGTAGTGCTCGGCGAGGCCGGCGCGGTCGCCCGACAGCAGCGCGCCGAAGCTCGCCTGCAGCCCGGCCAGTTCGGGCGCGCGCGACAGCGAGAACGTGCGCGGCGACTTGGCGGCGCGTTCGATCGTCGCTTCGCCGGCGTGGATGGTGGTGGTTTCGGCGTACGGCGCGCGCACTTCGCGCACCAGCACGTCGTCGGCCGGACGGCGGTACTCGCCGCTGAGCCGCAGCGGATTCTTCAGCAGGCGCGACTCGCGCAATTCGACGAACGCGGTGCGCATCGGCGCCGGCCGCGCCAGCTTGTCGAGGATCCAGTCGGCCTCGACCGCGGCGGCCGCGCCGTCAGCGCGGGCCTGCTCAGGCGCGGCGGGCAGCGGCCGCGCGTGGCCCGGCGTGGCCATCGCCAACAGCACGCCCGCCAGCAGCACGCCCGTCGACGGCATGGGGAGTGATCGCATCATCGTTGCCTTGCCAGAAGTCATAGAAGTTGAACCAGTTGTACGGCGCGCTGCGTGCATGGTGTTGCAACCGCCCGGCATAACGCTGCACCAGTTCAGCCAGCATCGCGCTGCGCTGCGGCCGCGGCATCTCGATGCCCTCGCTGAACACCTCGAACGCGAGGTCGTAGCGACGGCCGCCGCGGTACAGCCCGAACGCCAGCACCACCGGCACCTTCAGCGCCGCCGCGATCAGCCACGGCGCGACCGGGAAGCGCGCGCTGTCGCCGAGGAACGTCGCCGCCTGCGACGGCTGCCCCGGATGGGCGCGATCGACCAGCAGCGCCACCAGCGCGCCGGCGTCGGTCGCCTGTTGGATCGCCAGCACGATCGACGGCCCGTCCTGGCCGGCGTCGATCACCGTGCGCGCGATCTCCGAGTTGAGCGCGTCCAGCAGCTGGGTCATCGCCGGGTTGTGGGCCTTGTCGAGCACCACCCGCACGGTCACGTCGGGACGCTGCCGTGCGAGCACACGCAACACCTCGAAGCTGCCCAGGTGCGAGCCGAACATCAACACGCCCCGGCCGCGATCGATCTGCTCGTGGACCGCGGCCAGCCCGTCCATCCGCACCTCGAACCGCTGCATCTGGCCGCTGAGCATGAACACCCGATCGAGGATGGTCGCGGCGAAGCTGTGGATATGGCGGGCGACTTCCAGCAGGCGCGCGGGACGCCCGAACACGCGGCCGAGGTAGGCGCGCGAGGCGCGACGCTCCGGCCCGCGCACGATCAGGAAGTACAGCGTGATCGGCGGCAGCAGCAGCCGCGCGATCTTGCGCCCGCCGCGCCGCGCGATCGTGCGGATCAGCCAGATCGCGAACCAGCCGCCGCCCTCGGGCCGCTGCTTCCAGTCGCCGCTCACGCCAACTCTCCGGAGGCCACGTCCCCGGCGACCACTTCGCCACTGGCCAGCAGCGTGTCGCCACGCCAGACCTTGAACCGCCAGCGCGGCGCCTCGCCGCCAAGCTCGACCCGCGCCGCCTCACCCGGCAGCAACGGCTGCAGGAACTTGACCTGCGGCAGCTGCAGTGCACCCAGGGCGACGCCGGCGTGCGCCTCGATCGCATCGAGCACCCGGTCCAGCACCACCACGCCGGGCACCAGCGGCCGGCCGGGGAAATGCCCGGGCAGGCTCGGATGGGCGGCGGCGATAACGAAGGACATCGAGGGCACGAGCGGCAACGGGCGGCGACACGGGCCGCAAGGATAAGCCAGCAGCGGTACCGTCGCCCGCAACCGCCCGCCAGCGGCCCTTGCCGGGCAGCGGCTGGCAAACTTTGCGGCTACCATAGGCGCGCAGTACCCGCCTGCCCGCACAGGGCACGGGTGACACAGGAAGTGTTCGCAACACCCGTCAAGGAGCGACAGATGAACCTCATGGATGCGATGCACTCGGTCCTGGCGGCGCTGGCCCGCTACACCGATGCCGAACGCTTGTATGCCTTCGAGCTCGACGGCCTCGCCGCCGGCACCCTCACCGTGGAGCGCTGGCAGGGCTGGGAGTCGCTGTCGGCCGGCTTCGAATGGAAGGTCGACCTGCTCTCGACCGATGCCCGACTGCCACTGGACGAACTGCTCGGCAAACGCGCGACCCTGCTGACCCGCGGCGCCGACGGTCGCCGCACCCCGCGCAGCGGCCTGGTCCGCGAAGCCGAGTGCGTTGGCTCCGACGGCGGCCTGGCCCGTTACCGCCTGACCCTGGTGTCGTGGACCTGGCTGCTGAGCCAGGGCCGGCACAGCCGGGTGTTCCAGGACAGGACCGTCATCGAGATCGTCGAGGCGGTGTTCGCCGACTACACGCCGCTGGCGAGCTGGCAGGTCGGCGACGAGGTCGCGCCGTTCCTGTCGCAGGTGCCGCCGCGCAGCTACACCTGCCAATATCGCGAGTCCGATTTCGACTTCATCAGCCGCCTGCTCGCCGAAGAAGGCCTGGGCTGGCGACTCGAAGAGTCCGCCGACGCACCCGGCGACCACCTGATGGTGCTGTTCGCGGCCAGCGACCAGGGGCCACAGGACGCCACCGCCGAAGCCGGCCTCGGCATCCGCTTCCACCGCAGCGATGCCACCGAGTCCAGCGACACCATCCAGGCGCTCGGCACCGTGTACGGCATCGAGTCGACCGCGCTGACCCTGCTCAGCCATGACTACAAGACCCACTGCCTCAGTGCCAGCCTGCCGCTGGGCGACGCGGCCGACACCGCCGCGATGCTGGAGGTGTACGACCCGTCCGGCGCCTACGCCTTCGTCGACCGGATGGGGGCCAGCCGCTACGCCGAACTGATCGGCGAGGCCCGCGCCGCCCAGGCCACCCAGTGGCTCGGCCAGTCCAGCGTGCGCAGTTTCCGCGCCGGCCAATGGTTCGCCGTCACCGACGCCCCCGCAGACGGCGAGGCGCCGCCCGACGAACTGCTGCTGGTCGCCGTCCAACAGGCCGGCATCAACAACCTTCCCGATACCGTCCGTGACGGCGCCACGCGCCTGCTCGGCGACGCCGGTGCCGGTCCGGTCGCCGGCCTGCCGCGCACCACCTGGGCCGCGGTGCAGGCCCGCGCCGCCGCGGTCGGCTACGGCAACGCCTTCACCGCGGTGCCGCGCACCCTGCCATGGCGGCCGGTGCTCAGCGACCAGACCGGCGCGCTCCTCAACCCACGGCCGACCGCGCCGGGCTACCAGAGCGCGGTCGTGGTCGGCGCCGACGGCGCCAGCGCCGGCGAGTTGCATAGCGACGCGCTCGGCCGGATCAAGGTCCGCTTCCACTGGCAGGCTGAGGCCGACGGCGCCAGCGCCAACCACAGCTGCTGGCTGCGCATGAGCCAGCGCTACGCCGGCCCCGGCGTCGGCAGCCAGTTCCTGCCGCGGATCGGCCAGGAAGTGCTGGTCGGCTTCCTTGATGGCGATATCGACCGTCCGGTGATCGTCGGCAGCCTCTACAACGGCCAGGGCGAAGCCGGCATCGCCGCCACCCCCGGCGGCGCACCCGCGTCGGGCCAGGACGGCAACGAGTCGTACGGCCAAGCCGGCGACCACCGTCCAAGCGCCCAGGCCAACAGCACCGGCGGCAATGCCCCGGCCTGGCACGGCATGAGCGGGGACGACGCCGGCCATCGCAATCCGGCCGCGCTGTCGGGCTTCAAGTCCAAGGAGTTTGGCGGCGCCGGCCACAACCGGCTCGTGTTCGATGACAGCGACGGCCAA
Organism: Novilysobacter erysipheiresistens; assembly: GCF_036663935.1. NCBI lineage: Bacteria > Pseudomonadati > Pseudomonadota > Gammaproteobacteria > Lysobacterales > Lysobacteraceae > Novilysobacter > Novilysobacter erysipheiresistens. The sequence goes on from NZ_JAXGFP010000003.1 coordinate 97,000, forward strand.
CTGCGGCTGCAACTGGCGACCACCCACGGCGCAACCGAGCTCAACCTCGGCCATCTGATCCACCAAGCCGACAACTTCCGCGGCAGCTTCCGCGGCGAAGGCTTCGAGCTGCGCACCGACCAGTGGGGCGCGGTCCGCGGCCAGCGCGGCCTGTGGGTCAGCGCCTACGGCAACGACCCCGAGGCCCCGGCCGGCGAGCAACTCGCCGCCACCGCGCTGTTGCAACAGGCCGCGCAACTGGGCCAGGCCTTCAGCGACATCGCCGGCACCCACCTGACGGTCAAGCTGGCCGCCCATCAGGGCGAAGCCAAGCCCAACCAGTCGCGCCTGATCGACGACCAATCGCCGCTCAAGGCGCTACTGACCAGCACCAAGACCGTGGTCGACGGCAGCGCCTACCCGGTGGCCGAAGCCGACGCCCCCAACCGCAAGCCCGCCGCCGGCAAGGACCGCATCCCCCACAGCGGCGACGCCATCCTCGGCCTGACCGCCCCGGCCGGGATCGGCCTGGTCGCCGGCCAGAGCCTGCACTGGAGCGTCGGCGAAACGTTGACCCTCGCCAGCGGCCAGGCCAGCAACTTTGCTGTCGCCGGCAACCTGCGCATCCACACCGGCCAAGCCATCGGCTGGCTCGCCGGCGCGGTGGAATCAAAAGAGCCCGCCGCCGCCCACAGCCTGGCCCTGGTCAGCGCCGAGGGCGAACTGATCCTGCAGGCCCAGCACGACAGCGCCAAGTTGCAGGCAAAGGACCAGCTGAAGCTCATCAGCGCCAACGCCGAAGTCGAACTGGCCGCCGGCAAGACCGTCCACCTGGCCACCGAAGGCGGCGCGAGCATCACCATCGAAGGCGGCAACATCAGCGTGGCCTGCCCCGGAAACATCACGGTGCATGCGGGGAAGAAGTCGTTTGTGGGGCCGGCGCAGCTGTCCCGTGAGATGAACTCATGGCCAAGGTCGCAGTTTCATCGACACTTGCGCGTGCAACTCCCCGCCGGAACGCCGGCAGCGGGCTATCGCTACGAACTTGTTCGAGCGGACGGAGCAAAGCTCACCGGGGCAACCGACGAGCAGGGACGGATTCCACTACAGAAAGGGGTCTCCCCGGAGAGTGTGAAGGTGCGCCTCCTCGCCAAGGAAGGGTCTAATGGCTGAAACCGGCATCAAGCTCAAGAAGCACGGAGACGCCTGGGAAGGCATGGTGCGGCTTGCTCCCGAGACACAAGAGCCGGAAGTGGTTGTTACGATTCCGGCGTGTGCATGTGACCGCGATATTTCCCTCGACGAACTTCTCGATGGCTTTAGCAATCTTGGCTCCGAAAGCTTGTTCTCTGCGTCGTCACACGGTCTGGCCGGTACTGAGATGGGCGAATTTCTGGGCCATTTGAATGTTTCAATGAAGTCGTACGGAATCGCATCGTGTATCGACAAGGCGCACTTTCTTGCGCAAGTCGCGATTGAATCGGATCGACTACGAACCACAGAAGAGTACCGGAACCGGGATGGCAGCCATCCATCGGGATGGGACAACTATAGCGGAGGCGCCGAGTACCATGGACGGGGACTTATACAGCTTACCCACGATCACAATTACCGGAAATACTCAGAACACGCCGGCATTGACTGCGTCAGCAACCCCGAGATAGTCGCGGCCGATCTGTCGGTTGCAGTCGACTCTTCCTGTTGGTACTGGCGACACGGATCTGCCTGGGGCGACCTTTCCCCCCGCGCCAAGTCGAATGACTTCGTCTGGGCGACGATGGGAGTTAACGGAGGTTTCAATCATTATTCCGAGCGACTGACGATGCTGCAGGAACTGGCGCGAGCATTCGATGTGGCGCAGTGCCTGAAATATGGCTCCTTGGATTTCAGTACCTACAAGTTCTCGGCGAGCGCCTTGAATCGCACCCGTAACGGCCCGGTAATTTGGAGGAAGTACTTTGGTGAGCGTGATGAAGCGTAGTCTGCTCCTCGGCGTTGTCCTGTTTACCGCATGCGCCAATCAACCCGTCGCTGAAAGTTCCGGCGCCAATCTTGCAGATAAAAAACTCCGTCGATTTCCGATTACAGAGGCCGGTGTCGAGGTTCCCATCGAGGACGGGCGACGCATGTACTTACGGCTTATCCGCGGATATGTCTACGCGATTGACGAGGAAGATGTTTCGCGTCTCTCGGGGGTCGATTTTGAGCGTGTCCACGCCCTGGTAGGAGACGTGACCAGCGACGACATCAGTGATGTGCTTGTTGAACTGTCCAGCACCGGCGGGGGCAGCTGCTACGAGCTTTGGTTGTCGGGAAATGGAACACTTTCCCGATACGAGGAGTTGATCTGTAATCCCAGTCTTGATGAGCTAGGCAGGCTGTCGTCGATGGTTCGTGACGGACCATATACCCACGCGTCGACCCATGCCACGGATGGAGCTGGCGTCTTTCGCTGGGTGACGCGTGAGGAGGCGTTGACTCACGATTTCAGTCGATATAAGCAAAGACTGTCTAGGCCGGCGGAACAATTCATTGTCTTTCGCGGACTACCTCAGTGCGGCGCGGCCCAAGTGGAGCTAACTACCAACACGATGCTGGCAAATGCTCCGAGGGGCGGTCAGGCACACAGAGCGAGTGGTCGCGCGATTGTTCTCGACGTTGCGGTGCAGGACAGCAGCGGACAGGAATGGGTGCTGGTGCGTGATGCTTCCGGCAACGAAGGCTGGGTGCGAGCTTACCAACTAGGCAACCTTCAGCAGGCGGCGACCCACCAGTGTGATAGATATAGAGAGAGATAGCCGAATTCGAAAAGCATCTCAATGCCCTCAGCAACCGCCGAGTCCGCCACCATCGAATACAACTGCGTGCATGCAATCCCAGCAAGCGAGTTCCAAGCGCGGCAGAGTAAGGGTTTTGATGAAGCTTGCGATGGCAACTAGGCGTGCGTTAGCAGGCGTTCTGCTAGGCATTGTCGCGACTTCCAGCTGGGCTCAAAAGCATCTCGAGACCGCCATAGAGAGCGCCCATACAACAGTTCGATTTTCGTTGTTCGGCGAATGCTCTGACATCCATTTTCTCTATGTCGGAGAAAGCGAAGACAAGCACGTAGAGATATATTTCACAAACGCTCGTAATGAGCGTTTGATGTTCATCGGCACCATACTTCCTGAAGGCGGCCTTCCTGTTGTGGAGTCTGTGTTGTTTAGAAACGCCGACGCCGACCTCGATAGAGAAATGTTCGTGCTCACCAAATGGCGCATTAGCCATCCTGGACTGGACACCTCAGGCAACCTCTATCGCACTTATGTTTTCGATCAGGAAATTGCGCCGGAGAGCGGCGGGCTAAAGCGACTCACCGACATCGAAAAACGCCTCGGCGAGGGCTTTGATGGAATACGCAATGGGCACGAAGTTGAATTTTCCGTCAAGACCGCGAAAGACGTCGCTCGCGTACTGGAATTGACGGACGACTGACTAGACCGACGATCCAAGCGGCATCGCGGGACCCTTCGCGTCTCAATCAAACAACGTCCGCCAGAACCGCGGCCCCAGCCCCGCCATCCTCCGCAGGAAGTCCGGGAAGTTGCGATACGGCCGGCCCGGGAAGCGGCGCTTGCGATAGACGTACTCGGCGAGGAAGAAGCCGCCGACGATGCCGTAGTTGAGCAGGTTGGCAAACCATGACCAGACGTCCTGCGAGACGGTCAGGACCGGCGGGTACCCGAGCCGCATGAGCAGGCCGTCGGGCACCGCGATCAGCGCCAGCACCGCGTTGGCCAGCGCAAGGCCGGCCAGCAGCACGGTCCAGATCAGTGTCAGCCGGCGGGTGTAGTGCTTGAGCTCGGGCTTCAGCGCAGGCGGTTCGCAACCTTCCAGCCCAGAGACGATCCGGCTGATCAGCGGCACCCGGCCGGGGCGCAGGCTGCGGCCGAACCACCACGACAGCAGCGCGGTGAACACCACCGGCGGCGCCAGCAACAGCAGCGCCGGAACTTTGCTGCCGTGCAGCGCCCACAGGCCCGCGCCGATCGCCGCCAGCAGCAGCCAAGCCCAGCCGCGCGGCCGGGCCAGTGGCTGCAGCAGCACGATTACCGCCAGGTCGGCCAGCGCCAGCAACGCGACCACGCCGCTGCCGTCGACGCTGGCCCAGTGCGCCAACAGCGGGTAGGCGACGGCCAGCAGCAGCCGCAGCGCGACGAGCGGGTTCAACGGTAAGGCCGGACGGGCGGCAGCCCAGCGATCAGGCCGCGACCCGGTGCTGTTCGACATGCGCCGAAAGCGCACGCAGCGAGGCGAAGATCCGGCGGTTCTCGTCGCTGTCGGAGCGCAGCTGGAAGCCATATTGCTTGCTGATCGCCAGCGCCAGCTCCAGCGCGTCGATCGAGTCCAGCCCCAGCCCGTCGCCGAACAGCGGCGCCTCCGGATCGATCTGCGCGGCGTCGACGCCTTCCAGATTCAGGCTTTCGACCAGCAATTGCGCCAGTTCGTGCTCGGCGGGGCTTTGTGCGGACATCTTGGACTTCCGGATCGGTGAAAACGGCAACAATCGGCGATCGCGGGCCGCGGCGCAACTGCGACGGGGCGCGCAGGGCGCGGGGTTATCATGGGCGCCATGATCGAATCCGCTTCCGCCGGCACCGAAACTGGTGCCGACCCCGCCGCTGTCGCCACCCGACCGGCCCATCCCGCCCCCGCCACCCCCGACGTGCTGGTCATCGGCGGCGGCCCGGCCGGCTCGACCGTCGCCACCCTGCTCGCGCGCAAGGGCTGGCGGGTCACCCTGCTGGAGAAGGCCCGGCACCCGCGCTTCCACATCGGCGAGTCGCTGCTGCCGATGAACATGCCGATCCTGGAGCGACTCGGCGTGCTCGAGCAGGTCCGCGCAATCGGCGTGCTCAAGCTCGGCGCCGACTTCCCGATCGACGACGGCAGCTACAACAGCTTCCCGTTCGCCCGCGCGCTCGATCCGGAGAACGGCTATGCGTTCCACGTCAAGCGCGAGGAGTTCGACCAGTTGTTGTTCGAACATGCCCGCAGCGAGGGCGTCGACGCGCGCGAGCAGGTCAAGGTCGAGCGGGTCCATTTCAACGACGGCGCAACAGAAGTGCATGCGCGTGGCCCGGACGGCGCCCTGCAGTTCCGCCCGCGCTACCTGATCGATGCCAGCGGTCGCGATGCGTTCCTCGGCGGCAAGCTCGGGCTCAAGCGGCGCAATCCGCGGCACCAGTCGGCGGCGCTGTTCAGTCATTACACCGGGGTTGAGCGCCGTCCCGGCGACGATGCCGGCAACGTCAGCATCATCCGCCACCCGTTCGGCTGGCTGTGGCTGATCCCGCTGCGCGACGGCGTCACCAGCGTCGGCGCGGTGTGTTCGCCGGAATACCTCAAGCAGCGCCGCGGCGACAGCGAGGCGTTCCTGCAGCAGACCCTGGACTCGGTGCCGGCGGCGGCCGAGCGGATGCGCGGCGCGGTGCGGATCGCCCCGGTCCACGCCACCGGCAACTACGCCTACGACTGCAGCGCGATGAGCGGGCCGGGCTGGATGCTGCTCGGCGATGCGTGGACCTTCGTCGACCCGATGTTCTCCTCCGGGGTGTTCTTGGCGATGAACGGCGCCGAGCGCGGCGCCGACGCGGTCGATGCGGTGCTGCGCGAACCGGCGCGCGAGCGTGCGGTGCTGGCGGCGCTGGAGAAGCAGCTCAGCCGCGGCCTCGACGAGTTCAAGTGGTTCATCTATCGCTTCACCTCGCCGACCATGAAGGCGTTGTTCGCGCGCCCGCGCAACGTGTTCAAGGTCGAGCAGGCGGTGGTGTCGATGCTCGCCGGCGACGTGTTCGATGCACCCGCGGTGATTTGGCGGCTGCGCGTGTTCCGGCTGATCTACGCGATCAAGGCCGCGACCATGGCGCCGCGGGCCTTGCGCGGCTGGTGGTACCGGCGGCGCCAGGCCGGGGTCGATTTCTCGGGCGATACCCTGCAGGCCGAACCGGAGCGTGTCGACGCACGGCCGACGACGGCCGCGGCGCTGACGGATCCGGCGCAATGAGCGCGGCCCCGGCATTCGCACCGTCGCCGCGGCTGGCGGTGGACTACGTCGATGCGCCTCCGGCGCAATTGCTCGCGGGTGACGAGGTGCTCGCCGTATTCGGTTTCGGCAAAGCCGCGCCGCTGCACGACGACCCACGCTACCTCCGGGTGCCGCTGCAACCGCACGGATCGGCGCCGCTGGAAGTCTGGCGCACCGGCGCCCCGGTTCGCCATGGCCGCGACGGCGACATCGCCTGGGCCGAGGATGGCGCCCTGCAATTCGGTGCGATCGAGCTGGACGAACCGGCGTTGGCCGACGGCGGGCACGACATCAGCGCCGCCGCCGAATCCGCCTACCGGCAACTGCTGGCCTTCACCGCGCAGCGCGGCTACCCGCAGTTGCTGCGGATCTGGAACTACCTCGACGGCATCACCGTCGGCGAGCAGGACCACGAGCGTTACCGGCAGTTCTGCGTCGGCCGCGCCCGCGGACTTGGCACGTTCGAGGCCGGCCAGTTGCCGGCGGCCACCGCGATCGGCTGCCTCGACGGCCGCCGCCGGCTGCAGGTCTATTGGCTGGCCGCGAAGGCCCCCGGCACCCCGCTGGAGAACCCGCGCCAGCTCAGCGCCTACCGCTACCCCCGCCAGTACGGTCCGCAGCCGCCGAGCTTCGCCCGGGCGATGCTGCCGCCGGCCGCCAGCGCGATGCCGCTGCTGCTGTCGGGCACCGCGGCGATCGTCGGCCACCAGTCGCTGCACGCCGATTCGGTCGAGACCCAGCTCGACGAGACCCTGGCCAACCTCGACAGCCTGCTCGCCGCCGCCCACGCCCGGCGCCCGGAACTGCCGACCCGGTTCGGCCCCGGCTCGCGGTTGAAGGTCTATGTCCGCGACGCCGACGAGCTTGCGCACGTCGAAGCCGCACTGGCCCAGCGGCTCGACCCGGCGGTGCCGCGGCTGCTGCTGCACGCGGCCATCTGCCGGCGCGAGCTGCGGATCGAGATCGACGGGGTGCATGACCTTTGAGCCGTGCGCGACCGTGGTTCGCGGGCGACCATGGATGCTACGCAATACGACGCTTGGGAGATACGCAATGGGACTGATCAGCCTGATCTGGGGCGTGGTCGCGATGCTGTGGATGGTGATCGCGCTGGTCCCCTTGCTGGGTTGGGGCAACTGGTTCCTGATCCCGTTCGCGACCCTCGGCGCGATCATCGCCGCGATCGGCATCGCCGTGACCCGCAGCGAGAACCGCGGCCGGGCCAAGGCGGGGCTGGTGCTCAACGGCATCGTGATCATCGTCGGCATCGTCCGACTGAGCCTGGGCGGCGGGATCATCTGATCGCGGCCTGACGCGCCGGCGGCGTAGAATGCCGCCCCATGAGCCACCCCTATACGCGCCCGCGGCGGATGCGCCGCGACGAGTTCTCACGCCGGTTGATGCGCGAGACGGTCCTGACCGCCAGCGACTTGATCTACCCGGTATTCGTGCACGAGCTGGCCGGCCGTGAGGCGATCGGCTCGATGCCCGGCATCGAGCGGCTGTCGATCGACGAGCTGCTGAAGGTCGCCGAGCAGGCCAGCGAGCTGCGAATCCCGGCATTGGCGCTGTTCCCGGTAACCGCGCCGGAAGCCAAGTCGCTCGACGCCGCCGCAGCCTGGGACGACGACGGCCTGTGCCAGCGCGCGGTGCGGGCGCTGAAACAGCGCTTCCCCGAACTCGGGGTGATCACCGACGTCGCGCTTGACCCGTATACCAGCCACGGGCAGGACGGCCTGCTCGACGACAACGGCCACGTCATCAACGACGAGACCGTCGAGGTACTGGTCAAGCAGGCGCTGTCGCATGCCGCCGCCGGCGCCGACGTGGTCGCCCCCAGCGACATGATGGACGGGCGGATCGGCCAGATCCGTGGGGCACTGGAGGTCGCGGGCCACATCCACACCCGCATCCTCGCCTACTCGGCCAAGTACGCGAGCGCGTTCTACGGCCCGTTCCGCGACGCGGTCGGCTCGGCCGGGGCGCTCGGCAAGGCCGACAAGAAGACCTACCAGATGGACCCGGCAAATTCCGACGAGGCGCTGCACGAGGTCGCACTCGACCTCGACGAGGGCGCCGACATGGTGATGATCAAGCCAGGGATGCCCTACCTCGACATCGTGCGCCGGGTGAAGGACGAGTTCGGTGTGCCGACGTTCGTCTACCAGGTCAGCGGCGAGTACGCGATGCTGAAGGCGGCCGCGGCGAATGGTTGGCTCGACGGGCGTGGCTGCGCGCTGGAGGCGTTGACGAGCATCAAGCGAGCGGGGGCGGACGGGGTGTTGAGCTATTTCGCGCTGGACGCGGCACGGTGGTTGCGCGAGGCGTGAATTTCCGCGCCACTTTCGGTTTTTTGTAGGAGCGGCTTTAGCCGCGATCCGGAATCGGCACGGGCGACCAATTATCCGATCGCGGCTAAAGCCGCTCCTACAAGAGCGCGCGCCAAAACGGTATCGCCGCGCACCCGCAAACGATCAGCGCGCGGTAGCCCGGCTATTCGACGCAACCGGCGCGACCGGTCACCGCCGGCGATTTCATCCGGTAGATGTCCAGCTTGCCCGCGCGCGGCGATTTCGCACTGCCGCTGACCAGCAACTCGCCAGGCTTGTTCCAGTCGACCACCAGGCCCAGCGTGGTGCCCTCGTCGGTGTTGAACGACAGTTGCAGCGGCGCCGCGTCGGCGTAACGACGTCCATCGCATTGCGCGAGTTGCAGCTGGACCGGGTCTTCCTCGACATCGTCCGACCGCGCGAACACGATCGCCTTGCCGTCGCCCAGCCAGGCGGCATCGAACTCATCGGCATCGGTGTTGATTGCCGCCAGCGCGCGCGGCGCGGCGAACGCCTTGCCGTCCCAGCGCGCGACGAACAGGTCGTGGCCACCGGCGCCGCCGTGGCCGTCGCTGGCGAACAGCAGATGCCGTCCATCGGCACTCGGGGTCGGTGCCCACTCGTCGCCAACGCTGTTGACGCCGACGCCGAGGTTCTCGACCGCGCCATAGCCGGCGCCGCGGACCGCGGCGCGGTACAGGTCATCGCCGCCGACGCCGCCTTCGCGGTTGGAGAAGAAGTACAGCCAGCGGCCGTCGGCGCTGAACATCGGGTCGAAGTCGTTGCCGTCCGAGTTGACCGCCAACGGTTGCGCATCCTGCCAGCGGCCATCCTTCAGCCGCGCCTGCCAAAGGTCCCAGCCACCGGCGCCGCCTTCGCGGTCGGTGCTGCCCCAGGCGATCCGCTGCCCGTCCGGGCTGACGCTGGCGCGGACCTCGCTGGCTTTGGTCGATACCACCCGCATGCCCTCGATGCCGAACTCCGCCAGCCATGCCGCCGCGGAGCCCGCGGTTAACAGGCCGGCGAGTAGACTGGAGGCCAGCAAGGCCGCGCGTGCGTGCATCGTACGTCTCCCTTGATACGCGTTGTCGTTGCCACGGCGGTATCGCCGCCATGGCCGAATCGCCCCAGTCTAAGCGAGGTCGCCATGCCCATTCCGCGCTATGCCGTGATCGGCCACCCGGTCGCCCATTCGTTGTCGCCCTTCATCCATGCCACGTTCTCGCGGCAGGCCGGCATTCCGCTCGAGTACGTCGCGATCGACGCCGCTCCGGACGCCTTCGACGCCGTGCTCGCCGAGCACGCCGCCCACGGTGGCGCCGGTGCCAACGTCACCCTGCCGCACAAGCGCCGCGCGGCCGCCATCTGCGGCAACCTCAGCGACCGAGCGCGCCGCGCCGGCGTGGTCAACACCCTGATCCGCACCGCCACCGGCTGGGATGGCGACAACACCGACGGCGTCGGCCTGGTGCGCGACCTCACCGACCGCCACGGCCAGGACCTGCGTTCGCGCAAGGTGCTGCTGATCGGTGCCGGCGGCGCCGCCCACGGGGTCGCCCCGGCGCTGCTCGACGCCGGCATCGCCGACCTGTTCATCGTCAACCGCAGCGGCGATCGCACCGATGCGCTGGCCGACGCGCTGGGCGAGCCGATGCGGGTGCATCCGCGCTATTTCCGCGACCTCGGCACGATCGGTTCGTTCGACCTGATCATCAACGCCACCTCGATCGGGCATAGCGGCGAGGACATGCCCTTGCCCGGGTCGCTGATCGCGCCGCGTTGCGATGTCGTCGACCTCGGTTACGGCGAGGCCGCGATCGCTTTCCTGTCGTGGGCGCGTGCCTCGGGCGCCGACCACACGATCGACGGCCTCGGCATGCTGGTCGAGCAGGCGGCGGAGAGTTTCAAGTGCTGGCATGGCGTGCGGCCGGATGCCGACGCGGTGTACGCCGCGTTGCGCGCGCGCGAGTCGGCTCTCGCCGTGCCGGGCTGATCGCCCGGCGTCATCCCATCTGCAGGTACTGGTCCTTCAGCCGCATGTAGTGCTGCGCGCTGTACTGCAGTTGCTCGATCTCGCGGTCCTTGAGCTTGCGCACGAAGCGCGCCGGGCTGCCCAGCCACAGCTCGGCCTCGCCGACGGTCTTGCCAGGCGACACCACCGCGCCGGCGCCGACGAAGCCGTAACGCGACACCACCGCGCCATCGAGCACGGTCGCGCCCATCCCGACCAGGCAGAACTCCTCCAGCCGGCAGGCGTGGATGATCGCGCCGTGGCCGATGGTGACGTCGTTGGCGATCACCGTCGGGAAGCCACCGGGTCGGGTGAACGGCCCCTCGTGGGTGACGTGGACGATGGTGCCGTCCTGGACGTTGGTGCGCGCGCCGATCTCGATCGCGTTGACGTCGCCGCGGACCACGCAGCCGGGCCAGATCGAGACGTCGTCGCCAAGGACGACCTGACCGATCACGGTGGCGGCGGGATCGACGTAGACGCGGGCGCCGAGGATGGGGGTGTGTTCGAGGAAGGGGCGGATGTTCATGCGTCGATTTTACCTGCGCGCGCCGGTTCCCGTCGGTGCGCGCGCCCCGCCCGCTAAACTGCGCCGATGAAAATCGCCAGCTGGAACGTCAATTCGCTCAACGTCCGCCTGCCGCACCTGCAGCAGTGGCTCGCCAGTGCCGTGCCCGACGTGGTCGGGCTGCAGGAAACCAAACTCGACGATCCGCGCTTCCCCGATACCGAGCTGGTCGGGCTCGGCTATCGCAGCGTCTTCGCCGGGCAGAAGACCTACAACGGCGTCGCGATCCTCTCGCGCGAGCCGGCGACCGACGTGCAGATCGGCATCCCCGGTTTCGACGACGAGCAGAAGCGGGTGATCGCGGCAACCGTCGGCGGCGTGCGGGTGATCAACCTGTACGTGGTCAACGGCCAGGATGTCGGCACCGACAAGTACGCCTACAAGCTGCGCTGGCTCGACGCGGTGCACGACTGGGTCGCCGACGAGCTGCAGCGCCACCCGCAGCTGGTGGTGCTGGGCGACTTCAACATCGCCCCGGACGCCCGCGACGTGCACGACCCGGAGGTCTGGAACGAGTACCACATCCTGACCTCGGCCGCCGAACGTACCGCCCTGCAGCGGCTGCTCGACCTCGGCCTGCACGACGCCTTCCGCCTGCACCACGACGACGCCGGGGTGTTCAGCTGGTGGGACTACCGGCAGGCCGCGTTCCGCCGCAACCTCGGTTTGCGGATCGACCTGACCCTGGTGTCGGAGGCGCTGCGCACGCGCTGCAGCGGCGCCGGCATCGACCGCGAGCCGCGTAGCTGGGAGCGGCCGAGCGACCACGCACCGGCGTGGGTCGAACTGGCCGGCTGAGGCCGGCGCCCGCGCGGGCTACAACACCCGGAATTCGATCCGGCGATTGCGCGCGCGGCCCGCGTCGGTGGTGTTGTCCGCGATCGGCCGGTCCGGTCCAAAACCCTGCACGCTGAGGTTGTCGGCGGCGACGCCGTGGCCCTCAAGATAGGCCTTGACCGCTATTGCGCGTTGCAGGCTCAGGGCGACGTTGGCCTCACGCCGGCCGACATCGTCGGTATGGCCGATCACCTGCACCTGCTGGTCGCCGACCTGCTGCAGCGCGACCACCATCTCGTCGAGGATCGCCGTTCCGGTCGGGGTCAGGGTCGCGCTGCCGCTCTGGAACTCGATGATGCGGTCGGCCAGGGCCTGGTCGAGCAGGTCCTGCTTGGCATTGCCACCGCCGCGCAGGGCGTTCTTGACCAGGTAGCTCGGACCGGCGGCGGTCGCCAGCGCGCTGGTGACCTGCTGGCGCTCGGCCTCGTTGCCGACCTGGCCACTGATGCGCACGCTGTTGCCGTCGATCTTCAGCTCGCCGCCGGAGACCTGCTGCAGGTCCGGGCCGAGCATCGCGACCACCCGTTCGCGCCAGTTCGGCGGCGCGATCACCGCGTCGACCTCGATCCGGTCGACCACGCGCTGGGCGCCGTACAACTCGCGCAGGCGGCCGAGCACCGCCGCCTTGGTGGCTTCGTCGGGGACGGTGCCGGCGGCGATCACCGGCTTGGTGGCGTCGACCGATACGGTGGCGACCTGCGCCGACGCGGGCGCTGCGACGAGTGCCGCCGAGAGGCTCAGCGCCAGCAGCGCGGCGAGGGGCGGGAGGGACGGGATCGAACGATTGCTTGCTTGCATGTCAGGTTCCGAGGAAGGTCTCGTTGAACGCCTTGCGGGCCACGCGCAACGACAGGTCGTCGTGCTCGATGTAACTGACCAGCTTGTTGAGCGCGTAGTCGCCGCCGATCTGGTCGTCGACCCACTCGGCGTCGTCGACACGGATGATCCGCTCGGCTCCGATCTGCGGGTCGAGCGCGGCCTGCACGGTGCGGCCGTCGGCGCCGTTGAAGCCGATCAGCAGCTGCGGGCCGACCTCGCCGATGCCGTCGCGCACCAGCAGCATCAGCTCGAAATCGGAACGGCCGAGGAAACCGCCGACCAGGTCGAGCCAGAACGCCGCGACCAGCGGCCGGTACAGCGCGTCGCGCGGCAGCGGCAGCGCCAGGCCCTTGTCGATCTGGCCGGCGCCACCGGCGACCAGCGGCTGCATCAGCAGCCCCAGCGCCGGGATCAGCCAGCGCAGGTGCAACTGCGGATGGCCGGACTGGCGCAACAGGTCCTGCAGCGAGCCAATGTCCTGCAGGTCGATGAAGTCGTTGAACGGGGCGTCGTAGACCTGCGGCTCGGGACTGATGGTGACGCGGGTTTCGCCGAGCGTGCGAAGGACCTCGGTGGCGTCCTCGGCCATGACCGCCTGCTGGCCGAGTCGGGCCAGGCTGGTCCACAGCCGCGACAGCGCCAGCGGGCTGCGGGCGATGAACGCCAGCGGCTGGGTGACCTCGAAGCGGGTCGCGGTCAGGAACGGGAAGCGCCGCTGCGAGGCATCGCGGCTGGGCAGGAAGTGGCCGCCGATCGCCAGCTTGCTGCGCGAACCCAGGAACGCGAAATGCAGCGGCGGCGCCTCGTCGTAGAGCTGCTTCCAGCCCGGGTCGGTCGCCAGCAGTTCCAGCCCGCCGCCGGCCCAGCGGTCGAGCATCACCATCAACTGGTGGTTCTCCGGGGTGCGGACGAAATCGCCGCGGCTGGGCAGCTTGCCGAAGTAGCTCAGCGCGAACGCGGTCTCGACGGCAACCATCACTGGCTCCCGGCCGCGGTCGCGGTGCTCGCAGCGGTACCACTCGACGGCACCGGGGTCGCCCCCGCCACCAGCGCCGGCAACTGCAGACCGAGCGCGTCGTTGGAACCGCTGTTGGGCTGGATCACGGAGACGATGCGCAGCTCCACCGAGACGCTGGCACCGCCGCCGGTCCAGGTCAGCTGGTAGTGCTGCTTGCCGAGCGCCTTCTTCTCGGCAGCGGCGTACATCTGTGCCATCGCGCCGTCGCCGGCGTGGGTGAACACGTCGACCGTGCGGCCGTCGCCGGTGACCGCGGTGATCCGCACCCCCGGCACGCCCTGGCCGGGCAGCTGGAAGGTGGTCCACTGCGGCGGGGTGTTGCGGTAGCGCATCTGCTGGCCGTCGATGTTGACCGTGTACTCGCGGCCGCGCGCGCCCAGCGGCAGCAACTGGATCACCATCGTCGGGCCGTCGGCGGCGGCGCTGGCACCGACCCAGCGGCCGTAGTTGGCGACCAGCTCCGGACGCAGGTTGATGCCGATGTCGGCCCACTGGCGCGGAGTCAGGCTGTTGCCGCGGCGGATCACCAGCGAGCCGAGCGCGGCCTCGCCGAACTTGGCGATCGCGCCGGCGCTGCCGAAGATCCGCTCGATGTCGGCGGACGCGGCTTCGACGGTCGCATCCGGCGCATACGGGTATTTCTGGCCAATGCCGGTCTCGAACGGCTGGTACACCTGCGCGGTCCAGGTGCGGTTGAGCTCGCCCTCGGTCGGCCGCACCAGCGCCGCGAAGCTCTGGATCAGCGGCCGCAACAGCAGCGGCCGCAGGGTTTTGCGCTGTTCCTCGGCGAGGCCGTTGAGCATGCGCTCGTCGACCAGAGTCAGCGCGGCGGCCAGTTCGGAGCCCTCGCCGTCGAGGGTCTGCTGCATCAGCTGCCGCGCGCCCGGGCCCGGGTCGCCCTGGGTCTTGATCGCGTTGAAGCGGCTGCGGACCTTGCCGAGTGCCTCGAAATACTGGCCCAGCAGCGCCGGGTTGCCGTCGCGTTCGACCAGCAGCCTGGCCAGGCCGTCGAAGCGCTGGCCGATCGGGCCGGCGGCGACCGAGACCTTCCGTCCGGTTTCCGGATCGACCTCGACCGCGATCGAGGTCGGGTTGCGACGCATGATGACCCGGTTGAACCAGGCCACGATACCGCCCCTGGCCGCGCCGGCGACCGCGCCCTGCGCACCCGGGTTGTCCCACACGGTCTCGTGGTTGACCGCTTCGAGCAGCGTGCGCAGCGGCGAGTTGGCCGGGTCGCCGAGGCGGTTCATCTGCGCGACCGCGTCCTCGAAGGTGTCGAAGCGGGCGACGCTGACGCCCTGCAGGAACCGGTTCCATTCGCGCGCGTAGTCGGCCTTGTACAGCGCGGTCAGCTCCTTGGCGATGTGCTGCGGGCTGCCGGCCAGGGTCAGGTCGTTCTGCACGGTCGCTTCCAGCACCCAGTCGGTGCTCGACAGCTCGGTGTTGGCCGCTTCCTTGATCGCGTCCTCGACGTAGTCCTCCCACGCCTTGCGGGTAAAGGTGCCGGGGATCTGGTGGCTGCCGGTTATCGCGCCGTGCCTGGCCGCGTCCTCGCCGAGCAAGGCCGCGACGGTGACCGGGCTGAAGCGGGTCGCCGCGCGCGCCTTGATCTGCGCGTACACACGGTCGCGCGCCGGGGTGCCCTTCATTACCTGTTTGAGCGCCTGGCGGCTGTCGTCGACCAGGCTGTACTTGGTCTGCAGCTGCGGCCAGTCGGCGCTCTCCGCCTGCTGCACGTAGAACGTCATTAGCCGACCGGCCGCGCGCAGCATGTCCTCGCGTGGCATCGCCCCGCGGTTGGCTTCCAGCCAGCCGCGCCAGAAGCGTGTCAGCTGGTCGCTGAGGTGGGTCGCCTCCACCCGCGTGCGGTCGCCCAGCATCAGGTAGGTCTTGAGCGCGTTGTAGGCGTCCTGCGAATCGGTCGGTGAGGCATCCTGGTACAGGCCGGGATCGCCGGCCTCGGCCCGTGCGGTATCACCGGCGCCCTCGCCGCTGCCGGCTACCGCGGGCGGCTTGAGCTCGCCGCGCTTCGTGATGACTTCGCCAAGGAAACTTTCGAGCTTGGTCCCGACCGGAGCCAGCATCAGCTGGCGCATGCCGTGGAAGTATTCCTCGCGCAACTTGGCCTCGATCGCCTCGCCCTGGTACAGGCCGAGGCCGAGGCTCAGCGGGTGGTCGTCGCGCCAGGCCTGCAGCTGTTCCAACCGGTCCTGCAGCACCAGCAAGGCCTCGACCCGCGACTGAAGGCCGACCTTGCCTTCCTGCATTGCCACTGCCTTGTCGAGGTCGGCGCGCACGTCGGCGACCAGTTGCTGGTTGCTGGTGTACGACCAGGTCCAGCCGGTCAGGGCGACGCCGAGCGCGAGCACCGCGCCGAGGAACGCGGCGTAGCGCAGCTTGGTCCGGCTCGGGTTGGAGTACTGCCGCACCAGTTGCTTGTCGGCGAAGATCACCTTGCGGAACAGGCCGAGCAGGAAGTAGCTGCTGTCGTTGGGCGGCAACGCCTCGCCGAGGTTGGCGCGCGCGGCCAGGCCGAACTGGCGGCCGACGCGTTCGGACGCCGGCTGCACCGCCACGCCTTCCTGCAGCGCGCTGGTGAAATAGAAGCCGCGGAACACCGGCTTGAACTGGTAGGGGTTTTCCTCAAACAGGGTCGCGATGAAGGTGCGCAGCGCCGGCTTGATGCCGGCGAACTCCATCGGCATCGTCAGCAGGCCCGGGCCGACCTCGCGGCCGCGGCTCATCGCCATCTGCGCCAGGCTCATCTCGCGCAGACCGTCGGACAACTCGTCGAAGTGACTGTCGAACGCGGCAAGCGCATCGGTCTCGCCGTTGACGTCGAAGGGCAGGGTCGCGCCCCAGGCATTCTCGCGTTCGGCCGGATCGAGGCCGCGGAAGAAGTCGCTGAAGCCGGAGATCAGGTCGGCCTTGGTGAACACCACGTAGACCGGCGCGTGCACTTCCAGTCGCTCGGTCAGTTCCTGCACGCGCTGGCGCAGGTTCTTGGCCAGGTCGATCGCGAACTCGGGCTTGCTGCCCGACAGCTCGGCGATCGAGGCGGCGATGATGACGCCGTTGATCGGCGCGCGCGGGCGGTTTTTCTTCAGCAGGTCGAGGAAGGTCAGCCACTCCAGCCGGTCCTCGGCGCTGACCGAATAGCGTCCGGCGGTGTCGAGCACGATGCCTTCGGTGGTGAAGTACCAGTCGCAATTGCGGGTACCGCCGAGGCCGTGGATGACGTTGCTGCGGTTGTCCTCGAACGGGAAACGCAGGCCGGAGTTGAGGATCGCGGTGCTCTTGCCGGCCGCCGGGTTGCCGATGATCACGTACCACGGCAACTCGTACAGCGCGGCGCTGCCCTTCATCTGGCCGAGCTTGGACGACTTGATCGCCTTGACCGCCTCGCCCATGCGTTCGCGCAGGATCTCGGCGTCGGCGCGCGCGGCTGGGTTGCCGGAAGCGCCGGCGCTGCTGACGGCCTGGTCGGCCTGCTCGGCGACCATGTTGTCGATGCGTTTGGCCGCGCGCACCGCCAGCAGCTTGCGCACGATCACCACCAGCAGCCACAGCGCCAGCGCGGCGATCACCGCGACCAGCAGCCAGCCGCCCACGGCCATCAGGCCGTCAATGCCGAAGTAGGCGACCGCCGCCGCGGCAGCGATGCCGAGCGCGGCGAGCACGCGGTAGTCCATCAACCAGTAGCGAAGGTTCATCCAGAAACTGCTCATCCAAACACTTCCATCGTCATCAAGCGGTGGCCACGACCGCGGTTGCGGCCTCGGCGGGATTGGGGGGTTGGTCGTCGACGTCGACGGCGGCTGGCGACAGCGCCAGCGCGATTCGTGCCTGCGGGTCGGCGAGGCCGAACACCAGCACCGGCGCATCGGCCTGCGCGGCCTGCGCGGCGGCGGCGGCCAGCAGCGCCAGCGGCGCGACCGCACCGAGGTCGCCGCAGACCAGACCGAGGTGGCGGGCGTCGTCGACCGGATCGAGTTCGGGCAGGGTCGCGGCGATCGCGCCGGCGATCTCGATCGCGCGGCTTGGGCGGTGGTCGGCGTCGCTGAACACCGCCACGATCGCCTCGGCCGGCTGCGCGGCGGTGGTCATCGCGTGTTGCAGCAGCTCGGCGGCCTGGCGACTGGCGCCGCGGCCCTGGCCGGCCTGGCCGCTCAATAGTCGGTGCAGGCGCAGCGGCGGTGCGTCGGGGTCGTGTGGCGTGACCGCATGGCCGAACAGCAGGCCGGCGGCGCCTTCGCCCGGGATCAGGCCTTCGGGGTGGCCGCTGACCAGCAGTTCGCGGCGTGCGTCGAGGCGCTCGATGCTGGCCTCGCCGATCGCCGAATGCGCGGCCAACAGCAACTGGCGGTCGTCACCACCGTCGCGCGCA
This sequence comes from Novilysobacter erysipheiresistens, assembly GCF_036663935.1. Taxonomy (NCBI): domain Bacteria; kingdom Pseudomonadati; phylum Pseudomonadota; class Gammaproteobacteria; order Lysobacterales; family Lysobacteraceae; genus Novilysobacter; species Novilysobacter erysipheiresistens. The sequence goes on from NZ_JAXGFP010000003.1 coordinate 115,019, forward strand.
TGTGCTTGGGCGAGCTGATCGAACAGGCGCCAGCTGTCGTTGCCGCTGGCCACCGGCATCACCTCGATCTCGAACTGGTGCTGGGCATAGCCAATCGCCGCAGCCTTGGCCCGCAACCAGTCGCCGCTGGCCTGGCGCGCGGTCGGCCCCCAGGCCCGCGGCAGCAGCAGCCGTATCTGCAACACTGGCGGCGCCGCAGCCGGCGCGGCCGCGCGTACGGATCGCGAGTGATGCATCGCATGGGGATGCAACGTGGCGCCGTGCGGGTCCGCGACGACTTCGACCGGCGCCGGCAGCAGCGCAGTCAGCAGCAACTCCTCGGCCACCGGATCGAGTAGCGCAATCGCGCGCAGGCTTTCTTCGCCGAACACCCGCTCGAACGCGTCCGGATCGGCCGCACGCAACGGCGCCTCGACTGCGGCCGGATCGAGATCCTCGACCGCGGCGGCGAACACCGGCAGGCCCAGCGCATCTTTCAGCTGTGGGTGCAGCGACGGCCGTTCCGGCTTGGCCAGCGCCTCGGCCACGGCTTCGCCGCCGGCGCCGGCGCGCAGCCACACGGCGCCGGCAAGCAAATGAATGATTCGGTCCGGCTGCGGGCCGTTGTCGACCGGCGACGACTCATCGTCGCCGGCAGCGACCATCGGTGACGCCGCCTGCGCCTCGCGCCGACGGCGGATGCCCCAGCGCAGCAGCCAGAACCCGCCGAGCAGCGCCAGCGGCAAACCCAGCAGCCAGACCGCCAAATCGCCCGCGCTCGGGTTGGCGTCGCTGGCCTGCCAATACAGCACCACCGCGAACCACACCGCCGCGAACAGCAGCAGCGCAGCCAGCATTCTGCGAATGATCATCCCCATCGTCATAACTCGCCCAAGGGTCCCAGCGGACTACGGCTCGCTCCCCGGATGCGCACCAACCAGAGCACACACATCCCAGCGCCACCGCTTGCTCTGCTCGTCCCATTCCACCTGTCGCACGCGTGGACTAGCGGACCGATCGCCCGCAATACAGAAGTACGCCTGGAACCTCCGGTTCTGCCAACGCTGTTCGCGAAAGACATGGGCATTCATGCCCAAGGCATAGCGCACACTGGGCTCGAGCGACTTTGCCTCTTCCCCGTGATACTCAACCTCGGGCTTGCCATAGACGATGCAGGTCGACGGAGTTACCGACAACGCGGGAATGCTGTCGACAAACCCGGCAAGCCATCGGGTTGACGTAACGGCGCCGAGTACCGTGACCCCCGAGACCTCGATCGCGGCGACGCGTACTTTTTCATCCTGGCCGAAGTCCTGCCTGCTCACGCTAAAGCATGGCCGTCCTTCGACGTCCCGCACCTTGGCGTCATACATCTGCTGACGAGCGTGACTACCTTGAGCGAAAAGCATGAGAAGGATGGCAGTCAACAAGCGAATGGCAGCAGCCGCTGCGGACCTCATGGCAGACTCACCTGTCCGCACCCATCCCAGCGACGACGCCCCAATGCCTTGTCCCATTGGACTTCACGGACCAGATGACGCTGCATGGCGTCCTTCGCTACGCAGAAGTAGCCGCTGTAGCTACGGTTCTGCCACTCCTCACCCCGTCGCACGTGTGCGTTGATGAATACCGTGTAATGCCGGCCGGGCTCGATCGGAATCAACGGCCCAACGGTGCGGCCGGACTCAAGGGTGCCGTAAGGAATGCAGGTTTCGGGAGATAGCAGGGTCGGTGGCTCGCTTAGGGTGAAGTCACCCGTCCAGGTGGTCCCGCGCACCTGCTCCCGCTCATCAAGTTCAGAGACCTGGATGCCTGCAACCGTCAGTTCGTCCTTGTCCCTCAAACTTTCAGTGGGCACGCTGAAACACGGCAGCTGCCCCGATTGGCGCACCACCGCGTCGAGCATCCGCTGCTTGGCGTCACAACCGCCAGCGGCAAGCGCGAGCATCACGACAAGTGAGAGGCGCATGTAGTCAGGGCAGGTTGTTTGCATTGGCTGGGTCGCTCAGGAATTCGGCTAGAACCGTCTCATACAGGGAAATCGCCACGGGATCGCTCGTGTATTTTTTCTCATACAAGAACGCGGGTGCTTTCCTGAACTTCAGGAGGAAGTAATCCGCGAGAATGTTTCCCTGCGCCTCCATGTTGTAATCGCCAAGGCGCTTGCCGACATCGAGGGTATAAGCGTAGGAGAGCCCCAAACGAACGGCACCCCTGGTCTTGACCGCGTAACCGAGTTGGTGCTGCCAGACATGAACCATCTCGTGCATGAACCAACGCTCGTTACGCAAGCTTGGACCCGCGAAATCTTCCGTGAAGTAATCCGGATTGAAGTAGATCTCGCCATTGGGCGTCATTGCCGTGTCGTCGGGCTGCATGCCGAACCACAGGTACTCGCCGTTGTGGACCTTTACCCTGCTGTAGTCGATCGAGTCGGCGAACAACAGGCGCGCCATCGCGATTTCACCCGAAGTCAGGCCGCGCGCGTCGCCTGCCGGAGTGGCGACTTGCTGCACCGAGCTACCCAGTTGGTTCGCATTGGTCGTCGCGCTGACCTGCAGCGGCAGCGACGCGCTGGTGGTTTGTGAAGCGTGCAGGCGGCAGCAAGAGGTTTTCGCCGCCTTGAGCTCTGCGCTCACGACCCGGAACGGCTGATCGGTGGTGACGCGACCCGTCTTGCCTTCTGCGTCGGTCGTGCCCTGAAGCACCGCTCCATTCTCCAGCTCAAGGCGGTAATACACCCCGGTGAGCTTGGCGCCATTGGCATTGACGAACTGGAACTGCTCGTCGTACTCGGCGGCTTGCGTGACGGTGTCTTCGTTGGCCGCCGTTGGCGAGGTAGCCGGAACAGCCGAAGCTGGCTTCGCGGCGCTCGCGGCCTGATTGCCGGAGTCACCCGAGCCACCACCACCGCCACCGGAGTCAAGAAACACCTGAACCTGGGATGCCGCGATCAGCGTCGCCCCGCACGCGGTCTTGTCGCCGTGGCGGGCGACCGGCTGGCCGTCGATGATGGTGGTCGGATCGCCGGACACGATCACGGTATCGCCGTGCAGGCTGCAGGCGACCTTGTCGCTGATGCGGGCGACCGGCAGGCCGTTGATGTCGGTGGTCGCGGTGCTGCTGACCACGGCGCCGCCATGGTCGATCTTGTCGCCGACGACGATGAAAGGCTTGGACATCTGGCCGTGCTCCCTGCTGGCGGGCCCCGTCGGGGCGAGTGGCATCCAATTGCCACCGCCAACGATAACAGGACTGGCGGGGGTTTATCACCCGGGCCGGTCATACCGCGTGGCGCAACGGCGTCAGTGACCGGCGGCGCGGCGGGCCTCGCGACAGGCGGTCTTCAACTCCAGGTGTACGTAGTCCTTGATGCTGCGCCAGCTACCGCCCCACTCCAGCCCGGCCTCCTGGGCCAGGCGGCCGTAGAGGAAGTAGCCACGCCTGGTCCACGCGTCGCCCATGTCCCATTGCAGCTTGCCGTCGCGGTACAGCGCGCTGTCGACCGCCAGTCCGTACTGGTGGCAGCTTTGGCCGGCGCCGGCGCGCGTCGTGCTACCGCCCTTGCGGGCCAGCGCGGCCTGCCGTTCGGGGCTGCGATAGCCCTCGACCAGCACCATCTGGTAACCGTATTGCTCGCGCATGACCTGGTAGATCGCCAGCACGCGTTGCTGGAACGCCGGGTCGATGCGGTTCCACTTGCGGTCGGCGCCGGAGATCGCCTGCGGCGCCTCGCCGGCCGACGCGACGGTGCCGGCACTGCGCAACAACTCGGCCTCGGCGGCGACGAATACCGCCGGCGGCAACTCCGGCGGCGGTGCCAGGCGCTCGCCGCGCAGCAGTTCCAACACGTGGCCGTCGGACGCGACCGCGGTGCCGCCTTCAAATCCGTCCAGCGTCACCTGCTGGCGCAATTGCAGGATCACCAGTGGCGGGATCGTCAGCAGCACGGCGGCGGCCAGCAACAGGTTGCGATGGCGCCCGAACAGGTCCATCGCGCGCTGGCTGCTGGCGCGTGCCGATTGCGACGACTCGGCGGCCCGGTTACCGGCCCGCGCGCCCCAACGGCCCAGAACCGCAGCCAGCCGGGCGAACAGGCGATCGGCGCCGGCCAGCACGCCATCGCGTGCGGCCGGGAACAAGGCCAGCCACGCGACCGCGGCCGTCACCGAAAAGAAGATCGCCATCCATAGCGCCATCATGCGAAACCCGTCCGTGGTCGATGCGATTGTTCATTGCGATTGACGCGCCCGGGGCCCCGCCGCAGAATGCCGGCGAACCGTCACGGCCTGCGCCGGGCGCGAAAGGAATCAAACCAGCCGGCTCGACCGGCCCGGAAAGGAGTCCACGTGGACCGGCAAGATGCCAAGCCCAGCCGCCCCAGCCTGTTGGCGGGCGCGCAACCCGATACCGCCCCGCCGCCAGCGTCGGCGCGGATCTTAGCAGACATGCAAGGCCGCCAATCCGGCGCGAATGCCGGCGCGCGGGCGACGCCGAAGCGATGGCTGGCACCGGCGGCATTGCTGCTGGTGGCCGTCGTGGCGGCGGGCTGGTGGTGGCTTTCGCAACCGGCGGCCGAAACCCCGGTCGAGTCGCTGCCGCGGTTGTCGCTGCAGGTCGGCGCCGGCAACGAGGCCGACGACTTCGCCCTTCCGGCGGCCGCCACCATTGTCGAGGAGGCCGCTCCGACCGCCAGCGCGCTGGCGACTGCCGCCACCGTTGACGACAACGGCGAGCTGGCCGACCCGGCGGTCAACCCGATGCTGGTCCTGGCGCACCCCGACGCCGGCCCGCCGGTGGCCGCGGCCTCCGCCGATGGCTCACCCAATCCGTTCCTGGTTTCCGCCGCGCCTGCCAAGGGCGTGGCCAAACCGGCGGCGCCGCGGCGGCGCCCCACGCGGGTGCCGGTCGATGACGAACCGGACCTGCTCGCGGTCCTGCTGGGCAACATCAAGCCCGGCCAGTCGTCAGGCAAGACCGACGGCAGCGGCCTCGATGCGTTCATCCAGACGATGGACGCCGAGGGCAGTGGCGTCGCCAGCGCCGAACCGAGTCGCAACGGCCGCCCGCAACGCACGCGCTCGCAGCAGATCCAGCGGAACCTCGCCGAATGCCCGGCGGCGAACACCGCCAAGGGCGTGAAGTGCCGGCAGCAAATCTGCGCGGTGTATGCCGGACGCGACCCGGCGTGTCCGGCGGCGGGCTGAGGCGCGTCAGCCGCTTACCAGACTACTTCGGCCATCGAGCAGTTCAGGCCCGAACCGATGCCGAGCAGGGCGACGCGGTCGCCCTTCTTCAGCCGGCCCATCTCGCGCAGCTTGCTGAGTACGATCGGCACCGAGGCCGGACCGATGTTGCCGTGCTCGTCGAAGATCGTCAGGACCTTGCGCGGGTCGATCCCCATCGCCTTGGTGAAAGCCGCGGTGTGGACCTTGCTGACCTGGTGGATCACGAATTCGTCCAGTTCCTCGGCGACCCAGCCGAGCTTCTGCTTGGCGACCAGGAAGGTCTTCTGGGCCAGCTTGATGCCCTCGATCAACAGCATCCGGGTATCGGTGATCATGCCGTCGAGGTTGCCGCGGCATAGCTTGTTCCACTCGGTCGCGGCGCGGGTCACGCCACCCTTGTAGCGCGGCGCCCCCGGCGCCAGCTCGGCGCGGGCCATCACCATCGCGGCGGCGCCGGAACCGAGGGTCAAGGTCGCCAGCTCGTTCTTGAAGTCGGCCTCGGTGGAATCGGCGCGCATCATGCGCTCCAGGGTCTTCTCGTAGGCCAGGTCGGCGGTCTCGCCGTCGACCACCAGCGCGTAGTCGATCTCGCCGCGCTCGATCATCCGCGCGGCGATGTCCATGCCGTTGATGAAGGCCAGGCAGGCGTTGGCGACGTCGAAGTTCTGGCAGGTGTCGGGCAGGCCGAGGTTGCCGGACACGATCGACGCGGTCGACGGTTCCAGGTAATCACGGCTGACCGAAGTGTTGACCAGCAGGCCGACCCTGCCCGGTTCGATCGCCGCATCGGCCAGCGCCTTGACCGCGGCCAGGGTGGCGGCGTCGGACGCCAGCATGTCGCCATCCCACAGACGCCGCGCATGGATGCCGGCGATGTCGCCGAGCACGTCGGTGCGGATGCCCAGCCGGTCCAGGGTCGGCTTGAGCCGGGCGTTGATTTCCGCCGAGCTCAGCCGACGCGGCGCATCGATGTGGGCCAGGCCGGCGATGGCGACGTGTTGGAACAGCATGGGCGCAAACCGTAGGCAAAAGATCACGTCAGATTAACGTTTTCCCCAAACGGCTGCATTAACTCCCGGATGGACCGGGCGGCTCAGCCCCCGATCGGATACGTCCTGGCCTCGCCGCCGGCAGGTGCCGCGCCTGCGGGCTGGACCGGGCCGGACACCGGGCGGGTGGCACCGCAGTGGTAGGCGGCAAAGCGCTGCTCGCCGGCCAGCGGCGGCGCCAGCGGCTGGATGGTGTCGGCATCCAGGCCCGGCGCCTCGTTGCGGGCGAGGGTTTCCAGCTCCTCGCGCACGCGCAGGTTGTTGCGCTCGTAGAACGCCACGCTGTCCTTGACCGATACCGCGACTTCACCGCGCTTGACGCAGCCGGCCGGCGGGCCGCCTGCGGCGATCACCTGCACCGCCTTGGCACCGGGCGCCATGTGGACCCAGGTGCAGCCGCTGGCAAGAAGGCAACTGGCGAAAACCAGGGTGGCGAGGGCGAAGATGGGCAGGCGGGGCATGGGAACTCCTTGGATCGAAAAGCGGTGCGGCACGATTGTGGCGTGTCGCGAGGGTTTTGCGCGAGAACCGGTGAATCGCGGGTGACTTGCAGAGGGTGACTTGAGTGTCGCAGCGCCTGTTTGCTTTTTGTAGGAGCGGCTTTAGCCGCGATCTGGAATCGGTGCGAGCGGGTCGGTCATCCGATCGCGGCTAAAGCCGCTCCTACAAAAGCGCGCTGGCGAACCAGAGCGTCCGCCGGGTGGAAGGCCCACCCGGCGGACTGCGCTTATTTGGCGCCGTCTGCGCCGGCCTCGCCGTCCTGCGACTCGGCGTCGGTCTCGACCGTGGTCGCGGCGTCGGCGGCAACCGGGTTGCCGTCGGCGTCGAGCACCTGCACGGTGCCGAAGTCGAGCGCGCGCACCGGGGCGCCGATCTTGTCGAGGTCACCGACCACCACCCAGGTCAGCGCGTCGGCGTCGATGGTTCCGGCGGCGTTGGCGACCTCGGCCGGGGTCAGGCCCTCGATCTCGGCCTTGCGGCGGGCCACGTAGTCGTCCGGACGGTCGTAACGGACGATGTCGGCGATCGTGCCCATCACCGCGCTCGAGGTCTCATAGGCGCCCGGCAGGCTGCGGATCTCGTTGGAGCGGACCTTGGCGACCTCCTCGGCGGTCGGCGGTGCCTTGCCGCTGGCGTACTCGCCAATCTCGCGCTTCATCTCGGCCATCGACTCGGCGGTCTTGTCGATCTGCACCGGGGCGAATGCCAGCCACGGACGCTGGCCGAGTGCATCGGGGGTGAAGCTGTAGGAGCCATAGGCCCAGTGCTTGTCCTCGCGCAGGTTCATGTTGAGGCGGGCGCTGAACTGGCCGCCGAGCACGGTGTTGGCGACCTCGAACTCGGTGGCCTTGTCCGACATGGTCGAGGGCACCAACTGGCCGGCGAAGATGTTGGCCTGGACCGCGCCGGGCTGGTCGATCAGGAACACCCGCGCGGCGTCGGGACGCTCGACCCTGGCAACCGCTTCGGTGGTCGCCGGCGCGCCTTCGCCCTGCCAGTCGCCGAGATGCTTCTCCAGCAGCGGCACGATCTGCGCAAGGGTGGTGTCGCCGACCACGACCAGGGTCGCGTTCTCCGGCCGCACCCAGGTGTCGTGGTACTCGACCAGGTCGGCGCGGGTCAGCGAAGCGATCGATTCTTCGGTGCCGGAGCCGCTGAACGGCATCGCGTAGGCGTGGCCCTCGCCGTACAGCAGCGGCGGCATCACCCGCAGCGCCGAGGAGTTCGGCCGCGCCTTCTCCTGCTTGATCCCGGCGATCCAGCTGGCCTTGACCCGGTCGATCTCGGACTGGCTGAAGCTCGGCTCGCGCAGCATGTCGGCGAACAGCGCCAGCGACGGATCGAGCTTCTCGGTCAGCGCCGACAGCGAGGCGCTGGCGCCGTCGAGCGACGCGCCGGCGCCGAGGTTGGCGCCCAGCGCTTCGGCGCGCGCGGCGAACTCGAGGGCGCTGTAGTCGGCCGCGCCCTCGTCAAGCATGCTCATCGCGAAGCTTGAGGTGCCCAGCTTGGCGTCACCCAGCGCGTCGGCCTTGTAGCCGCCGTCCAGCAGCAGGTTGAACTGCACCACCGGCACCGCGTGGCGCTCGGCCAGGATCACTTCGGTGCCGTTGCTCAGGGTGGCGCGCTGCAACTCGGGGAACTTGAGTTCGGGGAACTGCTCCGGCATCGGCGCGCCTTCGCTGCGTTCAACGGTCGAGGCGGTGGTGCTGTACTTGTCGTCGACCGGCGGCAGCACCAGCGGCGCGGGATCGACCGCCGGCTCCTCGGCCAGCGCGGTGCGCTCGCCCGGCAGCACCACCAGGGTGTGGTCGCCGTCGCCGAGCCATTCGTTGCCGACCGCCTGCAGCTGCGCCGGAGTCACCGCGGCGACCGTCTGCATGCTTTCGCGGAAGCAGTCGGGCTCGCCGGTGTAGACCTCGCACGCGGCCAGCACGTCGGCCTTGCCGCCGAAGCCGCCGATGCGTTCGACCCCGCGGATGAAGCCGGCGCGGATCACGGTCTTGGCCTGGGCGACTTCTTCCGCGGTCGGGCCTTCGCTCAGCAGGCGGCCCAGTTCCTCGTCGAGGATCGCCTCGACCTGCTTCGGGTCGACGCCTTCCTTGACGCTGGCCGTCACCAGGAAGTTGGAACCCAGCTGCGACTCGCTGACACCGGCGCTGACGCTGTCGACCAGCTTGTCGCCGTGGACCAGGCGCTTCTCCAGCCGCGAGGTGTCGCTGCCGCCGAGGATCTGCGCCAGCACGTGCAACTGGTCGACGTCGGTGGTGGAGGTCGGCGGCACGTTCCATGCTCGGTAGATGCGCGCTTGCGGCACGCGGTCTTCCATTACCTCGCGGGTGTCGGCGGGACGCACGGCGATGTCGACCGGCGGCTGCGCCATGTCGGGGCCGGCCGGGATGTGACCGAAGTACTTGGCGGCCTTCTTCTTCGCGGTTTCGACGTCGATGTCGCCGGCCAGCACCAGCACCGCGTTGTTGGGGCCGTACCAGGCGCGGAACCAGGTCTTGACGTCTTCCAGCGAGGCCGCGTTGAGGTCGGCCATCGAGCCGATCACGCTGTGGTGGTACGGGTGGCTCTGCGGGTACAACGCCTGGTTGAGCTTGGTCCAGACCTGGCCGTAGGGCTGGTTCTCGCTCTGGCGCTTCTCGTTCTGGACCACGCCGCGCTGCTCGTCGAGGGTCTTCTGGTCGATCGCGCCAAGCAGGTGGCCCATGCGGTCGGACTCCATCCACAGCGCCAGGTCGAGCGCGGTGGTCGGCACGTTCTGGAAATAGTTGGTGCGGTCGGTGTTGGTGGTGCCGTTCATGTCGGTCGCGCCGACCAGCTCGAACGGGGTGAAGTACTCGCCCGGCGCGTTCTCCGAGCCGTTGAACATCAGGTGCTCGAACAGGTGGGCAAAGCCGGTGCGGCCGCGCGGCTCGTCCTTGCTGCCGACGTGGAACCAGACGTTGACCGCGACGATCGGCGCCTTGTGGTCCTCGTGCACGATCACCCGCAGGCCGTTGGGCAGGGTGAATTCCTCGTAGGCGATGTCGACCGCGGCAGCCGGCGCGGCTTGGGCGAGGGCCGGTGCCGGCGCCAGTGCAGTGGCGCCGATCGCGGTGGCGAGGGCAAGGGCGAGCGCGCCCTTCTGGAACGCACCTTTTTGGAGCACGGCACGGGACGGGACGGACATGGACCACTCCTGGTGAATATTCGGGTTGCCGACGTTCGGCATTGATCGACCATCCTAGCGGGCGGTCGCGGCGCGGGCACTAGGTCACAAGTCCCGGCGCGCGCCGGCTTCACCGCGCCGCGCCTAGACTGCCAATCCGGCCTGCCCGCCATTCCGCCCCGCAAGGACACCGCCATGCCCACCCCGCCCGCCAGCCGTCGCAGCCTGGTCACCGGCGCCAACCGTGGCCTCGGCCTGGAGTTCGTGCACCAGCTGCTGGCCCGCGGCGACCGCGTGATCGCGACCTGCCGCCAGCCCGGTCGCGCGCACGCGCTGAACCAGCTGGTCGGCGAGCATCCCGGCCGCCTGCACCTGCTGCCGCTGGACGTGGCCGCACCGAAGTCGCATGCCGAACTGGTGCGCGAACTGCCGCTGGTGCTCGGCGACGACGACACCCGCCTCGACCTGTTGATCAACAACGCCGGCGTGCTGCATTCGGGCGAGCGCTTCGGCAAGGTAGCCGCCGAGACCCTCGACGACAGCTTGCGCACCAACGCGAGCGGACCGTTCCTGCTGACCCAGGCGCTGGCGCCGTGGCTGGCCGACGGCGGCAAGGTCGCCAACCTGTCGTCGGAACTCGGCTCGATCGCCGGCAAGGACGCGTTCCGCACGCCGAGCTATTCGATTTCCAAGGCCGCGCTGAACATGGCGACTGCGCTGCTGGCGCGGGCGCTGGTCGAGCGCGGGATCGTGGTGTTGGCGCTGCATCCGGGCTGGGTGCAGACCGACATGGGCGGCAGCGGCGCCGAGGTAGCGCCGCAGGACGCCGCGACCGCGCTGCTGCGGGTGATCCAGCGCGCCGATGCCGGCGACAGCGGCCGGTTCCTTGATCGGCATGGGATGCCGATGGCCTGGTGACGTCGACGCGCGTTGTCTGACCGGACTTCCTGCTGTTGTAGGAGCGGCTTTAGCCGCGATCGGAAACCGGCGCGGGCGAACGATTCCGGATCGCGGCTGAAGCCGCTCCTACAATGGCCACCCCGCCATCCCGCGCCCGCCGCGTCGGCGTTATCCGGCCTTGGCCGGATCAACGGCGACAGTTATTGCGGCCGCGCAGCCGCCGGAATAACCCATGTTCGACGTCATCCTGTTCCAGCCCGAGATCCCGCCCAACACCGGCAACGCGATCCGCCTGTGCGCCAACACCGGCGCGCGCCTGCACCTCGTCCGCCCGCTGGGTTTCGACCTCGACGACAAGCAGATGCGCCGCGCCGGCCTCGATTACCACGAGTACGCGCGGCTGCAGGTCCACGACGACCTCGACACGGCGCTGTCGGCGATCGCCGACGCCAACGGCGCACCGCCGCGCGTGTTCGCCCTCAGCACGCGCGGCCGCACCCGCTTCGACACCCCGGCCTACCGCGAGGGCGATGCGTTCCTGTTCGGCTGCGAGACCCGCGGCCTGCCCGACGCGGTGCTGGACGCGCTACCGCCGGAGCAGCGCCTGCGCCTGCCAATGCGTCCCGACAACCGCAGCCTCAACCTGTCGAACGCGGTCGCGGTGACGGTGTTCGAGGCTTGGCGGCAACAAGGGTTCGCCGGCGCCGCCGACTGAACCCTGTCATGCCGCGCCTTATTCGGCCGGGTACTGCTCGCGCATCAGCTCGGCGATCGCCGACACCGGCGCATTGCCGTAGCTCAGGAAGCGGTTGTGGAAGGTCTTCAGGTCGAAGGCCTCGCCCAACTCGACCTTGCGCTGCTCGCGCAGATCCATGATCTCGGCGTAGCCGGTGAAGTAGCTGGTCAGCTGCACCTGCGACAGCCGCACGCGGCGCCACTTGTTGACCGCCTCGGTCTTCTCCTGGAACGCCTCGCGCTGCAGCAGGTCCATCGCTTGCGCCTCGGTCATGCCCTGCACGTGCACGGCGTAGTCGAGGATCGCGTTGCTGACCACGCGCAGGTTCCACTTGCCGTACATCAGCCACATCTCCGGCGCCTGCGCCCCGTAGCCTTCTTCCAGCATCATCCGCTCGGCGTAGACCGCCCAGCCCTCGATCATCGCGCCGTTGCCGAGCAGGCTCTTGACCAGGCTCGGGCTCTTGTTGGCATGCAGCAGCTGGGTGTAATGGCCCGGGATGCCCTCGTGGATGTTGAGCACCTGCAGCACCCAGTAGTTGTACTCGCGCAGGAAGCTCTCGGCCTGCTCGTCGGTGTACGCGTCGAGCGGGCTGACGTTGTAGTAGGTGTCGGCGGTCGGGTTGAACGGGCCGGGCGCGCTGACCGAGGCGCCGGCGCCACCGCCACGCATGTACTCGGGAGTCTCGCGCACCACCAGCGGGCGCGACTCGTCCTGGTCGAGCAGGTCGTGCTCGCGGACGAAATCGGCCAGCAGCGGGATCTGCCGCTGGATCTCGCCGAAGAACTCGTCGCGGCCGACGTGGCGCTCGGACAGCTTGTCGATCAGCTGGCCGATCCGCTCCAGCCGGTCGTCCGGCATCGCGGTGTCGGGGAAGTACTTCGGCCACAGCTGGACGGTGATCTTGTCCATGCGTTCGTGCAGCGCGTTCTTTTCCTCGACCGCGCGCCGGTACAGCTCGGCCGCGCTGTAGTGCGACTGGATGTCGTAGGCGAACTTCTGTTCGTAGAGCTCCTCGCCGATGCGGAACGAGCGCGCGTCGCCGCTCGCCGCCAGGCGCTTCTGCTCGCCCTCGAGCCAGCCGACCCAGCTCTCGATCGCGGCGCGGGTGGCATCGATGCGCGCGTTGAACAGCGCCTGTTCGGCGGCGTCGAGGCCGGAGGCCTTGATCCGCTCGCGCAGTTCGTCGTCGAACACGCTCAGCGCGCCGCGGCTCTGCACGATCGCCAGCTCGACGTGTTCGTCGGTCGGCGTGGCGATGTTGGCGCGCGCGGCGGCGTAGTACTGCGGCACCTGTTCGATCCGTTGCATCACCGTGCGCAGCCGTGCGTCCTCGTCGGCATACGGCGTGTTGAGCAGCAGCGCAACGGTGCCGGCGACGTTGTAATTGGACGGGTCCCAGGCCCAATCGCGGAACTGCTGCTGGTACCAGATCGAGGACTCAAACTGGTTGGTCAGCAGCATGTGGTCAATCCGCTGCGGCGCCGGCAGCTGCTGAGGGTCGAATGCCGCCAGCTCGGCCAGCGCGGCCTTGGCGAACGCGAGGTCGTCGGCGCGGCGCGCGGCGTCAGGAATGGTGAGGGTCGCGGCGTTGTCATAGCGGCCGGAGTAGATCGACCACTCCGGGCTGCGCTCCAGCGCGCGCATCAGCAGCGACTCGGCGACCGCGTCGAAGCGGGCACTGCTGGCGACGGGTGCGGTCGCGGCCGGCGCTGCGCCGGCGACTGGCAACGTGGCCGGCTGGCAGCCGACGAGCGTGCCGAGGCCGGCGGCGAGAATCATCGACAGGGACAGCGAAAGCGGGGCGTGGCGCATGGACGAGAACTCCGTGGCGGGTCGCCGGCGATGGCGACGAACGCCCGATCATCGCCGAGAACGCCGCCCGCCGCAGGGTGCCGATCGTTGGCCCGGCGCCATCCGGCCCGATCCGGCAAACGGGCGACACCCGCACGCTGCAGCCGGCGACCGCCCGGCATACACTCGACCCCGCATGAACAGTCCGACCCAGCCGGTCGCGCGCAAGCGCACCAAGGCCACATCGATCGACATCGCCCACGCCGCCGGCGTCTCGCAGGCGACGGTGTCGCGGGTGTTGCGCGGCAGCCCGCTGGTCAATGCCGAGACCCGAAAGCGGGTCGAGGAGGCGGTGCGCGCGCTCAACTACAAGGTCGACCGCCACGCCTCCAGCCTGCGCCTGCAGCGCTCCGGCACGCTGGCGCTGCTGCTGTTCGAGGACCCGACCCCGGACGACTCGCACATCAACCCGTTCTTCCTGTCGATGCTCGGCTCGATCACCCGCGCCTGCGCGCGCGCCGGGCAGGACCTGCTGGTGTCGTTCCAGCAGCTGTCCGACGACTGGCACGCCGACTACGCCGACAGCATGAAGGCCGACGGCCTGATCCTGCTCGGCTATGGCGACTACCTGAGCTACCGCGGCAAGCTGGAGAAGCTGGTCGAGCAGGGCACCCATTTCGTACGCTGGGGTGCGGTGCTGCCGAACCAGCCGGGGCTGTCGATCGGCTGCGACAACTTCCACGGCGGCCAGCTGGTCGGCGAGCACCTGGTCGGGCTGGGTCGCCGTCGTATCGCCTATCTCGGCGACGCGTCCAGTCACTACCCGGAGTTCTACGACCGCTACCAGGGTTGCGACGCGGCGCTGCACGCGGCGGGGCTGGCGCTCGATCCGGCGCTGCAGGTCGATGCGCAGAGCGCCGAGGACGATGGCTATGCCGCCGCGCGCGAACTGCTGGTCCGTGGCGCGCCGTTCGACGCGGTGTTCGCCGCCAGCGACCTGATCGCGATCGGGGCGATGCGCGCGTTCGCCGAGGCTGGCCTTCAGGTGCCGCGCGACGTCGCGGTGGTCGGTTTCGACGACCTGCCGACCGCGCGTTCGGCCAGCCCGGCGCTGACCACGGTGTCGCAGGACACCTCGCGCGCCGGCACGCTGCTGGTCGAGACGTTGATGAAACGGGTGCAGGAGCAGCCGGCGGAGAGCTTCACCCTGCCGGCGAAGCTGGTGGTTCGGCGCTCCAGCGACCCCGACGCGCGCTGATCAGTCGCCGCGGCGGGCGCCGGCCATCAGCCGCGCGAGTTCCGCCTGCAGGTCTGTCCGGATCACCGGCGCGTCGAGCAGGTAGACCTCGACCCCGTGCGCCGGCACCGTCGCCGACAGGCTCCCGCCCGGCGCGACCTGGACCGTGCCGCCGCCGATCGCGGCCTGCCACGGGCCCGCCTGCAGGTAGTCGCGCACCTCGAAGGCCGCCGCCGCGTCGCCCTTGTTGAGCAGCACCAGCGCGATCTGGTGTTCGCCGTCTCGCTGATGGACGCGATAGAACGCGGCGCGGTCGCCGTCGAGCACGAGGTTGAGTTGCAGGCCACGCTGCAGCGCCGGCGATGCGGCCCGCACGAGCGCGATGCGTTTCAGGTTCTCGCGGATGGGGTTGCCGACCGCCGCGTCGACGCGTTCCTGCCCGAAGTAGTTGCGGTTGCCCTCGTGCTCGCCGGCGCTCCGCATGAAGCCGATTTCCGAGCCGTAGTAGATGACCGGGATGCCGCGCGCGGTGAACAGCCAGTTGTGGGCGTCGATGAACCCCGCGTCGCTGGCGTCCATCCGCGGCATGTCGTGGTTGTCGTAGAAGGTCATCAGCTCGTACGGGTTGGTGTACGGGCCGTCGATCAGGTACAGCGCGTCGGCCAGTTCTTCGTAACCCGCCCCCGTGCTGCCGAAGACCTCCTGCAGCGCGGCCTTCAGCGGGAAGTCGAGCACGCTGACGCCGCCGTTCTCCGGCCAGGTATGCGGCGCGATGTTGGCGGCCTCGTGGTCGAACGACTCGCCGAACATGAAGAAGTCCGGGTGCTCGGCGCGGATGCGGTCGCTGAAGGCCTTCCAGAACGGGTGTGGCACGTGGCGGATGGTGTCGATCCGGAACGCGTCGGCGCCATGTTCGATCCACTGCGAATAGGCGCGCACGAAGTAGTCGAGCACCGCCGGATTGGTGTCGTCGAGGTTGGACAGCTGGGCGAGGTCGGGCTCGTCGTGGAAGAACGCGTGCAGCGGATTGCCGTCCGGATCGAGGTCCTCGGGCGTCAGGTTCTGGTGGTCGGCGAGCAGGCTGCCGTCGGCGTCGTAGATCTCGCCGTACTTCGGCTGGTCGACCGGCATCGTGAACGACGGCGAGCCGTGGTTGGCGACGATGTCGAGCACGGTCTGCAGGCCGTGCCGGTCCAGCCCAGCGGCCAGTCCGGCGAAGTCGAGGCCGGCGCTCGGCAGGTGCTCGTCGAGCTCGAAGAAGTTGACGCCCCAGTAGCCGTGGTAACCGGTCTTGCCGCGGTCCTTGAAGAACGCGTCCGAGCCGATCGGATCGCCGCCGGTGAAGGCCTGGTCCGGGTTGTCGACGATCGGGGTCAGCCAGACTGCGCCGAAGCCCATGTCGGCGATGTAATCGGCGTTGTCGAGCAGGCCGCGGAAGTCGCCGCCGAGGTAGCCGATGTTGCCGCCGTGGGTCTCCGCGCCCGGGGTCGGCCGGTCGAAGGTACGCAGCGTCGGATCCGGCCCGCCCTGCTCGCGCTGGTCGTTGGACGGATCGCCGTTGACGAAGCGGTCGGTCACCACGAAGTACACCGCGTTGGCGGCGAACGGCTCGGTGGTGCCGTAGTAGTCGGGTGCCGGTGTGCGCGGCGACGATGCGTCGGTCGACAGCCCGTGCGCGCAGCCGGCGCCAAGCGCGGCGAGCAAGGCAATCGAAAGACTGCGGATATTCATGCCATCTCTCCGCCAACGCGTGCGGCGTCGACTCCGGGCTCACGCACCCGCAGCACGCACAGTCCGGCCACGATCAGGCTCACCCCGCCGATCATCAATGCCTGGATCGGCTCGTTGCCGAAGAACGTCTTGAGCAGGAATCCGAGCAGGCTCGCCGCGACCAGCTGAGGGATCACGATGAAGAAGTTGAAGATGCCCATGAACACGCCCATCTTCGCCGCCGGCACGCTGTCCGACAGCAGCGCGTACGGCAGCGACAGGATCGAGGCCCAGGCGAAGCCGACCCCGAGCATCGACGCCAGCAGCCAGATCGGATCGCGGATCACCAGCATCGACAGCAGGCCGAGCCCGCCGAGCGAGCAATTGAGCAGGTGGCTGACCCGCAGGCCCCAGTGCCGCACCATCCACGGGATGACCACGGCGGCCAATGCAGCGAAGCCGTTGTAGGCGGCGAACAGCACGCCGACCCAGTTGGCGCCTTCGTTGTACAGCACCGAGGTCGTGTCGCTGCTGCCGAAGTGGACGCTGGTCACCGCGGCGGTCGCGAACAGCCACATCGCGAACAGCCCGAACCACGAGAAGAACTGCACCACCGCCAGCCGCCGCATCGCCGTCGGCATGTCGCGCAGGTCATCGAGGATGCTGGTGAACGCGCCGCCGCCCTTGATGCGCGTGCGGACCAGCAGCGCGGCGCCGTAGAACGCGATCAGGCCGGCGAGGATGTACAGCTGCTTGTCGAGATCGAACCCCGCGATCAGCACGATTGCGGCGACGCCGACGGCCAGCCACGCCAGCGCCGGCCTCCACGCCGCGCCCGGGTCGGAATGGCGCGGCACCAGCGGCGGCGCCTGGTCCCAGGCCTGCAGTTGCTGCGGGGTGTACTCACGGGTGCGCAGGATCGTCCACAGCACCGCAACCAGCAGCACCACGCCACCGAAGTAGAACGCATAGCGCACCGTGTCGGGCACCTCGCCCGGGCCGGCGGTGTTGGCCACGCCCCAGTGCGCGAGCAGGAACGGCAGCAGACTGGCGACCACCGAGCCGACGCCGATGAAGAAACTCTGCATCGCGTAGCCGGTCGGCCGCTGGCGCACCGGCAACTGGTCGCCGACCAGCGCGCGGAACGGCTCCATCGAGATGTTGAGCGAGGCGTCGAGCACCCACAGCATGCCGGCGGCGATCCACAGCGACGGCGAGTTCGGCATCGCGAACAGGGCCAGCGTCGCCAGCACCGCGCCGATCAGGAAGTACGGCCGGCGCCGACCGAAGCCGGTCCAGGTGCGGTCCGACAGGTAGCCGACGATCGGCTGCACGATCAGCCCGGTCAGCGGCGCGGCGATCCACAGGACCGGGATGTCGTCCATCGACGCGCCGAGGGTCTGGAAGATCCGGCTGACGTTGGCGTTCTGCAGGGCGAACCCGAACTGGATGCCGAGGAAGCCGAAGCACATGTTCCAGATCTGCCAGAACGTCAGCTGCGGTTTTTGGTTCATCTGGTCGTCGCCCCGTGTCGGTTCGAGCCCATGGTAGTCACCGCCACCACCGCACATTCCGCCTGCAAACGTATTCATCCGGACAGTGCATGAAGCGGCAACATGCTGCACCGCGTGCCGTGGAATAGTGCCATCACGCCGGTGGTGAGCGTCGGCGACGGATCGACTCACGGGAAGGCGAATGGGTACAAGTGCGGCGGCGACGGACGGGATGGTGGCGAGTGCTCCGGTGGCAGCGGCCGGGCGCGCGCTCGACTGGTGGCGCGGCGCGGTGATCTACCAGATCTACCCACGCAGCTTCCTCGACACCAACG
Organism: Novilysobacter erysipheiresistens; assembly: GCF_036663935.1. Taxonomy (NCBI): domain Bacteria; kingdom Pseudomonadati; phylum Pseudomonadota; class Gammaproteobacteria; order Lysobacterales; family Lysobacteraceae; genus Novilysobacter; species Novilysobacter erysipheiresistens. Next base: position 133,135 of record NZ_JAXGFP010000003.1, read on the forward strand.
GCGACGGCGTCGGCGACCTGCCGGGCATCGTCGACAAGCTCGACTACGTCGCCAGCCTCGGCGTCGACGCGATCTGGGTGTCGCCGTTCTTCAAGTCGCCGATGGCCGACTTCGGCTACGACATCTCCGACTACCGCGACATCGACCCGCTGTTCGGCACCCTCGCCGACTTCGACCGGCTGCTGGCGAAGGCGCACGCGCTCGGCATCAAGGTGATGATCGACCAGGTGCTCAGCCACAGCTCCGACCAGCACGAGTGGTTCCGCCAGAGCCGGCAGGACCGCGTCAACGACAAGGCCAACTGGTACGTCTGGGCCGACCCGAAGCCCGATGGCGGCGCGCCCAACAACTGGCTGTCGATCTTCGGCGGTCCGGCGTGGAAGTGGGAGCCGCGGCGCGAGCAGTACTACCTGCACAACTTCCTGTCGTCGCAGCCGCAGCTGAACTTCCACAACCCGGCCGTGCGCGCGGCGATGCTCGACAACCTCAAGTTCTGGCTCGACCGCGGCGTCGACGGCATGCGGCTGGACTCGATCAACTTCTGCTTCCACGACGAGCAGCTACGCGACAACCCGGCCAAGCCGGCGCACCTGCGCACCGGCCGCGGCTTCAGCGCCGACAACCCGTATGCCTACCAGTACCACTACTACAACAACACCCGGCCCGAAAACCTCGCGCTGATGGAGGACCTGCGGACGCTGTTCAACCGCTACCCCGGCAGCACCATGCTCGGCGAGATCTCCTCGGAGGATTCGCTGGGGACGATGGCCGAGTACGTCGGCGACAAGCGCCTGCACATGGGTTACAGCTTCGAGCTGCTGGTCGAGGATTTCAGCGCCGCGCACATCCGCACCACGGTCGAGGACATCGAGACCCGCATGCCGCACGGCTGGCCGTGCTGGGCGGTATCCAACCACGACGTGATGCGCGCGACCTCGCGCTGGGGCGGCGCCGGCGACGACGACTTCGCGCGCCAGCTGGTCGCGCTGGTGTGCTCGTTGCGCGGCTCGGTGTGCCTGTACCAGGGCGAGGAGCTGGGATTGACGGAAGCCGACGTGCCGTACGAGGCGTTGCAGGATCCCTACGGCATCTCGTTCTGGCCGAACTTCAAGGGCCGCGACGGTTGCCGCACGCCGATGCCGTGGGATGACAGCGCGCAGGCCGGCTTCACCGACAGCCCGCCATGGCTGCCGATCCCGGCCGAGCACCGCGCGCGCAGCGTCGCCGCGCAGGATGCCGACCCCGGCTCCGTGCTCAATGCGACCCGCCGATTCCTGCGCTGGCGGCAGTCGCTGCCGGCGCTGTTGCAGGGCGACATCGGCTTCATCGACGCGCCCGAGCCGGTGCTCGCGTTTACCCGCGACGCCGCGGGGCAGCGGTTGCTGGTGGTGTTCAACCTGTCGGCCGAGGCCGTGCAGTGGACCTTGCCGGATGGCATCGAGCCGCAGGCGATCGAGGACCACGAGTTGCTTGCCGGCCGCGTCGATGGCTGCCAGTTGCACCTGGCCGCGCGTGGAGTGTTCTTCGCCCGGCTCGACTGAGGACGCAGCATCGCGATGACGCCACGAGACCTGCATCGGAACCGACCTTCGCGCCACCTGGCCGCGGCGTTGGCGGCCGCGATCGTCGGCGGAGTCGCCGTCCCGGGCTTCGCCGCGACGCTGGACACCGCCGCCTGCGATGCCGACGCGTTCGCGACCGTGCTGCACGCGGCGCCGCAATCGCCGACCGACGCGAGCGCTTACTGGCTTGATCGCCGACTATTGCAATGGCCGGGGCAGGCCGTGGCGGGCGGCACATTCAAGCTGTACCACGCGGCCGATGGCGGCATCTTCGCGCGCGTCGGCGAGGCGGTAACCGGAGCTGACGGGACGGTGGTGCTGGTGCGGTTCGGCGATGAGGTGCCAGCCGAACTCGCGCAACGTTTCAGGTTCATCGGCGGCGGAGTGGTGCTGACGCTGGACTCGACCGACGTCGCGCGCTTGCCCGAGTTGCTGCGACAACAGCTGCTGTTGGTACGCGAAGACGCCGACGGCCGCGTGCTCGCCGCCACCACCCTGCAGTCGCCCGGCGCGCTGGATGACCTGTATCCAGCCGCCGGCGCAGTCGACGACCTCGGCGTCAGCGTCGTGGCCGACGCCACCGGTTTCCGGCTGTGGGCGCCGACTGCACGCGAGGTGTCGGTGTGTCTGTACGGCGATGGCAGCGGCGGGGCCACCTCACGCGAGCCATTGCACTTCGATGCGACGACCGGTGCGTGGTCGATGCAGTTGCCGACCGACCTGTCCGGTGGCTACTACACTTACCTCGTCGACGTGTTCGTGCCCGGCACCGGCGTGGTCCGCAACCGCGTCACCGACCCGTACTCGATCAGCCTGACCGCCGACTCGAAACGCAGCTACATCGCCAACCTCGACGACCCCGCGCTCAAGCCACCCGGCTGGGACGACGCGCCGCGACCGGCGCCGCTGGCCGCGCAGACCGACATGGTCATCTACGAGTTGCACGTGCGCGACTTCTCGCGCGACGACGCGACCGTGAGCGAAGCCAACCGCGGCAAGTACCTCGCGTTCACCGAAAGCGGCAGCGATGGCATGCGCCACCTGCAGTCGCTCGCCGACGCCGGCCTGACCGATGTCCACCTGCTGCCGGTGTTCGACCTCGCGACCGTGCCCGAGGCCGGTTGCGTCGAACCCGAGGTGCCCGCCGCCGGGCCCGACAGCGAGGCGCAGCAGGCCGCCGTGATGGCGGTCGCCGCGCGCGACTGCTTCAACTGGGGCTACGACCCGTACCACTTCAACGCGCCCGAGGGGGGCTTTGCCAGCGACGCAGCCGACGGCGCGGTGCGCATCCGCGAGTTCCGCGCAATGGTGCAGGCGCTGCACGCGGCCGGCCTGCGCGTCGGCATGGACGTGGTCTACAACCACACCACCGCATCCGGCCAGGTCGAGCGCTCGGTGCTCGACCGGATCGTGCCCGGCTACTACCAGCGGCTCGACGCGCACGGCAAGGTCACCACCTCGACCTGCTGCGACAACACCGCGACCGAGCACCGGATGATGGGCAAGCTGATGCTCGACTCGGCGGCGCTGTGGGCGCGCAAGTACCGCATCGACTCGTTCCGCTTCGACCTGATGGGCCACCAGCCACGCGGGGCGATGGAGCAACTTCAGGTCCGCGTCGACGAGGCCGCTGGTCGCCACGTCAACCTGATCGGCGAGGGCTGGAACTTCGGCGAGGTCGCCGACGGCGCGCGCTTCGTGCAGGCCTCGCAGCTGTCGCTGCAGGGTTCCGGCATCGGTACCTTCAGCGACCGCGCGCGCGATGCGATCCGCGGCGGTGGCGCCGGTGACAAGGGCGCGGCGATGTTCACCCAGGGCTATGTCAACGGCCTGCATTACGCACCGAACGGCCACGACGGTGGCAGCCTCGATGAACTTCTGCATGCCGCCGACCTGGTCCGCGCCGGCCTCGCCGGCACCCTCGCCGACTATGTGATGGCCGACGCCACCAGCGTGACCATCCCGCTGTCGCAACTCGACTACAAGGGTCAGCCGGCCGGCTACGCCGCGCAACCCGGCGAGGTCGTCAATTACGTCGAGAACCACGACAACCAGACCCTGTTCGACGTCAACGCGTTCAAGTTGCCGTCCGACACCTCGCGTGAGGACCGTGCGCGGGTGCAGGTGCTGGCGTTCGCGCTGAACGCCTTCAGCCAGGGCATCGCCTACTTCCACGCCGGCGGCGAACTGCTGCGTTCCAAGTCGCTGGACCGCAACAGCTTCGATTCCGGTGACTGGTTCAACCGGATCGACTGGACCGGTGCCGACAACCACTTCGGCACTGGCCTGCCGCCCGCTTCCGACAATCGGGACAGCTGGCCGCAGATGGTGCCGCTGCTGGCGAATCCCGACATCAAGCCGACCGCGGACGAGATCGCGTTCACCCGCGGCGCCTTCGAAGACCTGCTGCGCATCCGCGACAGCTCGACCCTGTTCCGCCTGCGCAGCGCCGACGACGTCGGGCAGCGCCTGCGCTTCCACAACACCGGGCCAGATCAGAACCCGCTGGTGATCGCCGGCCACCTCGACGGTGCGAGCTACCCGGGGGCCGGCTTCGCCGAAGTGCTGTACCTGGTCAATGTTTCACCCGAGCCACAGACGCTGACCATCGACGCCGCGACCGGCAAGCACTACGTGCCGCATCCGGTACACCGCACCGGGGCTGCCGCCGACCCGCGTCCGCGCGAGGCAGCCTCGTTCGATCCGGCGAGCGGACGCTTCGTCGTGCCCGCCCGCACCGCCATGGTCTACGTCATCGAGTAGCGCCGCATCAGAAGGGGAATCGCAATGCGCTTGTGGTTGTTGTCCATCGTCCTGACCGCCGCCGGCTTCGCCGCGCTGCCGCTCCACGCCGAAACCGTCGCCAGCGTCACCTCGCCCAACGACGTGATCACGGTCGAGCTCGACCTGCATGAGGGCCGCGTCGGTTATCGCGTCGAGCGTTTCGGCGAAGCGGTGATCGACACCTCCGCGCTCGGCTTCATGCTGCGCGGCAGCGGCAAGCTCGAGCGCAATCTCGAGCTCACGGCACAGTCCGGTCGCAGCTTCGACGAAACCTGGGAGCAGCCATGGGGCGAGGACCGCTACGTCCGCAACCACTACAACGAATTGCGCGCGACCCTGACCGAAACCGTCGCGCCCAACCGCAGCTTCGACGTGGTATTCCGCGTGTACGACGAAGGCGTCGGGTTTCGCTACGAGTTCCCCGAGCAGGCCGGCGCAAGCGAGTGGATCATCGACGACGAACTCACCGAGTTCGCCCTCGCCCAGCCGGCAACCGCGTGGTGGATCCCGGCCGGCGAGTGGAACCGCTACGAGTACCTGTACAACCGCACGCCGCTCAACCAGGTCACCACCGCGCACACGCCGATGACCGTGCGCACCGACGACGGCCTGCACATCGCCTTCCACGAGGCCGCGCTGGTCGACTACGCCGGCATGTGGCTGCGCCGCACCGACGGTCGCCGCTTCCGCGCCCAGCTCGCGCCGGCGTCGGAAGGCTGGAAGGTGCGTCGCACACTGCCGTTCCACACGCCGTGGCGCACCCTGCAGATCGCCGACAGCGCCGCCGCGCTGTACGAGTCGTCCAACCTGATCCTCAACCTCAACGAACCCAACAAGCTCGGTGATGTCAGCTGGTTCGAGCCGGCCAACTACGTGGGCATCTGGTGGTCGCTGCACCTGGAAACCGAGAGCTGGGCCACCGGGAAGAAGCACGGCGCCACCACCGCCAACACCAAGCGCTACATCGACTTCGCCGCCGAGCATGGCTTCCGTGGCGTGCTGGTCGAGGGCTGGAACCCGGGCTGGGACGGCCAGTGGTTCGGCAACGGCTACGACTTCGATTTCACCAAGGCCACGCCCGACTTCGACATCGAGGCGCTGTCGGCGTACGCCAAGTCGAAGGGCGTGCACCTGATCGGCCACCACGAGACCGGCTGCGCGGTCAGCCACTACGAGGAGCAGATGGCTGACGCATTCGCGATGAACGAGCGGCTCGGCATCGACGTGGTCAAGACCGGCTACGTCTGCGACGCCGGCGGCATCGAGCGGCGCCTGCCGGACGGCACGATCACTCGCGAATGGCACGACGGCCAATGGAATGCCGGCCACCACCTGCGCGTGCTGGAAGCCGCGGCCAAGCACCACGTCGCGATCAACACCCACGAGCCGATCAAGGACACCGGCCTGCGCCGCACCTATCCGAATTGGGTCAGCCGCGAAGGCGCGCGCGGCATGGAGTACGGCGCCTGGGGCAACCCGACCAACCCGCCCGAGCACGAGGTCAACCTCGTCTTTACCCGCATGTTGTCCGGGCCAATGGACTACACCCCCGGCATCCTCAGCCTGCAGGGCCGCGGACAGACGATCCAGACCACGATCGCCAAGCAGCTGGCGCTGTACGTGGTGCTGTACAGCCCGGTGCAGATGGCCGCCGACCTGCCGGAGAACTATGCGAAGCACATGGATGCGTTCCAGTTCATCAAGGACGTGCCGGCCGACTGGTCGCGCACCGAAGTGCTCAATGGCGAGGTGGGTGATTACGTGACCTTCGCCCGGCAGGACCGCAACAGCGACGACTGGTACCTGGGCAGCATCACCGACGAGAACGGGCGTGTGCTGGAGGTGCCGCTGGCGTTTCTCGAGCCCGGCCGGAGCTACATGGCGCAGATCTATCGCGATGGTGAAAGGGCACATTGGGAGGATGCGCCGTTCGAGTTCGAGCGGGAGAGCCGGGAGGTGAGCAGTGCGGATGTGTTGACGATCCGGCTCGCTGCGGGTGGTGGGCAGGCGATACGGTTCGTGGCGCGATGATTGGCGCGTCCCGCCGCTCTCTCGCGGTGCTTCCCGGGTGTAGGAGCGACGTAAGTCGCGACCCGCCGAACCACCGGGACGATGTACAGGTCGCGACTCACGTCGCTCCTGCAACGAAGCGTCCCGTGCATCCCGGGGCTGTTGTAGGAGCGGCTTCAGCCGCGATCGTGGAGTCGGCGCGGGCGACCCATTGTCGGATCGCGGCTGAAGCCGCTCCTACAAAAAGCCCGGCCATACGCATGGCCCACCGCATGGCATCGATGCTCCTCGCGCTGTTTTTCGCCTTGCCCGCGATGGCCGCGCAGCCGGCCACCATCGAAACCCTTCACCTCGACGCCCCCGCGTTCGCGCCCGGGCAGGTCGAAGTCGCCATCCACCTCCCGCCCGACTACGACGCGACCGGCGCCCGTGCCTACCCGGTCCTCTACCTCAACGACGGCCAGGACGCCGAAGCAGTCCACCTCGCCGACACCCTCGCGCGCCTGCACGCGGACGGCAGCATCCAGCCGGTCATCGTCGTCGCCATCCACATGTTGCCCGACCGCATGGGCACCTACGGCCTGTCCGACCGCAAGGCCGGCCACGCGATCGTCTCGCAGACGAAGTACGGCCCGGTCGGCGCCCGCGCGCACGACTACTCCGAGTGGGTCGCCCACACCCTGGTGCCGTACGTCGACGCGCACTACCGCACCAACCCGACCCCCGGCGCGCGCGCGATCCTCGGCTGGTCGCTCGGTGCGCTCAACGCGTTCAACCTCGGTTGGCAGTACCCCGACGTGTTCGGCCGGATCGGTGCGTTCTCGCCGTCGTTCTGGATTTCCGCCGACCGCGGCGATGTCGAGTCGGTGCAGCGCACCCGCCTCGCGCAGGCGATGGTCGGCAGCAGCGAGCCGCGCCACGGCCTGAAATTCTTCTTCGCGGTCGGCACCGACGAGGACGGCGATGATCGCGACGGCGATGGCGTCAACGACCCGATCGACGACACCCGCGATCTCATCGACGGCTACACCGCGCCCGACAGCCACCGCATGCGCGGACTGGTCGACCTCGGCTACCGCAGTGATCCCGACCGTGACGGCGGCGTAACTCGCGCCGACATCGCCTACCTGTCGCTGCCCGACGGAGAGCACAACCAGGCCGCGTGGGCGCGGATGCTGCCGCACTTCCTGACATGGGCATACGGCAAACGCGCGCCCGCGCTGGAGGCGACCGGCCGCGTGGACAGTTGGCAGGAGGTGTCGTCCGCCCACGTCGCGCCGCGCAACGTCGATGTCTGGTTGCCACCGAGCTACGGCGACGATCCGACCAAACGCTACCCCGTGCTCTACATGCACGATGGCCAGAACCTGTTCGATCCCGCGCTGTCGTACACCGGCGTCGACTGGGGCGTCGACGAGGCGATGACCCGGCTGATTGAAGAGGGCGCGGTGCGCGAGGCGATCGTGGTCGGCATCTGGAACACCCCGCGGCGGTTCCAGGAGTACATGCCGCGCAAGCCCGTCACTGGCGACGCGCTGCCGTCCGGCGTCGACGGCGTGCCGCCGCTGCCGACCGCCGACATCGCCTCCGATGCCTACCTGCGCTTCCTGGTCGACGAACTCAAACCGTGGATCGATGCCACCTACCGCACCCGGCCGGGCCGCGACGACACCTTCGTGATGGGCTCCAGCATGGGCGGGCTGATCTCGCTGTACGCCGCTGCCGAATACCCTGAAGTGTTCGGCGGCGTCGGCACGCTGTCGACCCACTGGCCGGTCGGCGACGGCATCGTGATCGACTGGCTGGCCGAACACCTGCCGGATCCGGCGACCCACCGGCTCTACTTCGACCACGGCACCACCACGCTCGACGCCGGTTACGCGCCCTACCAGCAGCGCATGGACGAGCGCGTGCGCGCCGTCGGCTATGTCGAGGGCGACAACTGGAGCACGCGCGTGTTCGAAGGCGCCGGGCACAACGAGGCCGCGTGGCGTGAACGGATCGAGATACCGCTGAAGTTCCTGCTCGGCGACTGAGCCGCCGATTGCATCGCCTTCACGTCGGCGCGACCTGGCTTGAACGTGGCTGCACGCATGCTCGGCGGACATTCAATGCCAAGGAGAGTGCCGTGGCCGTCAGCGACCAGGACAAGCGTTCCGACCGTGTCGCCGACGCGACGACCGCCGCAACCGGCAACGGCGGCGAGCTGCACCAGCAGGCCGATGGCGGTCATCCGGAGATCACCACCAACCAGGGCGTGCCGATCGCCGACAACCAGAATTCGCTCAAGGCCCACGATCGCGGCCCATCGCTGCTGGAGGACTTCATCTTCCGCGAGAAGATGACCCACTTCGACCACGAGCGGATCCCCGAGCGCGTGGTCCATGCCCGCGCCTCCGCCGCGCACGGCCATTTCGAGCTGACCGAATCGCTGGCCGAATTCACCACCGCCAAGCTGTTCACCGAAGTCGGCGAACGCACGCCGGTGTTCTGCCGGCTGTCGACCGTCGCCGGCAGCAAGGGCTCGCGCGATACTCCGCGCGACGTCCGCGGCTTTGCGACCAAGTTCTACACCAAGGAGGGCAACTACGACCTGGTCGGCAACAACATGCCGGTGTTCTTCATCCAGGACGCGATGAAGTTCCCCGACTTCGTCCACTCGATCAAGCCCGAGCCGGACCGCGCATACCCGCAGGCCGCCGCCGCGCACGACACGTTCTGGGATTTCATCTCGCTGACCCCGGAATCCATGCACATGATCATGTGGGCAATGAGCGACCGCGCCCTGCCGCGGTCGCTGCGGATGATGGAAGGCTTTGGCGTCCACAGCTTCCGGCTGGTCAACGCCGAGGGGCAATCGACGTTCGTGAAGTTCCACTGGCGCCCGCGACTGGGCATGCAGTCGCTGCTGTGGGACGAGGCGGTCAAGATCGCCGGCGCCGATTCGGACTTCAACCGCCGCGACCTGTTCGAGACGATCCAGTCCGGCAAGGCATTGCCGACATGGGACCTCGCGGTGCAGCTGTTCACCGAGGAGGAGGCCGACGGGTTCCCGTTCGACCATCTCGATGCGACCAAGCTGGTGCCCGAGGAACTCGTGCCGCTGAGGGTCATCGGCCACATGGTGCTCGACCGCTGGCCCGACAACTTTTTCGCCGAAACCGAGCAGGTCGCGTTCTGCCCGGCCAACGTCATTCCCGGCATCGACTTCAGCGACGACCCGCTGCTGCAGGGCCGGATCTTCTCGTACCTCGACACCCAGCTGATCCGGCTCGGGGGTCCCAACTTCCAGCAGATTCCGATCAACGCGCCGCAATGCCCGTTCGCCAATCACCAACGCGATGGATTCATGCAGATGCAGGTGCCGAAAGGCCGGGTCAACTACGAACCATCGTCGCTGGATGCCGACCAGCCAACGCCGCGGGAAACCGCGCGCGGCTTCCGCAGCTTCGCCGCGCCGACCCGGCCGGGCCCCAAGACCCGGCTGCGTCCCGAGTCGTTCGCCGACCACTACAGCCAAGCGCGGCAGTTCTACCGCAGCCAGACACCGATCGAGCAGGCGCACATCGCCGGCGGGCTGGTGTTCGAGTTGTCGATGGTCGAGACCGTGCGCATCCGCGCGGCGGTCGTCGGCCATCTGCGCCACATCGACGAGGATCTCGCGCAACGGGTCGCCACCGGCCTCGGCCTGCCGGACCTGCCGCCGGCGCCCGAATCGGCGCGCCCGGTGCTCGACCTGCCGCCGTCGCCCGCGCTCGGCCTGATCGCCAACATGAAGGACACCCTGGAAGGCCGCGCGATCGGCATCCTGATCGATGATGGCTCCGACGCCGCCGCGATAGAGGCGCTGCGCCAAGCCGCTACTGCCGCGGATGCAACGGTGAAGCTGGTCGCTCCGAAAGTCGGCGGTGCTACCTTGTCCGACGGCAAGCACACCGCAGCCGACGCCCACCTCGGCGGCGCGCCTTCGGTGATCTTCGATGCGGTAGCCGTGGTATTGGCCGCGGAGGCGGCGCAGCGCCTGTGCGCGGAAGGCGCTGCGGTGGACTTCGTCAGCCACGCCTTCGCCCACCTCAAGGCCATCGCGGTCGACGAGGGCGGGCGTGCGTTGCTGCGCCGGGCCGGCATCGAAGCCGACGCCGCCGTGGTCGACGCCACCGACGTGGAGTCGTTCATCCAGTACGCGAAGACGCGACAGTGGGAGCGCGAACCGAAAGTGCGGATGCTGCCGTGAAGGGCGGGCGGCGCAACTAGCCGCCGCGGCGCAGCAGCGGCGCCACCTCATCCGCACGCTCGTCGAAGCGCGAACTGACCACCGCGATCGCGGTGTCGCCCTGCGGCCAATAGCGCGCCATCAGTCCGCCATCGCGACGCTCGCCCTCGCGCATCCGCCGCGGACGCGGGCGGATATACACACCCAGCGTCGCGCCCTGCCGGTCCTCGTAGACCAGCATCGCGGCGGCGCCTTCCGGCGTCGACAGCATGCGCGCGCCCTGCAGCGCGTAGCCCTGCGAGCTGAGGTCGGGCACGCGACCGACCGCGTCGAAGTTGCGGGCGAGCCAGTTCTGCAGGCCGCCCATGCGGTCGCCCTCGAAATCCATCGCCATCTGCTGATCGGTGAGCAGCCGGTAGGCGGTCACCGCATCGGCCATCGGCAACGTGTGATGGCCGCCGCCGCGCATGCCGTGCAGCAGCCAGCCGCTGGCGCCGCCCAGTCCCAGCGCCATCACCAGCACGGCCGCGCGGGCCATGCCGGTCCAGCGGTCGGCGTGCAGGTGGCGGCGGATCCGCGCCGGCTGCAGTCGCGGCTCGTCTGGCAGTGCGGCGGAATTGCCCCATGCCGCGCGCAGGGCGTCGGCGTCGCGCTGCCAGCCGCGCACCCGTTCGGCGGCCTCCGGGTTGGCGGCCAGCCAGGCCTCCACCGCGGCGCGGCGCGCATCGGGCAACTGGCCGTCGACGTAGGCGTGCAGTTCGTCGGGGTGCGGGGCCGGGTGGTTCATTTGAGTATCCGCAAGGCAGGGGTGGGCGCACGTCCCTCGGCGAGGTGGCGCAGTTTCTCGCGGGCGCGCGACAGCCGCGACATCACGGTGCCGATCGGCACCCCGAGCGCGTCCGCGGTCTCGCGATAGCTGAAGCCCTCGACGCTGACCAGCAGCAGGATCGCGCGCTGCTCGGTCGACAGTCCGGCAAACGCGGCCAGCGTGGCGCGGCCCTCGTTGACCCGTTCGGCCGACGGTGCATGCGGCTCTTCGGCCACGCCGACCACGTCGAGCACGCGCCGCCAGCGTTTGGCGCGGCGCTGCTCGTCGATGAACTGCCGGTACAGGATCGAGAACAGCCACGACTGCAGCGCACCTTCCTTGTGGCGCGACGACCACGCCCGCAACGCACGCTCCAGCGTGGCCTGGACCAGGTCGTCCGCGTTCGCGGTGTCGCGGCTGAGCGCGCGCGCGAACTGCCGCAGCCGCGGGATCAGCTCGTGCAGGCGCTCTTCGTCGAGTTCGTCCATGGCGTCGTCCATGGTGCTGGCGGGGGCGATGGAACGCGGGGTCATGCAGGTGGGACGCGCCGGCGCGCCGCTTATTCCGGTGCCGGCGGTTTGTCGATGCAGGGAATATATCGCCACAGCGGCCGTCATACCGGTGTTCCCGTCGAAACGAGCACGCCATGCACGAGTCCGAGCCGTCCAACCATCCCTCCCCGTCGCCGCCGGCGCCATCCCCACCGTTCGACGCCCAGGGCGCCATCGCGGCGCAACTGACCCGCGGACGACTGCTGGCGTTCGCCGGCATCGGCGCCATCGCGCTGGGCTCCGCCAGCGCGTTCGCATGGACCGCCGGCTGGCTGGGCGGCGAGCGCTTGACCGCACCGCGCGTGGTCAACGCGATGGAAGCCAACGGCCCCGCGCATCCGGGTTTCCGCCGCAACCATGCCAAGGGCGTCTGCGTCGCCGGCACGTTCCGCGGCACCGAACAGGGGCAGGCGCTGTCCACCGCAACCGTATTTTCGGGCGAGCCGGTGCCGGTGCTGGGCCGGTTCTCGATCGGCGGACCCAATCCGCACGGCGCCGACAACAGCGCGCGCGTGCGCAGCATGGCGTTGCAGTTTGGCGGCCCCGACGCGTCGCAGTGGCGGATGGCGTTGAACAGCTTCCCGTTCTTCGCGGTGGCCACGCCGCAGGCCTTCCACCAGCAGACCTTGGCCAAGCGCCCCGACCCCGCGACCGGCAAACCCGACCCCGCGGCGATGGAAGGATTCCTCGCCACGCATCCGCAGGCGCGCAAGTTCAGGCAATGGGCGAAGACCGCGCCGTGGTCCGACAGCTGGGCCAACACGCAGTACAACAGCGTCAACGCGTTCCGCTTCATCGACGCCGACGGCAGCGAACGGCTCGTGCGCTGGTCGATGCGGCCACACGCCGCAGTCCACCCACTGGACGCCGCCGAGCGGGAGCGCGCCGATGCCGATTTCCTCGCCGCCGACCTGCAAACGCGGCTCGCGCAAGGCTCGGTGCATTGGGACATGGTGGTGACGCTCGCCGCCGCCGGCGACCCGGTCAATGACCCGTCCCGACCTTGGCCCGGCACGCGCGAGCAGGTCGTCGCCGGCACGCTGACGCTGGTGCACGCCGAACCGCAAGCCACCGGCGAGTGCCGCGACGTCAACTTCGACCCGCTGATCCTGCCGTCGGGCGTCGCCGCTTCGGACGACCCGATCCTCGCCGCACGCTCGGCCGCCTACTCGCAATCCTTCAACCGACGCCAGCGCGAGATCGCGCTCGGGCGCGGCGATGCCGCCACCGCTACGGAGCCGACCCGATGAGCACGCAGAACTTCAACCCCGCCGCGCGCTGGCTGCACTGGTCGATGGCGGCGATGGTCGTGGCGATGCTGTTCATCGGCGTCGGCATGGTCACGTCGATCTCGGCGCGACCATGGCTGATCGACCTGCACCGCCCGCTTGGCATCGCGATCGGGCTGCTGGCCGTGCTCCGACTGCGCAATCGGATGCGGCATCGTCCGCCCGCACTGCCGTCGAGGTTGCCGCACTGGCAGAAGACCGCGGCCCGTGCCTCGCACTGGCTGCTGTACGGATTGATGCTGGCGATGCCGCTGATCGGCTGGGCAATGCTGTCGGCCGGCGGTTACCCGGTGCAGATGTCGCCGTCGTTCGTGCTGCCGCCGATCCTGCCGCAGGACGTGAGCCTGTACGCCACCCTGCGCACCGCGCATGGCTGGCTCGCCTACCTGCTGTTCGCCACGGTGCTGCTGCACCTGTCGGCGGCGCTGCTGCATGCGTGGGTGTATCGCGATGGAGTGTTCCAGGCGATGGCCGGGAGAATCAGACACCGGCTGGAGCGCGAACGGTGATCCAGGTCGGTGCGTGATCGCTGGCCTTCGGCTGCAGCCGCACCCATCGGTCGACGCCGGCGTCTTTCAGGTTCTTCGCCAGCGCGGGGTTGAGTAGCAGGTGGTCGATCCGCAGTCCGCGGTCGCGTTCGGCGTGCTGGCGGAAGTAGTCCCAGAACGTGTAGATCACCTTCTCACCGCTGACCCTCCGCAACGCATCCGCCCAACCCTGCGCCAACAGCCGCTCGAACGCCGCCCGTACCTCCGGCTGGATGAGCGCATCCTTGCGCCAGGCCTTGGGGTCATAGACATCGATGTCCGTCGGGATCACGTTGAAGTCGCCCATCAGCACCGCGGGATGCGGCAGGTCCACCAGCGTCCGCGCATGGCGGATGAGACGCTCCATCCACGCGAGCTTGTAGTCGAACTTGGGGCCGGGCCGGGGATTGCCGTTGGGCAGGTACAGGCCGGCCACGACGATGCCGTGGATGGCCGCCTCGATATAGCGGCTCTGCTCGTCCCGGGGATCGCCCGGCAGGCCGCGCCGGCTCTCCACCGGAACCGCATCGCGTGCCAGCAAGGCCACGCCGTTCCAGGACTTCTGCCCGTGCCAGATCGCACCGTAGCCCGCCGCCTCCAGTTCGGCGGCGGGGAACGTCGCGTCGACGGTCTTGAGTTCCTGCAGTGCGACGACGTCGGGTTGCTCTTTCTCCAGCCACGCCAACAGATGCGGCAGGCGGGTGCCGATGCCATTCACGTTGAACGTCGCCAGCTTCAGGGTCTTGCTGAGTGCCACGTCGCCTCCGTGGTGCGATCGTGCGCTAGTGCTCGTCGACAGGCTTCCATGTGCATCGGGCAGAGGATCCCGGTCTTTCGCGGCCACCGCACAGCCCACTGATCGGATGTGAGATTAGGCTGGTCCCGTCTGGCAAACAAATCCACCATGCAGATCGGTGTCCACTCCGGGTCGGGGGCGGACGTCCAGTGGAGCTCACTATGCGGTCCGCACAGCATGCTCGGCATTGCGAAGAAAGCCCATCGCCGCTTGTTCAGCCTTTGACGCCGCTCTGCCCTGAGGCGGACGAAGCTCGCGGTAACTCTCCGCGCAGACGCCAAGTGCGCGAAGGCAGGAGTCGCGCGAGTACGAGGCGACTGTCCCTTCCAGGCGACGCGCCCAATCCAGTGCGGCGATCTCCAGCCGCCTGACGCCAACCGGCGTCGCGCCGGCCACCTCAGCACGCGACCAGGTTGCCCATCCAGTTTTCCTGCGATCGCGAATAGCCAACGATCGCTCGCGAGGTCGCGTCACGGCGCGACCTTGCACAACACCAGCGCCCGTCGTCCTCGACCAGAGCCGCTCATCCGTGGCTTACTCCGGAAGCCGTTTGTCCCAGCACCGAGGTCGACATGCCAAACCGCCTGAAGGGTCGGGATATCCACGAGTCGCATCGCGCGGCCACGCCGCTGGAGCTGTTGTTCGACCTGACCTTCGTGGTCGCCATCGCGCTCGCCGCCAGCCAACTGCACCACGGCCTGGCCGAACACCATTTCGCGCAGGCAGGTCTTGCCTTCACCGGGGCGTTCTTCGCCATCTGGTGGGCCTGGATGAACTACACCTGGTTCGCGTCCGCCTACGACGCCGACGACGTTCCGCACCGCCTGCTGACGATGCTGCAGATGGCGGGCGTGCTGATATTCGCGGTGGGGGTCCCGGGATTCTTCACCGGGGATTTTCGAGCCGCCGTCGTCGGGTTCGCGATCATGCGGATCGCGCAGACTCTGCATTGGTTGCGCGTGGCCCATGGCGATCCCGGGCGGCGCCGGACGGCATTGCGGTACGTAAGCGGCATCCTCGTTCTGCAGTGCTTCTGGGGTGCCTGGCTATGGGTTCCGCCCGAGTGGGCGTGGCCAATGTTTGCCGGGCTGGCACTGGCGGAGGTCATGGTTCCCGCCTGGGCGGAGCGCGGCGGAGCCACGCCGTGGCATGCCCACCATATTGCCGAGCGTTACGGTCTCCTGGTGATCATCACCCTGGGCGAGATCGTGCTGGCGTCCGCCAATGCGATCGCCAACCTGTGGCGCGCCGATGGCTGGTCCTTCGACCTGGCCCTGGTGGGTATCGGCGCGATGATGCTGGTGCTGTCCTTGTGGTGGATGTACTTCCTGCTGCCCTCCGCCGAGGCGCTGCACCGGCATCGCGAACGCGGTTTTGCGTGGGGCTATGGCCATCTGGTCGTCCTCCTCTCCCTCGCCGCGATGGGTGCGGGTCTGGAAGTGGTGGCCGACACGCTCAATCCCGGCGTGGTGACGCCCGGCGATGCCGCACGGCCGCTCCAGGCAATCAGCATGGTGGCGATCCCGGAGGCCGCCTTTGTCGTGTCGCTGTGGCTGGTCCACCAACGACTCGTCCGCCCGCCGCGACCGTATCTAGGCATGATCATGGTCTGTCTGGTCGCGATCGCCGCCGTTCCGCTGGCGGTTGCCATGGGCCTGCGACTGCCATGGGCGCTTCTGGCGCTGTCGGCCGGTCCAATCGCCGCGATCTGGCTTTATACGCATGGCGACGAACCCCCGGTCGGGATTTCTTTCGCCAACTGACCTTCCTGATATCCAAGGAGCATCGCATGACCAGGATCCTCGGCATTTCCGGCAGCCTGCGCGCCGGTTCCTTCAACACCGCCTTGCTGCGCGCCGCGCAGTCGCTGTCCGGGCCGGACGTGCAGTTCGACGCGGCCACCCTGCACGGCATCCCGCTCTACGACGGCGACGCCGAACAACGCGACGGGCTGCCGACGGCGGTCGTCGACCTGAAGGACCGCATCGTCGCCAGCGATGGCGTGCTGCTGTGCACGCCCGAGTACAACAACGGCATCCCGGGCGTGTTCAAGAACGCGATCGATTGGCTGTCGCGCCCGGCCGACGATATTCCGCGGGTGTTCGGCGACCGCCCTTTCGCGGTGATCGGCGCCTCGCCCGGCGGCTTCGGCACCATCCTTGCGCAGAACGCCTGGCTGCCGGTGTTGCGCACCCTGCGCGTGCGTTACTGGGCTGGCGGCCGGCTGCAGGTTTCACGCGCGCACCAGCTGATCGATGCGGATGGCGAGCTGACCGATGAAACGACCCGCAAGCAACTGGAGACCTTCGTCCAAGGCTTCGTCGAGTTCGCCCGCCCGTCGAGCTGAGCCTCGGACTGGCCGCTTTGGGTCCGAAGCGGACATGCGGTCCAGACTTCTTTGGAAGCAAGAACGAGGCGTTGTCAGGCCGGCGTCCTGTGGGTGGGAAGACAGCTCGAGTAGGTGGCGCACACGGCCATGACCTCCTTTTGATGTCTCGGCTGCCCCGTAATTATTGCCAGGTGTTGGAATGCGAGGACAGCGAGGCCCACTCTCGCAAAGAGGTCAGAAGGTTGACGAGCTGCGGTGACCTCTCGAGCTCGCCAGGCATCTCAGCCACTTGGGGGAGATTTTTAGTGGCTTGCTGAGACTCAACAGACAGATGGGCCGCCAGCAGCCCGCGTAAGGGGATGACGGTTGGCTGCAGCGAATTGTTCGGCGCGCGCTAGTTGCCTACTGCTTTTGGAAGTACGTGTAGCGTGGCACGAAAGAAGGAGAGCGCATCTGCGTTGATTCGCCGGTGGGCCGTCGAACGGTTAACCCCCGGTGGGTCAGTGCAGACTCTCGGGAGCGCCCCCATCATCTTTTTCGAGCACGGGGCCAGGAAGACGAAGTGGCCGGCGTTTGGTATGAGTTTGATGCCAACCAATGTCTTGATCAGGGCGGCAGCGTGCAACGTGTTGTACTGGATCGGCTGGAATTGGTCGTCCGCTCCGTCGTAGAGATAGACCGGCCGATTGATAGAACCAAGCCCCGTCTCGTCGAAAACCATGCTCCAAGGCGACATCGCGAACGCGGCCTTGACGCGCGGGTCGTCAGGGTCGCCCCAACGTTGGAGCTTGTTCTGGATATCGGTCAGGTACTTCTCGGTCGATATCCATCCGTGCCCCAAAAGTTGCGCCTCCATTTCGCGAAAGGGAGTGCAGACGTTTGTGTTGTCAGGGTGTGCTTTGCAGAAACTGATGAGTCGGGTGAAGCGAGGTACCGCACCTACAAGCATCAGGGCGGTATAGCCTCCGGCGGAGAAGCCAGCAACGCCGATCTTCTCAGGGTCAATCAAGGTTTTCCAGTGTGCATCGTCGAGCAGCATACTGATGGTTGCCTCGACTTGAATCGGGCGGCCGATGAGCACAGCTGGCGTCCCGATTCCGCTAGTGTCTTTATAGTTGTCCTTTGGATGCTGAAGAGTGGCGACGATGAAACCGTGGCTTGCCAGATAGACCGCGAGGTCATGATGGCCAAGGTCTGATCCGCCGTGGCCATGCGAGATGACGACCAAGGGTTTTGCCCCGGGAAGGGCCGGTGCTCCACGCTTCGCGTGCAAATCGTAGAGGCCGACCCGGGTATTTTCCGTGACCGGAGCGCTCGGGTAGAAAACGTAGCCGGGCATGCTACCGGCATTGACTGGATCGTGAATCTTGATTGGCGCGAAGCCCACCCCTGTAGCGGGCTGTGCGTAAGAACTACATGGCAGCACAAGCAAGAGCAGAGCCAACCAGAGTAAGTTTCGAAAAGGCTGCAAGCACTGATATTTCATTTAAAGTTTCCTGAAGGCGAACGCTTGAATTAAGCCGACCCGCAAAGCCATCCGAGCACGGGAGCACAAAGCGGACATCAAGTCTCACGGAACTTCTGCCGTGAGCTACATGGCATCAGGGTGAACGTCGCCCGCGCGTTCGGCGATCGGGCGGACCTCCTGTACCAGCGTGACCAGCGTCTTGCCCGGTTCTTCAATCATGACCTCATGGGCCGACTGCTCGAACCAGACCAGCTGTTTCCGCGGTGCCTCCACCGTCTCGAACCATTCCGCGGCCAGCGCGGAGGACACGTTGTGGTCATGACGTCCCAGGAACAGGAACAGCGGGACATCGACCTCGCGCACCGTCGTCATGTCCAGCGTCAGCACGTCGGCCAGCAGGTGCTGCATTGAGAAGTCGTTGCCTTTCCACATCCCGGTTACGTCAAGGTCGGAGTACTCCGGCGACAGTTTCATCGCCGCAGCTTCGGCATCGCCGCCCCTGCGGTTGTGAACCATGCCGCCGTAGTAGTTCAGCCATTTGCGCTGTTTGAACAGGCTGTCGAGTGGAACCGGACCGTTGCCCTGCGCGTAAGGGGCGAGCGCTTCAAGCTCCGCCACGGCCTGCGCGTTGCCGTCGTGTTGCGCTTGCCGCAATGCCCAGGCCCAACCGCGACGCTCGCTCTCGGGCGCATCCGTGACCTGCCCGATGCCGATGTATGCGTGCAGCCACTCGGGCCTGCGTTGCGCCAGCTCGAGTCCCAGATAGCTGCCCCACGAATGGCCGAGCACGAAAATCTTCTCCTTGCCGAACTCCGTGCGCAGCCAGGCGACCATTTCCTCGGCATCGGCGACCATGCGCCCGCGCGTCATGGTCGGCGCCACGGCGGCCGGATCATTGTCGACGTAGGTCTTGCCGGCGCCGCGCTGGTCCCACTGGACGACGGTGAAGTATTCCTCCCAGCCGCGCTGGAAGTACCAGCTGGTCGGCATCGCCACCCATCCGGGCCCACCGTGCAGCATCAGCAGCACCGGGTTGCGACGATCGCTGCCGCGAATCGATACCCATTGGTCGATCCCGCCGATCCGCACCGCTTCCAGCCGCTCGACGCCGTTGTCGGCCACCACTTTGCGCAAGTCCCCGATGATGCGGACCGCCTCCGCGCGATCGTGTGGCCCATGCGCTTCCGAGGCCGGGGCTGGCATGCACAGGCCCGCGAGGGCGATGGACAGGACTGCGGAAATCAGCGCCTTCATCAGGATTCGTAACGCTCAGTGCGATGCAGTCTGGGAGGATAGCCGGACCCTGCGGTGCGTTCTTCCAATTGTCGTTGTCGTTTGGGGTCGCGGATCCGCCAGCTGTGGATCCGCCACTCGCGCGATCCGGGTTCGCGCGCTTGGTCCCCCAGCACGTCGATCGGACTTGCGCAGGCAGCTTCCTTGGCCTTCGCGCCGAGCCAACCGCTCAGGTGGAACCCCATCGCAGTGTCATCTCTGTGGGCGGGCTGGAAGATGCCGTCCCGGCGTCCCAGGCTGAGGCACATGGCGACGATGCCCTTGCTGAAGGGGGCCGGCGCTTCACCTGCGATCCGGTTCAGGACGGTATCGGCCGCGTGGGCGCCCAGCGGCAGCGCGGCCTGGAGGCTCATCCGGAACGGCAGGTCCGACGGCGCCGCGGCATCGCCGGTCGCGACGATCCGCGCGTCGTCCACGCTGGTGAGCGTCTCGTCGGTCAGCAGGCGTCCCAGCGCGTCGGTGCTAAGCCCGCTGCGCACGGCCAGGTCCGGAACGCCGAAACCGGCGGTCCAGACCGTCACCGTGCTTGGGAGTTCGCGGCCATCGCGCAGTTGCACGGCATCGCGTGTCACTTCGGACACCTCCGAGCCGCGGCCGTCGATCACGGTTACGCCGAGCTTGGACAATCCTCTGACCACCGAACGACGGGCCCGCGGGTGCAGGTAGCGGCCCAGCTGACCGCCGCACACCAGGGTCACGGGACGACCCGTCTCAGCGATCTCGGCGGCCGTTTCGATACCCAGCGGACCGCCGCCCACCACGGTCACTGGAGCGGACGCGGGAGTGCCATCGAGGACCGACCGCAGTCGCTGCGCCTGTTCCAGGCTGGCGGGCGGGTAAGCGAACTCGTCTGCTCCGGGCACACCCTGGTCGGTGCTGGCACTGCCAACCGCGTAGACAAGGTAGTCGTACTGCAAGGGATCTCCGTTCTCCAGCGTCACGCCGCACCCGGCGGCATCGATCCGCGTCGCGG
Organism: Novilysobacter erysipheiresistens; assembly: GCF_036663935.1. Classification (NCBI taxonomy): domain Bacteria; kingdom Pseudomonadati; phylum Pseudomonadota; class Gammaproteobacteria; order Lysobacterales; family Lysobacteraceae; genus Novilysobacter; species Novilysobacter erysipheiresistens. The sequence goes on from NZ_JAXGFP010000003.1 coordinate 153,738, forward strand.
TATCCACCACCAGTCGCACGTCGCTGGCGAGGACGTCCCGGAAGTCCACTACCGCGTCGTTGGACCCGCCCACCATCTGGTGCAGGCGGACCCGTTCGACGAACTGCGGGCGCGGGTTGACCAGTGTCACCACCACATCGTTCCGCTGCGTGAGACGATTTGCCGCCATTACGCCGGCGTATCCGCCGCCGATCACGACCACTCTGGTTCGCGCGCCTTGCCTGCCGTTGTTCATGCGTCTTCCCATTGTCTCGTTCGTCAACAGAAGACGAACCGGGGCGGACCGGCGTAACACGGCCTAGGCGGGTCGTGCGGGAAGCGGCAGGGTTGCCAGGCGTTTGGGATCGATGAGCGACAGAATCTCGACGATCCGGCCATCCACCACGGTACATGCCATCACCGCCTTCGGCTTGCCGTTCGCGCCCCACACCAGAACCCCCGGCTCACCATTCACGAGCACGCGCTGCGCGGTCACGTTCGCGCGGGTCGCCTGCTGGATCCTCGCAGCCGCCTCGGCGGCTCCGTGCCTGACCACAACGCCGCGGCTCGTGTGGGAGCGCCAGGTGAGCTCCGGATCGAGCACCCGCAGCAGTCCTTCGAAGTCCCCGTCCCGGGCTGCGGCGACGAACGCGTCGACCACGGCACGCTGCCGCTGCCGCGTATCGACGCGACGATGCGTGCCTCGTACCTTGCGGCGGGCCCGGCTGGCGATCATCTTCGATGCATCCGTGGACTTGCCGATGATCTGGCCGACTTCCTCGAACCGCACCTCGAAGATGTCGTGCAACACGAATGCCAGCCGTTCGGCGGGGCTCAGGGTGTCGAGCACCACGAGCAGCGCAAGCCCGACCGAGTCGGCCAGCAGCACGTTGTCTTCCGGCGCCTCGCCGCTGTCCTCGGTAACCACCAGTCCGGGCAACGGGTCGTCGAACGAGGACTCGGGCCTGGCCTTGCGCGAGCGCAGCATGTCGATGCACACCCGTCCCACCACGGTGGTCAACCAGGCGGGAAGGTTGTCGATCGCCGCCGCGTCCTGGCGCGCCAGCCGCAACCACGCTTCCTGCATCGCGTCCTCGGCATCTGCGCGCGACCCGAGCATCCGGTATGCAATCGCCACGAGCCGCCCGCGTTGCGCCTCGAAGGCTTTCGCCACCGCTTCGTCGGAACCTGCTGCGGTCATGTTGTTACGTTCTCCTGGCCAGTGCCGTCATGGATGGTGACGTGCCCGGAAGGGCCGAGGTAACAGGCGACGAGTCAATCGAAAGGTCGTTAGCGGCAGCCAGTCGCCACACCCATAACCGTCACGCTGCAGACTGGAGCTTCAATGAAAAAATTCATGATGTGGGCATTGTCTGCTGCAAGTTTTGCGCTGGGCTACCTGGGGATGCCACTTCCCGGCTGCGCAGCTTCGCCTGAAACCACTCGAATTGCTCCGTCCTTGCTGCTTGCGATCAAGGACGCGAAGGATCAAGCCAGGTCTTTCGGAGGCAGGATCTGGCCAGGCTACGAGACGGCGCCATTCGGGCTTCTTGCCACCCTCGAACGGCGCGAAGTCCTGTTCTGTCACGGATCCCTCGTCGCCGGGTTTACGGCGCTTCCATCCGATCCTGATACGAGGTGTGACCTTCAGGAAAGACCCAGTGTCTTTCCGCGCAACCTTTTGGCGGCAATGCCCGTAATAGATGGGGTTTCGACGATCGTAATGGGAACGCCCGAGTCAACGGGCCGGGATCAAGCGGACTGGACGCACACAATTTTCCACGAGCACTTCCATCAATACCAAAGCGGGTTCGACAATTACTACCAGCGGCTGGATGGACTTGATCTTGATGGTGGCGATGATACCGGGATGTGGATGCTCGACTACCCGTTCCCGTACCGGGATGAGCAGTTCGAACTCGCCCTGTCGAGAGCAGCCCAGGCACTGCATGATGCGATCAATCAGCATGGGGCTTCTTTCCAGGAGCAGGTCTCGATCTACCTGAAGGCAAGACAGGCACTGGAAGCCGCAGTGCCAGCGGAGGACTGGAAATATCTCGAACTCCAACTATGGATGGAGGGTGTTGCCCGCTGGACCGAGATCCAAATTGCACTGGGCTCTTCCGACAGCGGGGTGGTCGCATCTGGAAAGGCTTTGAGGCAACGTACTGTCTCCTCCCTTCCTGGCCTGGATGCAGCCCAACTCGGGCGTGCACTCGTCTACCCCTATGGCGCGACTGAAGCGATGCTGCTTGAGCGGTGCAATCCAACATGGCGCCAGGTCTATCCTGCCGTGCTGTCACTCGGAGCCCTGATAAAGGCAATCGAACCGGACAATTGCAGGTGATCGCGCCAGAACGGCTCACGAGTTCAACGGGTCGGCGATTGCTCCTGGGGTACCTGCTTCCAGAGGCCTATCGAGCCGAACCCGCCGTTGCCGTCCAGTGATATGCGAACCTTTTCGCACCGCGCTGGGCGGAAGGCCCATGATCGGTCGTCGGGCAACTCGCAAAGCTCAAGGGCGCACGTATCGTCGGTATCGCCGGCGGCGCGGAGAAGTGCCGACACGCGGTTGATGTATTGGGGTTTGATGCCTGCCTCGACCACGGTTCGCCCGACTTGGGATCGCGCCTGGCCGCCACGTGTCCCGATGGCATCGACGTGTATTTCGAGAATGTCGGGGGCAGCGTGCTCGATGCGGTGCTGCCGCTGCTGAACCTGTATGCATGCGTGCCGCTGTGCGGATTCATCGCCCACTACAACCGGGACCACCTCGAACCGGTTGCCGGGGACCAGCGGCCACAACTGCTCGCCACCTTGCTGCAGAAGCGAGTGCGCATGCAGGGCTTCATCATCCTCGACCACTATGCCGACCGTTTCGCGTCGTTTCAGCGCGACATGTCGCAGTGGGTGGAAGACGGACGCGTTGTACTCGTGGAGGATGTAGTCGATGGATTGGAGCAGGCTCCCGCTGCGCTGATCGGCCTGCTCCAAGGTCGCAACTTTGGCAAGGTGGTCGTGCGGGTGGCCGGCTAGAGCATCCTGATCAGGACTGCCGACGGATCTGCAGTGTGCCGGCGGCAGCCGGCGGCGTGGCGCAGCACCGCTCCGTCCACCCTCAATGTATAGCCCGCCTGGGGGCTTGCGGCAAGACCCTCGCCCTGCGTCAGGATCGCCGACCGAGCCAGACCGGCGAGAAGGGAGTTGCGAAATGCGGGTGTTGCTATCCACATATGGGTCGCGCGGCGACGTCGAGCCGTTGGTGGCGCTTGCGGAACGGTTGCGGGCGCTGGATGCGGAGGTGCGGGTGTGCGCACCACCCGATGAAGACTTCGCGCAACGGTTGGCCGGTGTCGGCGTGCCACTGGTGCCGGTCGGTCCATCGGCACGCGCGCTGACGGTCGCGGCGCCGCAGCCGTCGTCGCTGCCGCAGCGCGCCGCGGAGTTGATCGCCAATCAGTTCGGCGTGGTCACCGCGGCGGCCGAGGGCTGCGACGTACTGGTCGCCACCGGGATGATGCCGGCCGCTGCCGGCGCGCTGTCGGTAGCCGAGAAGCTGGGCATCCGCTCCGTGTCGGTGACCTTCCAGCAACTCACCCTGCCGTCGCCGCACCGCGCGCCTTGGCATACGCGGGCCGTCCGTTTCCGCCGGAGGTCACCGATAACCGGGCGTTGTGGGAACTGGACGCCCACAACATCAACGCGCTGTTTGGCGCGGCGCTCAACGGCAACCGGGCGTCGATCGGCCTGCCACCGGTGGCCAATGTCCGCGACTACGTCATCGGCGCCAAGCCGTGGCTTGCGACGGACCCGGTGATGGATCCGTGGCGGGGCATGCCGGATCTCGATGTCATCCAGACCGGCGCGTGGATCTTGCCCGACTTCAACCCGCTGTCGACGGAGTTGGTGGCGTTCCTGGATGCCGGCACGCCACCGGTTTACGTCGGCTTCGGCAGCATGCCCATGCATGCGTCGACGGACGTCGCCCAGGTCGCCATCGAGGCGATCCGGTCACAGGGCCGCCGCGCGGTCGTGGCCCGCGGCTGGGCCGACCTTTCGTTGATCGACGATCGGGACGATTGCTTCGTCGTCGGCGAGGTCAACCAGCAGGCGCTGTTCGCCCGGGTGGCCGCCGTCGTGCACCACGGCGGCCAAGGCACCACGACGACAGCGACCCGGGCCGGTGCGTCCCAAGTGGTGGTGCCCCAGGCGGCCGACCAGCCCTATTGGGCCGGTCGGGTGGCCGACCTAAGGATTGGCGTGGCTCATGACGGCCCGACGCCGACCACCGAATCCCTGTCAGCGGCGCTCGGGACGGCACTGGCCTATGAGACCCGCGCACGAGCGACCGCCGTGGCCGGCAGGATCCGCACGGACGGAGCGACGCTGGCCGCGACGCGGCTGTTGGACATGGTCGGGCAGGGTGTCCGGCATCGCCGCGCCTGATGACTCCGACCTATCGAATCGCTTCTTCGGTGATCCGGACGTGCGCGTCGGTGACATGCACTCCGTAGGTTTCCAGATCCCGCAGGCAGTCGTCGGTATCGACGCCAGGCGTGCGTTCACCGCTCCGCAGCTCGACCGTCTTGAATGCGACCCACGGCGCGTGCCGGGCTGGGAGGTTTGCTCCCGACGACTGTGTGGTAAAGCCGAACACGCGCCCCGGTCCCCTGAAGATGTGCACCTGCATGCTTGCGCTTCCTATTTGAATGCCGTCATGGGGTAGAAATCGTGCTGGTCCCGTAGCGCCGGTCATCCAGGTATCCGTTGTGGATGTAGTCGAGCATCATGGCCAGGTAGCCATCCGGATTGCGAGTGAATACACGCTTCCCCTCGCCCGTGGTCTCGTATTCGTAGATGCCATGATCGGTATCCGGGAACACCGCGACCGTGATCGGTTTGCCTTGTGCGGCCAGCCCACGCAGGCGCCGCTGCGTTTCGTCACTCGGTGCCTCGCTGTCATTCTCGGCAAGGATCCACAGTTGCGGCGTGTCCAGGTTTCGAAGCACCGGCATCGGGTTGTAATGGGCGGGTACGCCGGAGAGGATGGCCGGCCCCTCCTCGCGCGCCGTAGCCTCCGGCGTGTCGAGAAGATAGAAGCTGATGTTGCCGCGCACGTGCTCGAACCAGGGTTCGTCGCCATACCTGGCGCGGACCTTGGCGAGCTGGTCGTAGCCATCGCGGAAACCGTTCACGATGATCGCGGCCGTGGCGTCGGCGACTTCCATGGCCTTGGCGACCACCTCCGGGCCGTAGCCCCGACTGGTCAGGTCCTGCTCGATGGCCTGGCGATCCTCGTCGAGAGGTGACACCGCGAGGCCGAATCCCACGATCAGGAAATCCACCGGCTCGATCTTCGCGGCCAATGGTGCGACCCAGCCGCCCTGGCTGCCGGCCTGGTAGCCGATCTTTCCAGCGCGGTCGCCGGCGAGTCGCCTGGCCTCGTGCACGGCTGCGATCGCATCGTTGGCGAGCAGCAGGTAGTTCTGCGTGTACGTGCCGGTGGATGCGCCGGTACCGCGCTTGTCGTAGACGAACACGCCGATCCCTTCCGCGGGGAGTTGTCGCTGCAACGAGTACGAGTCCAATGCCGAAGAATGCTCGGAACCGTGGACCAGCACGGCGATCGGCACTCGCGCATCGCCTTCCGGCATCACCAGGCGGCCGGCCAGTTGCACGCCCGCGCCATCGAACACCACATCGGTGACGTCAAGGGCGATTCGTTGGCCATCGACGCCGGCGAACGTGATCGTGTCCTTGCGGCAATCGAAGGTCACCTGGTTCCCGTCCGCTCGTTCCGTCCAGCCGAACGTGCTGGTCCAGACGCCGTCTTCGCTCCGAGTCAGTGCACCCGTGGTGCCGTCATTCCTGCGCCAGCGCAGGCGATCGTCGTCGGAAGCCCCGACATCGATGTGACTGCCGTCGGGCAGCTGATAGATCCCCACTTCGCAGTCATCCGCCTCCTTTGCCTGCACTGCTCCGGTACCGGTCAGCGCCAACACCACGGTGGCGATGCCGAGCCCACGCAGCGCGGATGTTCGGGTGAGTTCAGCAGTGCACAAATTGGTCTTCATGGCAGGTCCTGCAAGGGTTGCATGACGGGCGGTTATACGTAATGATTTACGTAAATACCAACTAAAGTCAATGTCCTTCCGGGACGCTGGCGATGAACGGACAGCCAAATGAACGATTTCATTGCTCAACAGGGCCCCGCCTTTGTCGCCCACCTGCTCCGACGATTGTCGGACGAGCTCGTCGCCGGCGCCGACCTTTGGTATCCGGAAGCCGGCGTCACGGCGGCCCCGCGGACCACGTCCACATTGCTGGCCCTCGATGAGCATGGCGAACTGGGCGTGACCGAACTTGCGGGATTGCTGCGGCAGTCGCATCCGCTCGTCATCACCTGGATCCGGCAACTGCAGTCCCAAGGCTTCGTGAAGTCGAAGGTCGACCCGCGGGACGGCCGACGTACGATTCTCGCGCTGACCACCAAGGGACGTGGCGAGGTCCAGCGCCTGCGCCGCGCCCTGGCAACGATGGCGGAGGTTTCCCAGCAGCTCATGGACAACGCCGCGCCCGGACTGTTCGACGCCTTGTGGCGGATGGAACAGGCCTGCCGCCACACACCCTTTGTCGATCAGCTCCGGGAGATGCAGGAAGGCAACGCCAAGGTGGGCTCACGGCGTCCTCCGGCAGCGAAACGCTGACTGTTGGAGGCCCGGCTCATTGCTCCCATGGGTGCCGTGACGGGTCCTTGTCGGCGGTCGCTTAACTCAGTTCACCACCAGACAACCGCAACCACCGCTCCACCCCGATTCGCTCAAGAAACCGCTGGTCATGGCTCACCACCACCAGCGCACCTTCGAACGCACTTAACGCACTCTCCAGCTGGCTGACGCTGGCGAGATCGAGGTTGTTGGTCGGCTCGTCCAACAGCAGCAATCGCGGGGCGGGTTCAGCGTGGAGGATGCAAGCCAGGGTTGCGCGCAGTCGCTCGCCACCGGACAGGGCGCGGACCAGAAGGTGCATGCGGTCGCCGCGGAACAGGAAGCGGGCAAGCAGGTTCATGCGCTCCACCGACGGCATTCCCGGCGCGGCGGCGGCGAGGCTCTCGGCGACGGTGTGCCTGGGGTCGAGCAGGTCGAGGCGTTGCGACAACATGGCGATGCGGCCGTCGGCGCGCTTCACTTCACCGGTGGCCGGCGCCAGCGCACCGCTGATCAGGCGCAGCAGGGTGGTCTTGCCGGCGCCGTTGGGACCGGTCAGGGCGATGCGTTCGGGGCCGCGGATCGCGAGGTCGATGCCGCCGTCGGCGAACAGCGCGCGACCTCCGTGACACACCTGCATGCCTTCGCCGACGAACACCATGCGTCCGCTCGGTACGTGGGTGGCCGGCAGGTCCAGCACCAGCGTGTCGTCGTCGCGCACGGCGCGTGCGGCCTTGTCGAGGTGGCCGCGGGCATCGCTGACGCGCGCGGAATGGATCCCGTCGGAGCGCCCGGACGACTCCTGCGCGCTGCGTTTGCGGTTGCCGGCGACGATCTTCGGCAAGCCGGCGCTGCCGATGTTGCGGGCGGCGTTGTTGTTGCGACGCTCGGTGCGTTCGCGGACATGCTGCATCTCGCGCTTCTCGCGTTTCAGCTGCTGCGCGGCATTGCGGAGGTTGCGCTCGGCGGCCTCCTGTTCGGCGCGCACCGCCTCTTCGTAAGCGCTGAAGTTGCCGCCGTACAGGCGCAGCTCGCCGCGATGCAGCTCGGCGATGCACTCCATGCGGTCGAGCAGCGCGCGGTCGTGGCTGACCAGCAGCAGGCAGCCGTTCCAGTCGTCGAGCGCCGCATATAGCTTGCGGCGCGCATCGAGGTCGAGGTTGTTGGTCGGCTCGTCGAGCAGCAGCACGTCCGGTCGTTTCAGCAGCTGGGCCGCGAGGCCGAGCGAAACCACTTCGCCACCGCTGAACGTGTGCAGGCGCCGGTCGAACGCGACATCGCCGAGGCCGAGCCGGTCCAGCTGGGCTCGGGTACGTTCCTCGATGTCCCATTCGTCGCCGATCGCCGCGTAGACGGTCTCACCGGTGTTACCCGCGGCCAGTGACCGCAACGCGTCCAGCACCGGAGCGATGCCGAGCACGTCGGCGACACTCAACTCACCGGTGAACGGCAGGTCCTGCGGCAGGTAGCCGATCGAATCACCGACGCTGACCGCACCGGCGGCGGGTTGTAGCTCGCCGGCGACCAACCGCAGCAGGGTGGTCTTGCCGGCGCCGTTGGGTGCGACCAGCCCGGTGCGGCCGCGGCCGATGCTGAAAGACAGGTCGCGGAAAACCGGCGTGCCATCGGGCCAGGCGAAGGAAAGGTCGGTGCAGCGAATGAACGGTTCTGACATATGGGTCCCTGGAAGGAATCTGTAACGACGGCGCGACCAATGGCGGCGCTTGCGGCGCGGCTGGTGGTCGATGACTTCCGGCTATCCGGCGATGTCGTCGTTGCTCACATGTCTGGCGTCGTTCCTCGTTGATGGCTGTGCAGATTCTAGCGACGCCGGCCTGTCCGGCAATGGAACACTGTGGTGGACGCGTTGGCGCGCCGTGCCGCCACCGGACCGATACGATGAGATACGAACCCGCCACACCGCGTGGCGCGGCCCGCAACCGGAGCCCTCCATGCACGCCAGCCGCGCACTTGTCACCGTCACCGACCTCGGTCCGGCCAAGCTGATGGGCCGCCTCGCCAAGCACTGGTCGCACAAGTTTGCGGTCGAGCTCGACGAGGAGCGCGCGGTCATTCCGTTCCCGGCGGCGCGCTGCGTGTTGCAGGTGCAGGAGTCGCAGCTGTTGGCGACGATCGAGGTCGACGACCCCGCCACCCTGCCGAAGATGCAGGAGGTAGTCGCCGACCATCTGCAGCGCATGGCGCGCGGCGAAGCACTGTCCATCGAGTGGCAAGCGTCGCCGGGCTGATCCCGCTGCGCCTTTGCTGATTCCGTCGGCGACTCGTCAGTCGCTGAGCAGTCGCCGCCGGTCGTCCTCCATCAATGCGCGATGCACAGCGAGGCCCGCCATCTGGCCCGCGGCCAGCGCCATCGGTGCGCTTTGCATCGGCGCCGCGAGGTCGCCCGCGGCGAACACGCCGGCGACGCTGGTCTGTTTCATGCCGTCGACCTTCACGAACGGCCCGAGCGGCCCGCTGTCGAGTTCGCAACCGAGCCGCACTGCAAGATCGCTGGCAAGCTTCTGCGCCGGCGCGAGGAACATCGCCGCGATCGACACGCTGCGCCCGTCCGCCAGCAGCACACGTTCCAGCGTGCGTCCCGCGCCTTCGACCGCCACCACCGGCGTCGTCTCGATCGCGACGCCCAGCGCCTGCAGCAGCCGGCGCTCCCCGTCGTCGGGCTCGAACTGCCCCTGGGTGAAATAGGTGGTCGGTCCCCACTCCGGAATCAGCAGCGCCTGGTGCGTGCTCATCGCGCAAGTGCCGAGCACGCCGAGCGCCCGGCCCGCGACTTCGAAGCCGTGGCAGTACGGGCAATGCAGGATGCCGGTGCCCCAACGCTCGCCCATGCCGCGGATGTCGGGCAGCAGGTCGGTGACGCCGGTGGCGAGCACGAGCTTGCGGGCTTCGACCCGCTCACCGCCATCAAGCGTGAGGGTGAAGTGGCCGTCGTGGCCGCTGACGCCGGTCGCCGTCGCCACTTTCAGCGTGACGGTCGGGTACGCCATCAGTTGCGCCACCGCGTTGCCGAGCAAGACCTCCGGCGGGGTGCCGTCGTGGCCGATCACGCCGTGCGCCTCGGCGGCGAAGCGGTTGCGCGGCTTGCCGGCGTCGACCAGCAGCACGCGCTTGCGGGCGCGGGCGAGCATCAACGCGGCAGACAGGCCGGCAAAGCTGCCGCCGACCACGATCACGTCATGCAGTGCGGGTGTCGTTTCCATCTGCGTGCCTATACGTATCATCGGAAGTTGCAATATAGGACGGCTCCCACCTATTCGCAACATATGATGTTATGATTTGCTCCCAAGCCCCTCCCAGCAAGGATCCCGTGAGAACCGATAGCCGGCTGTCCCGAATGCTGCACGTGCTGGTGCACATGGACCGGCACGAACAACGGGCGACGTCGGAGTCGATCGGACGCATGCTCGGCACCAACGCGGCGGTGGTCCGGCGCACGCTGGCCGGGCTGCGCGAACAGGGCATCGTGGCGGCCGAGCGTGGCCCCGGCGGCGGCTGGACGCTGGCACGGGAGCTGTCGCAAATCAGCCTGCTGGACGTCTACCAGGCCTCGGGCACGACCACGCTGTTCACGATCGGAGTGGCGGACCGCACCCCGGACTGCCTGGTCGAGCAGTCGGTCAACACGATGCTGGAGTCGACCCTCGAGGACGCCGAGGCCGCGATCCTCGCGCGCTTCGCGTCGATCCGGCTGTCAGACATCGCGGCCGATTTCGACCGGCGGATGCGCGCCGGCGGCGGCTGGATGCACGACCTCTAGGTGGCTCAGGCCGCGGGCGATTCCCGGTCGCGATCAGACCTTCCTCACGAACTCGGACTTCAGCTTCATCGGGCCGAAACCATCGATCTTGCAGTCGATGTTGTGGTCCTCGTCGACCAGGCGGATGTTACGCACCTTGGTCCCCGCCTTGAGCGCGCTGCCGGCGCCCTTGACCTTGAGGTCCTTGACCACGGTCACCGAGTCGCCGTCCGCCAGCACGTTGCCGACCGCATCCTTGTGCACGGATGGCGCGTCATCGGCCGAAGCGGCGGCGCCGGGTTCCCATTCGTGCGCGCACTCGGGGCAGACCAGCAACGCGCCGTCGCGGTAGGTGAAAGCGGAGCCGCACGCGGGGCAGGCGGGCAAATCGGTCATGCGGGGTCTCGTTGAAGAACAGCGGACTTAGTGTTGCGACCACCAGCCGCGGACGCCCTGCACGCAGCCCCGCGCCAGCCGCCAGAGCAGGTACACGCCCGCCACCAGACCCGAGGCCGCGAACAGCAGCACCGGTTGGGAGCCGAGCATCGAGTCCAGGATCATCGCGTCACTCCGCGGTGGTCGATGCTCCCACGATACGCTCAATCGCGGACGGGCCGGTCGAGGTGGAGTTTCATGCCCTCGTGCGACGCGCGGAAGCCCAGCCCCTCGTAGAACCGGATCGCGTCCGGACGGGCCTTGTCCGAGGTCAGCTGGACCAGGTGGCAGCCGGCCGCGCGGGCCCGCTCGATGGCCCACAGGAACAACTGCCGGCCGATGCCGCTGGACCGCAGCGCGGAGGCGACCCGCACGCCTTCGATCTGGGCGCGCCAGCCGCCCTGGTAGGTGATGTGCGGGATCCGCGTAAGTTGCAGCACGCCCGCGACGCGATGCTCCGGCGTGTCGACCACCACCAGTTCGTTGTTGGGATCGCGGTCGATCGCGGCGAAGGCGTCTTCATACGACCGGGGCAGCGGCAGCACGTGGTTTTCGCGCTGGGCGCCGAGCGGGTCGTTGGCCAGCAGCGCGACGATCGCGGGGAGGTCGTCGCGGGTGGCGGGGCGGAAAGTCAGGGTGGGATCGGTCGTGGGCATATCGTCTATTGCGCCTCCTTCGCGCCTGGGCCGTTCCACGTGGGTCGGATCGGGTGCGCCTCGGTGTTCAACACCACCTCGGCCGGGTCCAGCGTCTGCGGCGGAGCGAACAGCAGGTAGAAGTACTTGAAGGTCTCCGCGAGCACGAAGCTTTCCATGTCGTCGGCCTTCTCTTTCGTGATGACGCTCTGCAGCGCGGCGTAGCCGGCGTCGCTGCGGGTGTGCTCGACGAAGTCCTCGAACAGCTGCCGGCCCATCACCCGGTACTCGTTGTCGCCGGTCAGGCGGTGCAGGTACCAGGTCGACTCGACGATCTCCGGGCGCAGCGGATAGCTGGCGACGGTGACCGTGCGGGTGCGGTAGTCGAATGCCTCGGGTTCGATGCCGTGCACGTTCCACATGTCGAACGACGAGGCCTGCAGCCGGCGCGCGCGCTCGAGGTCGCCCGACAATGCCAGCAGGCCAGGGAAGAACGCGTCGAGTGCGCCGTACTGGCTGGCAAGGCGGGAGCCGTCGTGCATGTCGACGTGGCCGTACCAGAGCGCGCCGTCGACCTCTTCGGGGTAGTAACGGTTGGCGGCGGCGATGGCGTCGTCCCACATCGCCATGCAGTCCGTGTCGCCGAACAGGCGCCAGCACTTGTAGAGGTACTCGTAGTAGGAGTCGATGCGGGCGCCGACGTGGCTGCGGGTGTTGGTCCACTCGCCGGTGATGACATCGAAGCGCTCGCCGACCAGGCCGATGTCGGAACGCATCTCGTAGGTCTTGACCAGCGCGCGCTTGGCCTTGTCGAAGAACACCGGGTTGCCGGTGAGCTTGCTGAGGGTGCCGTACTCGATCAGCAGGGTGCCGGCCTCGGCCGGGTTGCTCTCGTTGCCGTGGGCGGCGCCGGTGCGCAGGTTGACGTAGACGTAGGGCAGCCCGGTCGGCGAGTCGAACGCCGGCAGCAGGCGGGTGCCGAGGTCCTCGGCCAGCGCGAGCAGGCGCTCGTCGCCCGTGAGCTGGTAGCCCGACAGCAGGCCGCCGAGCAGGCGGATGACGATCTCGAAATGCTTGACGTCGGCATCGACGTCGAACGACAGCTGGGTGGCGATCAGTTCGCGCGCGGCGTCGGCCTCCTTGTCCAGACCCATCAGGATCATGGTGTCGAGCGCGTCGACCGGGGTCATCAGCAGCGACTGGCCGTACCAGTCGCGCGGCGTCTTGCTCAGCGGCTTGAGTGCGTCGTGGCCCCAGGCGTATTGCCTGTAACCGTTCCAGGCGTGCAGGAATTCGACCTTGACCTGCTCGGCGAGGCGCGCGGACTCGGCGTCGGTGACGACCTCGACCGCGTCGCTGGTTTCGGTCGCGCTCGGCGTGGCCTGCGGTTCGGCGGCAACGACGGTCGCCGGCAGCAACAGGGTGGCGAGCAGCAGCGCGCGCAGGGTCGTGGTCATGCGGGGTCTCCTTGCGCGGCGGTGTCGCGCAGCAGTTGCAGCACGTCGTGGCACGCGCCCATGGTGTGGTAGTCGGTCTTGCCGGCGGGACTCTTGTCGTCGCCGTACTTGCGGTTGTCGCGATCGAGGATGCGGTACCAGGCGCCGTTGCGGTGGTCGATGAAGTGCTGCCAGGCGTAGCTCCACAGACGGTCGTACCAGTCCCAGTAGCGGGTGTCGCCGGTCGCCACCGCGAGCCGCGCGGCGGCGGCGATCGACTCGGCCTGGACCCAGAAATACTTGTCGTCGTCGCAGACGCTGCCGTCGGGGGCGAAACCGTAGAACAGGCCGCCGTTGCGGTCGTCCCAAGCGCGCGCGACGGCGGTGTCGAACAGGTGGCGCGCGGTCGGCAGCAACCAGTCGGGGGCGCTGCCGCGCGCGCGCAGGTGACCGTCGAGGATCAGCAGCAGCTTGGCCCATTCGGTCTGGTGGCCGGGCTGGAAGCCCCACGGGCGGAACAGGTGTTTGGGATCGTCGCGGTTGTAGTCCCAGTCGACGTTCCAGTCGCGGTCGTAGTGCTCCCAGACCAGCCCGTCGGCCTTGGCCGCCTGGCGCCGGGTCATGTGGTCGGCGAGTAGCAGTGCGCGATCGAGGTAGCGCGGGTCGTCGCTGGCCTCGTACGCCGCGATCATCGCCTCGCACATGTGCATGTTGGCGTTCTGGCCGCGGTAGTCGGAGTAGTGCCAGTCGGCGTCGGCTTCGTCGCGGTAGAGGCCGGCGTCGGCGTCCCATGCGTGCGATTCCAGCAACGCCCAGGTCTCGTCCAGCCACGGCGCGGCGTCGGTGATGCCGGCTTTCAGTGCGGTCGCGTAGGCCAGCAGCACGAACGCGAGGCCGTAGGTGTGGTTGGTGCGGTCCTCGGGCACGCCGTCGCGGATCGTCCAGGCGTAGCCGCCGGTCGCGGGGTCGCGGTGGACCTCGCGCAGGTAGCGCAGGCCGTGACGCGCGGCGTCGATGTCGCACGGCATACCGAACAAGCGCGCGACCATCGCGTGGTTGAAGACGAAACGGGTGCTGCTGACGAGGTGCCGGTGCGAGGTGTCGTAGACGCTGCCGTCGTCGCGGAAGTAGTGGAAGAAGCCACCCTTCGGATCGAGCGCATGTGGATGGTAGAACGCCATCGTCCGCGCGATGTGGCTGCGCAGGAATTCGGGGCTGCGGAAGTCGGGCGCCGGCGGGATCGCCTGGCGGATTGGCTGGGAGTTCATGCGGCGGCCTGCATCAGTCGGTCGATCCCGGCGGCGTCGGGCATCGCGGCGAATGCGCCGTTGCGGGTAGTGGCCAGCGCGCCGGCGGCGGCGGCGAAACGCAGCGCGTGGTCGAACGCGTCGCGGCGGTTCAGGAACTCGGCGAACGTGGAAGCGCGCACGTCGGCCGAGACCAGCTGCTGCAGCAATGCACCGACGAAGGCGTCACCGGCGGCGGTGGTGTCGATCGCGGTGATCGGGAACGTCGCCGCGCTGCCACGGTGCTTGCGGGTGAACCAGCGGATCGGCGCGGCGCCATCGGTGACCACCACGCAGCGCGTGCGCTGTCGCAGCAGCCGCTCGATCACGCCGTCCTCGCCGCCCGAACCGGGCGCGAGGAACTCCAGCTCCTGCCGGCTCAGCTTGACCAGGTCGGCCTCGAACAGCGCGCGCCAGGCCTGCGCCTGCGGGTCGACCTCGGCCGGCCACAGCGACGGCCGCAGGTTGAGGTCCATGCTGACCAGCGCGCCGGCCGCCCGGGCGCGGGCCATGCCGGCCAGGGTGGCATCGGCGATTGCCGCCTCGGTCAGGCTGTTGGAACAGACGTGGAACACCGCGGCGCGCTCGAAGCAACGGTCGTCGAAGTCGCGTTCGCGGAACAACAGATCGGCCGACGGCGGCCGGTAGAAACTGAAGCTGCGCTCGCCGTCGGCATCCAGCGACACGAACGCCAACGCGGTCTTGGCCGCGTCGGTGCGGCGAACATAACCAGTGTCGACACCGGCGCCGCGCAGTTGCGCCAGCAGCATGTCGCCGAACATGTCGCGGCCGAGCATGCCGACAAAGCACGCGGCCCCGCCAAGTCGTGCCGCAGCGACCGCGACGTTGGCCGGCGCGCCGCCGGCGTACTCGACGAACTGGCGCGGCGCACCGGGCGTTGCCGGCGGCATCGCCAGCAGGTCGACCAGCGCCTCGCCGAAACAGACGATCGCATCGCGGTCGCGCGACGTGTCCGGCGGGCGCGGCGTCGCGCTCATGGCTGCCCCGCCGGCACCACCGCATCGGCGACGTCGACCCGGCGCGAGCCGTGGAAGCCGTACCAGGCGATGTAGACGTAGCACAGCGCCGGCAGCGCGAACGCCAGCTGCACGCCGACCCGATCGGCCAGCAAGCCCTGAAGCAGCGGCACTACCGCGCCACCGACAATCGCCATCACCAGCAGGCTCGAGGCCTTGCTGGTCAGCGGCCCCAGACCTTCGATGCCGAGCGTGAAGATGGTCGGGAACATGATCGAGTTGAACAGCCCGATCGCGATCACGCTCCACATCGCGACCGCGCCGACGGTGCTGATGGTGGTCGCCAGCAGCGCGGTCGCGGCGATCGCGAACAGACCGAGCAGCAGCCGCGGATCGATCTTCTTCATCAGCGCCGAGCCGATGAAGCGCCCGACCATCGCCCCGCCCCAGTAGTACGACACGTAGCGCGCCGCGGTACCGGCGTCGATCGCGCCGATGGCCGGGTCGGCGATGTAGTTGATCAGGAAGCTGCCGATCGCGACCTCGGCGCCGACGTACAGGAAGATGCCGATCACCCCGAGCCGCAGGTGCCGGTGCCGCAGCACCTCGGCGAAGGTGTGGCGCTGGTGGTCGGCGCGCTCGGTGGCCTCGGTCAGCGGCGGCAGCCGGAACAGGTAGACCAGCCCGGCCAGCACGAACAGCCCGACCGCCAGCCCGAGGTACGGCAGCTGCACCGACTCGGCCTGCGCGGTGCGGTAGGCCAGCTGTTCGGCGACCGGCAGCTGCGCCAGCTCGGCGCTGCCGACCACCGCCACCGCGAGGATCAGCGGCCCGACCAGCGCCGGCGCCAGGGTATGGCCGAGCGAGTTCAAAGCCTGCGCGAGGTTGAGCCGGCTCGGCGCGCCGCGCGGGGCGCCGAGCAGGCTGATGTACGGGTTGGCCGAGACCTGCAGCAGGGTGATGCCGCTGGCGAGCACGAACAACGCCAGCAGGAACAGCGGGTACGACGGGATCCGCGCGGCCGGGTAGAACGCCAGCGCGCCGATGCCGGCGACCACCAGCCCGATCACGATGCTCTGCTTGTAGCCGAACCACGCGACCACCTTGCCGGCCGGCACCGACATCACCAGGTAGGTGCTGAAGAAGGTGAACTGGATCAGCATCGTCTGCGCGTAGTTCATCTCGAACACGGCCTTGAGATGCGGGATCAGCACGTCGTTGAGGCTGGTCAGCGCGCCCCAGGTGAAGAAGATGATGCTGAGCACGGCCAGGGCCGAGCCGGACGACATGTCGCTGCGCTTCATCGGGGGGCTCCGGGAGTGAGTGCGTGGCCGCTGCTGTCGCGCACCATCAGTCGCGCCGGGGCGACGGTTCGGGCGGGGGCGGCGTCGGGATGTTGCAGGCGCTGCAGGACCAGCGCCGCGGCCTGGCGACCGCGCGCGCGCGGGTCGGCGGCGATCGTCGTCAGCGGTGGCGCGCTGACCGCGGCCTCGGGGATGTCGTCGAAGCCGACCACCGCGAAGTCGTGCCCGGCGCGGCGGCCTCGCGCGGTCAGTCCGGCGACCAGCCCGAGCGCGACCGCGTCGTTGTAACAGACCGCCGCCGTGGGAGCCGGGTCGCGCACGAACAGCGCGCCGACCTGCCGCGCGGCCTCCAGCCGGGTCGGCGCGGACTCGACCAGCCATTGCGGTTCGGGCGTGATGCCGGCCTGCGCGAGCGCCTCGCGATAGCCGGCGCGACGCTGGCGGCAGGAGCTGGAATCGCGATGGCCGCCGTAGAACGCGATGCGCCGGTGGCCGAGCCCGAGCAGGTGCTCGGTCGCCAGTCGCGCGCCGTGGTGGTTGTCGAGTTCGAGGAAATCCCAGCCGGCGTCGAGTTCGCGGTTGAACACCAGCACCGGCGTGCGCGGCCCGACCAGCGCGTGCAGCCGCGCCGCGTCGCTGCCCTCGGCCGGCGACAGGATGATCCCGGCCGGGTCGTGTTCCAGCAGCGAGGCGAGCACCGCCTGCTGGCGCTCGACCGACTCGCCGGTGCTGCCGAGCAGGGTCACGTAGCCGGCCTCGGCCAGCGCCTCGTCGACGCCGGACGCGAACTCGGCGAAGAACGGGTTGGACAGGTCGTTGATCACCAGCGCCACCGCCGAGGACACGTTGCGCCGCAGGTTGGCCGCGCCGCGGTGGTAGACGTAGCCCTGCCGCTTGAGCTCGGCCTCGACCCGCGCGCGGGTGTCGGCGTGGACCAGCGGGCTGCCGCGCAGGACCAGCGACACCGTCGCCCGCGACAGCTCACAGGCCTTGGCGATGTCGGTCAGGGTCACGCGGCGGCGTGGGGACGCGGTCATTGCGGCGGCTTCATGCGGGATTTGGATCGATCCAATTCGCGACATCCTGCCCCTTCGCCCCGGCCGGCGCATTTTGCATTGCAGCATGTGGCGGCCGCGCCACGGTGGTAGCGTCGCCGACATTGTCACGATCCAAATCCAGCAGACACCGGAGCCGAACCCGATGAACACCCTCTCCTCCCGCGCCCGCCCGATCCGGGCTTGGCGCAAGGCCTGGCCGCTGCTGTGCGCGTCGATGATCGCCGGCTCCGCGATCGCCGCGCCGGCCGGCGCGCGCAGCGGCTTCGATTCGGTCGACCCGTTCATTGGCACCGGCGGCGAAGGCCACACCTTCCCCGGCGCGGTGGTGCCGTTCGGCATGATCCAGCTCAGCCCGGATACCCGCATCCAGCCGCGCAAGGACGCCTACGACTGGGCCGCCGGCTACCGTTACAACGACAGCACCATCATCGGTTTCTCGCACACGCACTTTTCCGGCACCGGCCATTCCGACCTCGGCGACGTGCTGCTGATGCCGATCGCCGGCGAGGTGAAGCTCGAACGCGGCGACGTCGACAAGCCCGGCAGCGGCTACCACTCGCGCTTCAAGCACGACGACGAGGTCGCCCAGCCCGGCTACTACGCGGTCACCCTCGACGACTACGGCATCCGCGCCGAGCTGACCGCGACCGAACGCGTCGGGGTGCATCGCTACACCTTCCCCGCCGGCAAGCCCGCGCACGTGCTGGTCGACCTGCGCACCAGCATGTACGACTACGCCGGCAAGACCTTGTGGTCGCGCATGCGGCTGCGCGAGGACGGCACCGTCACCGGCGTCCGCGAGACCCGCGGCTGGGCACCGGGCCGGCAGCTGTACTTCGCGATGCGCTTCTCGCAGCCGGTCAGCGGCCACGCGCTGCACGACACCGAAGAGGACATCGCCTACAAGGGCTTCCCGACGCCGGGCCATCAGGACCCGCGCCAGCGCGCGCAGATCGAGGGGCGGGAGCTGGTCGCCGCGTTCGATTTTGACGACGCCACCGGCGAGCAGTTGCTGGTGAAGGTGTCGATCTCCTCGGTCAGCGAGGACAACGCGATCGCCAACCTCGAAGCCGAAGTCCCGGGCTGGAACTTCGACCGCGTCCGCACCGCCGCGCGCGCCAGCTGGACCGAAGCGCTGTCGGCGATCGAGGTCGACGCCCCCGAGGACGACCGCACCGCGTTCTACACCGCGCTGTACCACACACTGATGGCGCCCAGCCTGTTCATGGACAGCGACGGCCGCTACCGCGGGCCCGACAACGCCGTGCACCAGGCCGAGGGCTTCCGGCACCACTCCACGTTCTCGCTGTGGGACACCTACCGCGCCCTGCATCCGCTGCTGACCCTGGTGCAGCCGGAGCAGCGCAACAGCGACTTCGTCAACTCGATGCTCGCCCACCGCCGCCACAGCCCGTACGGGATCCTGCCGGTGTGGTCGTTCCACGGGCTGGAGACCTGGACCATGGTCGGCTACCACGCGGTGCCGGTGATCGCCGACGCCTACCTCAAGGGCATCCGCGGCTTCGATGCCGGCGAGGCATTGCAGGCGATGGTCGCCAGCGCCAGCTACGGCCCCTACGACGGCCTCGCCCAATACATGGAGCTGGGCTACGTGCCGATCGACGAGGAAGGCGAGGCCGCCTCGAAGACGCTCGAATACGCGTACGACGACTGGACCATCGCGCGCATGGCCGAGGCGATGGGCCGCGACGACATCGCCGCGACCTTCGGCAAGCGCGCCGGCAACTGGCGCCATGCATTCGACGCGGAAACCGGCTTCATGCGCGCACGCAAACGCGACGGCGAATTCCGCACACCGTTCGACCCGAGCGCCAGCGGCTACGGCACCGACTACACCGAGGGCAACGCCTGGCAGTACTCGTGGTACGTGCCGCAGGACGTGGCGGGACTGATCGACTCGCTCGGCGGCGACGACGCGCTGGTGTCGAAGCTCGACCAGGTGTTCGACGCCGAGGTCGACCCCGGCCTGTTCGAGCACATGGAGGACATCACCGGCCTGATTGGCTGGTACGCCCACGGCAACGAGCCGAGCCACCACGTCGCCTACCTGTACGCCTACGCCGGCGAGCCTTGGCGCACCCAGGAGCGGCTCAAGCAGATCGTCGACAGCCAATACGCACCGCGCCCGGACGGTTTGTCGGGCAACGACGACCTCGGCCAGATGTCGGCCTGGTACGTGTTCACCTCACTGGGCTTCTACCCGGTCGCGCCGGGCAGCAACCAGTACGTGATCGGCCGCCCGTTCCTGCCGCGCGCGGCGATGAACCTGCCCAACGGCAAGCGCTTCACCGTGGTCGCCGACGGCCTTGACGACGCGAACCCGTATGTCGGCGCGGTGCTGCTCAACGGCAAGCCGCTGGAGCGCAGCTACATCACCCACGAAGAGATCATGGCCGGCGGCGAGCTGCGCTTCACGATGCAGACGGGCGCGGACACGACGTGGGCGAGTGGTGCGGAGCAACGGCCGTACTCGATGTCCGGCGCGGGCGGTTAGCACTCCCGGAGGAGACGCGGCATGGAACGATTCACCGGCGGTTGCCTGTGCGGCGACGTCCGCATCGTGGCGTCGGGACGCCCGTACCGGGTCGGGCTTTGCCACTGCCTCGACTGCCGCAAACACCATGGAGCGCTGTTTCACGCATCCGCCGTGTTCCCCAGGATGCGGTGACGATCGATGGCGAAACCCGCGACTACGCCGGGCGGTTCTTCTGTCCCCGCTGCGGCTCGTCCGTGTTTGGACGCAGCGCAGACGAGATCGAAGTGAACCTGGGATGCCTGGATACCCCCGATCAACTGATGCCCACCTACGAACTCTGGACCGTCCGTCGCGAGGCCTGGTTGCCGCCGTTTCCGCTTGCGAGCCGATACGAACGCGATCGCGATGGCGTGGGTCGCCATGAGTAGGCGGCACGAACGGTGCGGCAACACCACCTAACATCTGAATTATGCCGAGCCGCAAAACGGCTTCGGCTTGAATGAATTGTTAGAGGGACGCCTGCCGCATTCTTGGAATGTGGTCGATGATTTCGACGACCTCGTAGCTATGATTCTTGTATATGCCCGAATCTTTGTCTTGGCGTTGAACAATGCGAACTGCAGCCTTTAGGACGTCTCCGGGAGCAATTGTCACTTCGTGAGCGAAGAACTTGTCATAGAAACGATCGTCAAGGACGGGCGCGGAGATCTTCACACCCCGCCAGTAGAACTCCCACTTCCGCCTTCCTCGCGCGAGAATCGCGCGGGAAATTTCAAGATTGGCGTATTCGACTACTACCCTGTCGCCATCTTCGTCAATAACCCGTGTATCGAAGCGACAAAACATCCCTCGCGGAACCTCCGGTCCGGGCTGTCTACGGTCCGGGGGATCGATTCGCAGGCCGGTCACCGTTGTGTCTGATTCGGCTCCACGGAAGATCTGCCCCACCGCATTCTCGAAACGCTTAGATTTCTCGGCCTGCTTCTGCGCTTCGTAGACATCGCGAGGCACTATGACTTTGGTATCACCGTACTCGACGATAACAGAACTGTCATTGACAATTATGGTCGGATCCGAAGGGGTCACCATTTTCGTGACTATATAACTGGCGATAACACCGTAGATAATTGCTTTTGACGCCTCGTGAGAAAACACGCTATGCGTCTTCTCAAAGATGGTTCTTACAACCGCTTCGAAGCTTCCCTCTTCGAGAGCTACGACCACAACTTCTACGGAGTAGCCAGGATTTACTATCGAGCTGGCTTCACGTACGGCTTCCGCAAGACCAGCAAGCGAAGTTGCCAAGGCGAATGCATTTATCTGGTGTCTGTCCGTCTCAAAGTGGAGGACAAATCGATCTACTTCGCTCTCAATCTCAATGACAGCCATTGAATCCCCCTGGCCCCTCTAACGCCTGAATTAAGCCGAACCGCGAGGCGGCTTCGGCTTGAATGAATTGGTAGATTTCACTTGCGCTCACTGTCAATCTTTCTCAGCACGACATGTATGGTTGACAGATAAAAGTAAAACATCCAACTCAGCCATAACCCCGCGTCATACGCGGTCTTCTGCTGATCGTTGTGATGTCTAATGCCAAAGTTATTAGCCAGATTGAACAGATCTTTCTCGTCTGCTGAAGTTAGCAGAGACTTAACCTTGGGGCGCAGGTACTCAAGCACATCTGCGAGATCCCTGACAGACTGACGCCGATCGTCCAAGGTTGAACCGTGTCGACGGTACTGGAGCACCGCGGTGTTAAGACGATCAGTGATGTTCTTGTCCTTTGAGGGAATGTCGGCCTCAAAGATCTGCTCGAAGCCAGCTTCTGGCTGTTGAAGGACTTCTCCCGCGGGCGAGAGCTCAAACCGCCCAACGTAATGGGAAAGAACTGAGTTGATTTTTTTACAAAACTCGACCTGTCCTTGGGACTTGTTAAAAGTCTGCCAGTGCATCCCACAGTCGTTCCAGGTGTGATACGTGCCTTCGATAGGCTTGGAAGCGTACTGATAAAAGAATTCGATGACATCGAAGAAATCGTCCTCCGAGTAGCCGGGAGCGTGTGTCTCCAACGGCCAAAGACTCTTCTTTCTGACGGCTAGGAGAATTTCCAGCTCTATGTCGCGGACATTGCCCTCAATGTGCCCAGCATCCACGCACTCGTACCCAAACGCTTCATCAAAGTATCCATCCGCACGCATCTGCTCGTAGACGCGGATAAAAAGACTGACGACCTCTGGCAGAGGAAGCCCTGAGAGGTTTGGGTTTGTGCCCTTTCGATGTGAGTAGTAAGCTTGTGACATTGTGGATGGGATCTAACGCTTGATTTCAAGCCGCGCCGCGAAGCGGTGTCGGCTTGGACGAATTGTTAGGAGGATGGCTGGGGAAGGCGGAGGCTATGCCTCAGGAGCGCTCGCCAATCCCCGAATATGTACCCTTCCGCAGCAGCATAGAAGTCTCTGTTTCTGCCAACGAAGCTCGGCCGCGTGAGTGCCGCGTTGAACTCCGCCGAGTCTAGTCGCGACATTGCCGCCAGAGTTGCCGCTGTCATCATGTAAAGGACGTGTTCTACTTGATTGTCCGGGAGCAGACGGATCACCCCAATTCCATTTGCCTTCGCATACCGAAGCGCACTGCTTTGAAGCGCGCCAGAAATAGCCAAGACTCCCTTTTTATTGGAGCCCGCAATTTGATCAAGCTTCGCTTTGAATTCTTCAACGTCATCGACGGGAACTGAGCCGGAGTAGTCTTTGCACTCGCAAACCCACAGAATTGACCAACTGTCTGCCGACGGCAGCCAGACTTCGATGGACAAGTCAGTAATGATGTCCGCATCCCGATCTCGGGAGTAGTAGGCTTGGCGTTGATGCGCGCGCGCTAACGCAGGTGACAGTCCCAATCGATCTGCCGCCAGTTCGGCTTGAATCGCCGCGAAGACACGGTTCTCGAATGCTGTCCCTTTCGCGACGGTCGACATCAATCCCCCTAACGCCTGAACTAAGCCGAGCCGCGAAGCGGCTTCGGCTTGAATGAATTGTTAGGGGGCTCCACCATGGCCTGCACCTTTGGATCGATGTGCAGGCGGGACTTGAGTCGCTTTGACGTGGTAGTCCAACCGCTGTATCCGTACTCACGATCAAAGGAGTCTTTGGTGCGGTCGAGTGCATTTAAGGTTGTCTCAGCCTGCTGTTTGCAGACGACAAGATCGTAAACGCGCTCGCCATGAACCATCTTGTTTCGCATCTCAGCACTATCTTTGAAGAGCTTCCAATCCGTCTGCGGCAGGAGGTCTGTTAGCTTTCTATGCGCAGGATCGTAGATGTCCCAGTTGTTCTTAACTGCATCCAACCCGCGCAAGTTGCGAATTATTCGGTCGGCGATTGTGGACGTGAAACCAGCGGACACGACTAGCTGCCGCAAGGTACGGCGCATTGTCTTTTCGACGGTGAACACCGTAGTGACGAGCGCTTCAGCATGGTGGCCGTTCTCCAAGAGCCGAGCGATGCGCTCTTTTGCTGTTGAATAGCCAAGCCTTATCGGATACATCAACAGCCCCCCTAACGCCTGAGTTAAGCCGAACCGCGAAACGGTTTCAGCTTGAACGAATTGTTAGACCTCGTCACGTGAACGCCCTAGCTGCGTGTTGTGGCAATACATATACATCTTGGAGCAGATGTTCACAGACATCGAGTGCCACACCAAGCTGGTCTTCGTTGTGCGGTTTGACCTCATGCGCGGCGTCGTTTCCAAGCGTTCTTATTCTATGGAGGATCTTGGATCCCTCCGGTGACAGAACACCCTGGGATACTAGCCCGTCAATGCGCTGTACCAAGTTAGATCCTGGGGAAGATTTGTCTTTGCAGACGGTCTCGACGATTGCTCGAAGACCGATACCCACGAGAACAGGTTGGTTGTTGTTGATTGCCTTAATAGTCTCGTCGTAGATCCTCTGAACATTTCCAGGCAGAAGATAAGCATCTTTGAGCGACGACCTGCCATCACGAGCTGGGTAAAGGTTCAGCGTCTCGTTGTACTCAACATTTTCATGATCAATGAAGTCCCAATCCTCGGAGTTGCGACTGGAGGAGCGGAAACCTGTGATCTCGCACCCTTGGCACATGATCACTTGGTACTCAGACCAATACTGCACAGAGTTCTCGCCAAACCAATCTTCTCCATCGATGTTCACAGATGCAAGGACAAGGTGCTTTGTTGAACGCTTGCATTCGCCACACTGAACGTCGATGACTGTGTCGGCAGTCTTGTTGATCTCTCGGCTGACAGCATTTTTTGGCATAGAGGTCTAACGCCTGAGTTAAGCCGACTTGCGTAGCGGAGCCAACAATATGACAAGCTCTTCCTGCCATGTTGTTGGTGGAGCGAAGCAAGTTCGGCTTGACCGAATTGTTAGACCGCGGCTCGTCATTCTGCAGCTCTCAGGTCTTTCAAGCTCTCGAGATGCTGAATATACGTTCTGAGTCCAAATCCCGCGTTGCCGCCCTTGAGGCCGCCGCCGTTGATAAGTGCTTCACGATCTACTGAGTCAGTTGGGTCAAGCATACCCTCCTTCCAGTTGGAGAACTCCACCACGACCAGTGCTGATGTTATCTCGATATTCTCGGGCCAGGCGGACTTGCTCTTGTCCATGAAGTAGTGCCAGTTCCGAAGGGAGCGGTCCGCGAGCGCAAGGTAATACTTATGACGCCAGAACTCCTCGATCTCTTCTGCAATGGTTATGTAGGTCTTGTGGGTAATCTGAGCCTGAATTTTCTTTGCGCGAAGGATGTGCCTCGCTGCAGTTAGCCAGTTAAATCGGTCAGCTTTCGGAGGAACATCCGTTCCGTCGGAAGTTAAGTAATTGAACGACCATTCCAGTGACTTATTGAACTGGGACACGTACTCCTTATCACGCTCCCGAGCACGATCTTCGTTGATCTTGCTGAGGTTGGCGCGATAGGTAAGAAATGCGATCACTATTGACGCCAGCGTCAGGCCACTGATGCTGATCTTGATCCACTCGATGCAGTTTTCAGTACAAGCGAGCATTTGCTTATCCGCGGTCTAACGCCTGAGTTAAGCCGACTTGCGTAGTCGAGCCAAACACATGGCAAGCTTTTCCTGCCATGTGTTTGGTGTAACGAAGCAAGTTCGGCTTGAACGAATTGTTAGACGTTTCACCCGCCAACTGTGCAGGCATAGAATCTATCCGTGAAATGCGCCAGCCCTAGCCAGGGAAATGTCTTTACGAATACGACCAGATGCAGAAAGCAAAAGACGCCAGGAACCCAACTCTCGATGTGAGAAATTGGCCGGTACAACTTTGGGTTATTGCCGCGCTGAACAGCATCCCATTCTGCGTCATAGGGACTAATTGGCAATCGCTTTTCGATGTCCTGAACAATCTGCCACTTTGCAGTGTTGAGGTTGCGATATGAATTGATGATGTTGTACCAAAACAGCGTCAGCATTGCGCCCGCGAGCGCAAGCAGCCACATGTATTCGGTGCTGTTTTTTGAGGTTAGGTACCCGATGAAAGCAAGAATGGCGGAGTTGACAGTGAGGAAGTACGTATTTGATGTAGTTCTTCTCTGGCTAATTCTATCCGCCATTTCAACGTACAGTTTGTACTGCTCTAGGAGATGCGAGTGCCACTTCTCATTGGATGGATAGACAGCACCCTCTCCAATCTCGTTCCAGAGTTTGGATTCTGGTACATCAACCATTACCTTGATCCTCCAACGAGTTTCTTCAGGTTCTCCCACTCCCATTTGTAGAGTTTGTCGTTCGAGTCAGCGCTCGTGGGCTTTGTGCACGTCTTGTCTGAGTGTGCTGCAAGCAGGAAATAGGGTTTTGCTTTCTCTTTTGCAATTTTGAGTTCTGCCGCAACGCCGGCAGCGGTGTGAGTCTTCGTCCCGCACAAGACTATAACGATGTCGACGTTGTCCATTCGACGCTTCACCTTGTCCTTCCAGTCTCCTGTGAGATGGTCATCAACAGATGAGTCCTTGAAGTCGAACGGGCTGTCAGGGAGATTGGCCTGTCCAGCGAGCATGACTTTGCAGTTCTTGTCGTTGTGATAGTCGAAGCTGATAAATACCCTCTTCTTAGCCACAAATCCCCCTTCCTTACGCAGCGGTGATGGTTGTTGAAACGTCTAACTCTTAGTAGACCCCAAAATCGGGGTGTTATCCGATCGTCGTGTCTTTCAGCACCCTCGTCAACGGCGCTGGATGGGCTTTCGCCCCAATGAACCAACGTCTGCGATATATACGCCGACATCGCTGTGTTATCACTTATCACCGCATTTCTGCAGCATACCCCGGCGTGGTAACCCGGTCATTCGCGGCCGATGCGGCGCCATGACATCCGCGACCATCCCGACTCCAATCCCGACCGACAACGCGGATTAGCTACAATGCGCCCCCAGCCGCGCCGCGGCCGGCAACCGCGACTGACGGATCGTCCCCATCGTGACCACCCCACCCTAGCGCCTGTCTTTCCGCGCGCCCGCTCGATGCGGGCATGGGTCTGGTCGTCTCCACGATCGTCTTTCGCAATACCCGGGCAGCATCTGCCCGGCCGCAGGGAATTCCGTTTTGAACATCGCATCCAAGCTGGGCCAGCAATGGTTCGGCAACATCCGTGGCGACGTGCTCGCCGGCCTCGTGGTGGCGCTCGCGCTGATCCCCGAGGCCATCGCCTTCTCGATCATCGCCGGGGTCGACCCGAAAGTCGGCCTGTACGCCGCGTTCTGCATCGCGGTGGTCATCTCGTTCACCGGTGGCCGCCCCGGCATGATTTCCGCCGCGACCGGTGCGATGGCGTTGCTGATGGTCACCCTGGTCAAGGACCACGGCCTGCAGTACCTGCTCGCGGCAACCCTGCTGACCGGCGTGCTGCAGATCGTCGCGGGCGCATTCAAGCTCGGTGCGCTGATGCGCTTCGTGTCGCGCTCGGTCATCACCGGCTTCGTCAACGCGCTGGCGATCCTGATCTTCATGGCGCAGCTGCCCGAGCTGACCAACGTGCCGTGGACGGTGTACGCGATGACCGCCGCCGGGCTGGCGATCATCTACCTGTTCCCGCGGCTGACCAAGACGATTCCGTCGCCGCTGGTCACCATCGTGGTGCTGACCCTGGTGGCGATCTGGCTGAAGCTGGACATCCGCACCGTCGGCGACATGGGCGAGCTGCCCGACAGTCTGCCGACCTTCCTGTTCCCGGATGTTCCGCTGACGCTGGAAACCCTGTGGATCATCCTGCCGGTCTCCGCCACGCTGGCCGTGGTCGGCTTGCTGGAGTCGCTGCTGACCGCGCAGATCGTCGACGACCTGACCGACACCCCCAGCGACAAGAACCGCGAGTGCATGGGCCAGGGCGTGGCGAACATCGCGTCGGGCTTCATCGGCGGCATGGCCGGCTGCGCGATGATCGGGCAGTCGGTGATCAACGTGAAATCCGGCGGCCGCGGGCGGCTGTCGGCGCTGGTCGCCGGCTCGGTGCTGCTGGTGCTGGTGGTGTTCGCCGGGCCATGGGTCAAGCAGATCCCGATGGCGGCGCTGGTGGCGGTGATGATCATGGTCTCGATCGGCACCTTCAGCTGGTCCTCGATCCGCGACCTGCGCAGCCATCCGGGCACGTCCAGCATCGTGATGCTCGGCACCGTGGTGGTGACCGTGGCCACCCATGACCTGGCCAAGGGCGTGCTGACGGGCGTGCTGCTGTCGGCGTTGTTCTTCGCCCGCAAGGTCGGTCGCGTGCTGCACATCGACTCCAGCGCCGGCGATGACAGCACGTCGCGCACCTATGTCGTCACCGGCCAGGTGTTCTTCGCCTCCGCCACCGACTTCGCCACCCGGTTCGACTTCAAGGAAGTGCTGGAGCACGTCACCATCGATGTCTCCGGCGCGCACTTCTGGGACCTCAGCGCGGTGGGCGCGCTGGACAAGGTGGTGCTGAAGTTCCGTCGCGCGGCCACCCGGGTCGACATCGTCGGCCTCAACGAGGCCAGCCGGACGCTGGTCGACCGCCTCGGCGTGCAAGACAAGCCCGGCGCGGAAGTTCTGGTGGGCGGACATTGAGGACAGGCCGATGAACACGCACTCCGCGCACTGACCGCCGCGCGGTTGGCCGCTCGGACCGTGGCTGGCGCTCAGGCCCCGTTTTCGTCGGACTGGGTCTTGAGCCCGAAATACGTCTGCGTCGCGTCCATGACGATGTCGTCCAGGACCCGGTGGACGATCGTCGAGGTAAAGCGGCGTGCTTCGTTTCCGAAGTCCGGTGCATGGTCCTCGAACGCACTCAGGTGGTGGATCAATCCGGCCCGCAGCAACGAAAGCTCGCGAAGCACGGCTTTCAGGTCGTAGTTCTGCACCCAGCGAACGATGGTGTGGCGCGCGGCCAGATGCTGGACCTGGTCGACATTCGCATTGCTGCATTCGTCGCGGATCGCCTGGACGATGGCGTCGAAAATGTTGGGAAGGTGGTCGGTGATCTCAGGCTTGGTCAGCGCTTCGGACGGAACCGAGGGATCCCAACGCACGCTGGTAATCCACTCGCGGATCACTTGATCCTTGTGGGACTGCAGGTATTCCGCCAGCCGGCTACACGCCGCCGGCAGGGGTTCATCGGGCTTGTTCATGCCGGGATGGTATTCGATCGTCGCTTGATGCGACCTGGCCCGATGCTTGGCCGCCGGATTCGGGGCTCAACGCCCCAGTACCACGGTGGCGGCGTCCATCACCCGCGGCTCGCCCGGCTTGCCCCCACCGAATGTGGCGGCTCCGGCCTGCGGCGCCAGCGCGCGGTAGCCGCCGTCGTAATCCCAGGTGGTCAGGTGCAATGCCGCGCCGTCGAGGGTGTCGGGGTTGCCGAGCGCGGTCGCCGGCAGGGTGAAGGTGACGGTGCGGGCCGCGGCATCGACCTCGATCGCGGCGCCGGGGGCGACCGGGGTACCTTCGTCGGTGGCGGTCGCGCCGGCGCTGGCGAACAGCGCGTTCGACCAGCCGTGGGCCCGCAGGCGGTAGTGCCAGCGCATGCCGTCGGGCAGCGCGGCGTGCTGTTGCGGCATCACGCGGGTGCCGCCGTCGCGGCCGGGCAGCTGCAAATAGGCGGTGAAGGCAACATGGTCGAAGCCGTTGGCCGGGTTCCATGGCGCGGTGACGCTGCGCATGGTCAGTTCGATCCGCAGCGCGCCGCCGGCAGTCCAGGCGCGCACGCGTTCGATGTCGGCGGGACGGGGTTCGCGCCAGCCGGGATCGGTCGGGTAGGTGTAGGTGCCGATGGGGCCGGTGTCGTCGCCGCGCGGGTCGGGCTGGTCGGCGGCGGGCTGCCAGTCGAGTTCGACGTGGAAGCGGTGGGGGTTGCTGGTGGCGTTGGTGGCGGGGTCGAAGGCGACGACGCGGTGCTCGATCGCGGGGTCGGTCATGCCGTCGGTGCGGACGCGGGCGCGCCAGTGGCCGGCGCTGTCGGCGATGACGGGAACGGCGCTGGAGAGGTTGCCGTCGACGACGAGCTGGAACGCCTGCGTCGGTCGAGCGCTGCCGGCGAGGTCTAGCGTGTCGGTGGCGCGACCGGCGAACGGGTCGATCACCGGCGCGGCGCCGGTGTCGGCCGTCGGTGTTGGCGCGGTGGTGGCACCGACGCGCCAGACCTGCCCGCTGCGCGGCGGCAACACCAACGTGAGCCGGCCGTCGGCACCGACCACCTGCTCGTCCGGAATTCCGTCGATGCCGAATAGCGGATGCAGCACGGTGCCTTCGGGCAGGCCGGTGTCGAGGTTGTCGAGCAGGACTTGGCTGTCGGCGGTGTTGAGGACGGTGAGTGCGGCGTCGGCGCCGTGGTCGGTGCGCCAGGCGATGGCGCCGGCGCCGGCGGGGTTGCTTGCGAGCACGCTCGGGCTGCCGCGCGAGAACAGCTTGTCTTCGCGGCGCAGGGCGATCACATCCTGCAGGTAGCGGTACAGCGGCGCCTCGGTGTCGAAGTGGTCGCGGCCATCGCTGCCGACGCCGTCGGCAAACATCGACGCGCGGCGCTCGTCGAAGCCCTGCTCAGTGCCGTAGTAGATGACCGGGATGCCGGGCAGGGTCAGCATCGCCAGCAATGCCTGCTTGAGGCCGGCCGTGTCGCCGCCGGCGAGGAAGCGGTCGACGTCGTGGTTGTCGATGAAGCTTGGCATCCGGTGCGGGTCGGCGTGCAGCGTCGTCATCGAGGTGATGCGGTGGCCGAGTTCGGCAGTCGGGCGGCCGCGCGCGAACACGTCGCCGAGGGTGCCGTACAGCGGGAAGTTGATCATCGACGGCAGGCCGCCGGGCACGCGCATGTAGGCGTCGAGCTTGCGGGCCTGGGTGTCGTCGAACGGCTTGTCGGCGCCGAAGCCTTCGCCGAACGACAGGAAGTCGTCGCGGCCGGTGGCCTGGGCGACGCGCGCCATGCCGGGCGCGTCGGCATCGTCGGCGTGCAGGAAGTCGGGGAAGAAACCGGCCGGCACGTGGAACGCGGTATCGACCCGGAACGCATCGACGCCGACCTCGCGGATCCAGTGGCCGTAGGAGGCGCGCAACGCATCGCGCACGGTCGGGTTTTCGGTATCGAGGTCGTCGAGACCGGCGAGCGCGAAGTCGAGCTCCTGCCGACGCTCGGTGAAGTCGGCGATGTCCGGGCTCCAGTGGTAGATCGCTTGCTTCAACTGCCCCGGGTCACGCGGATCGTTCCGGTCGAATGGCGATTGCACGGGTGCCGTGCGGCCACGCGCGTCGGCGCGGACGCTGCAGTCGCGCGCCGGATCCACCGCGCCGTCGTCGCCCGGCTCGCACGCCAGGTAGTCGGCGACATGGTTCACCACCACGTCCTGCACCAGATACATGCCGCGGCCGTGCAACCCGCGCGACAATGCCTGGTAATCGGCGAGCGTGCCGTAGTGCGCGTCGACCGTGCCAAAGTCCGACGCCCAGTAGCCGTGGTAGCCGCTGTAGCTGCCGCCCGGGTTCCACCACTGGTTGGCGACCGGCGGGGTGATCCAGACCGCGGTCGCGCCTAGACCGTTTATATAGTCGAGCCGTCGGGTGATGCCCTCGATGTCGCCGCCGCTGTAATGCGACGGGTTCGTCGGGTCGTATTCGCCGACGCCCTGGTCGTTGTTGCCGGGGTCGGCGTCGTCGAAGCGATCGATCATCACGAAGTAGATGACCTGGTCGCGCCAGTCCGGCGAGGGCACGTGCAACTCGCCGGCGGATGCCGGGGCAACGGCCAACAATGCCGCCAGGACGATGCCGAGCCCTGCCCGTCGCGCGATCGAAGCCACGCTGGTCCGCATTCCAGTCTCCCGGCCGCGACCGACGCGGCCCCGGTTCACTATTCCACAGCGTCGTGACCGGGTTTCGCGGTGCGCACGCGTCCCGCCATGAATACGTATGCAAAGCAATTTGTGCAGGGATGGCTGCGACTACCATCGGTCTGCGCTACCGGAACGGCCTTCGTTCCGACCAACCCATTTGCAGTCATTCGAGTACCGGAGGGGGAGATGTTGAAACTGAAGCGCAACCTGCTGAGCGTGGCACTGGCCTCGGCAACCTTGATGGTCGCGACTGCTGTGCAGGCGCAATCCCAGCCGGCCGACGACGCGCCCGCACCGACGCAGGAATCGCAGGCCACCGAGCTCGACCGCGTCACCGTCACCGGCATCCGCGCCGGCATCGAGAACGCGATCGAGACCAAGAAGACCTCGAGCTCGATCGTCGAGTCGATCTCCGCCGAGGACATCGGCAAGCTGCCCGACCTGTCGATCGCCGAGTCGATCGCGCGCCTGCCCGGCCTGACCGCGCAGCGCGTCGCCGGACGCGCGTCGACCATCAGCATCCGTGGCCTGGCCGAGAACTTCGGCACCACCCTGCTCAACGGTCGTGAGCAGGTCAGCGTCGGCCACAACCGCGGCGTCGAGTTCGACCAGTACCCGTCCGAGCTGATCAGCGCGGTCACCGTGTACAAGACCCCCGACGCCTCGCTGGTCGGCCAGGGCCTGTCGGGCACGGTCGACCTGCAGACGGTACGGCCGCTGGCGTTCCCGGAGCGGGTGATCTCGCTCAACGTGCGCGGCGAGCACAACTCGCTGGGCGAGCTCAACGACGGCTACGACGACATGGGCTACCGCGTCAGCGGTTCCTACATCGACCAGTTCGCCGACGACACCCTCGGCGTGGCGATCGGCTACGCACGGATGGACTCGCCCGGCCAGGCCGAGCGCTGGGAATCCTGGGGTTATCCGAGCGACAACGCCGGCGCGCCGGGCGCGTTCCTGATCGGCGGCAGCAAGTCGCAGGCCTCGTCGGTGGAGAACATCCGCGACGGCCTGATGGCGGTCATCGAGTACAAGCCGAGCGACAGCTACTCCTCGGTGCTCGACGCCTATTACTCCACCTTCGACAAGTCCGAGACCCTGCGTTTCATGGAGACCGGCCTGGCCTGGGGCGGCGGCACCAGCCTGCGCAACGCGGTGATCGAGGACGGCTCGGTGGTATCGGGCGCGTTCGATGGCGTGCGCCCGGTGGTCCGCAACGACAAGAACACCCAGGACGACGAGATCTTCGCCGCCGGCTGGCGCAACGAGTTCACCTTCGGCCCCGACTGGACCGCCGTCGCCGACGTCAGCTACTCCAAGGCCGAGCGCTCGGAGATGCTGCTGGAAACCTATTCCGGCCTCGGCCACGTCAGTGGCACGCGCACCGACAGCGTCGACTTCGTGATCGACCAGGGCACCGGGCTACCGCAGTTCAGCTACGGCGAGGACTACGCCGATCCGTCCAACCTGGTCCTGACCGACCCGGCCGGTTGGGGCCAGGCCGGCTTCATCAAGTACCCCGGTGTCGAGGACGAGCTGACCTCGTTCCGGCTCAGCGCCGAGCGCAGCTTCCTCGACGGCATCTTCAGCAGCGTCGAGTTCGGGCTCAACTACGCCGACCGCGAGAAGCTGCGCAAGAGCGGCTTCGAAGGCTTCCTGCGGCTGCCCAATGGCGCGCTGGAGATGGCGATCCCGACCGAGATGCTGACCGGCAACGCCGACCTGAGCTTCACCGGCATCCCCGGCATGGTCGGCTACGACATCGACCGCGTGCTCGGGCTGTACGAGATCGACCAGCACAGCCACCAGGACATCGCCAACAAGAACTGGACGGTCAACGAGAAGATCGCCACCGGCTTCGTGCAGTGGAACATCAACACCGACCTCAGCGACGCGGTGTCGCTGCGCGGCAACGTCGGGGTGCAGGTGGTGCGCACCGACCAGAGCTCCGATGGCCTGATCGTGCCGTTCGGCGATGCCGACAATCCGGTGCCCTTGAGCGGCGGCGACGAATACACCGACATCCTGCCGAGCCTCAACCTCGCGCTGGGCATGCCGCACGACCAGACCCTGCGCTTCGGCCTCGGCCAGCAGATGGCGCGGCCGCGGATGGACGACCTGCGCGCCAACCAGAACGTCAGCGTCGACGCCACCCAGGGCGTCAACGGCGAGTGGCGCGGCAGCGGCGGCAACCCCGAGCTGCAGCCGTGGCGCGCGACCGCGCTGGACGTGTCGTACGAGAAGTACTTCGGCGGCCGCGGCTACTTCTCGCTGGCCGGCTTCCACAAGGACCTGCAGTCGTACATCTACAACCAGACCGTGGCCTACGACTTCAGCGGCTACGACCCGCGCGAGTTCAACCCGGATTCGCCGATCGGCGAGTTCACCACTCCGCAGAACGGCGAGGGCGGGATCCTGTACGGCTTCGAGACCGCGCTGTCGATCCCGCTGGACCTGCTGTGGCAGCCGCTCGACGGCTTCGGCGTGATCACCAGCTATTCCAGGACCAAGAGCGCGATCGACCCGCTCGGTCCCGACGGTGGCGACGAGCCGCTGCCGGGCCTGTCGGAAGAGGTGTCCAACATCACCGTGTACTACGAAAAGGCCGGCTTCTCGACCCGGGTCAGCCAGCGCCACCGTTCGCCGTTCCTGGGCGAGGTCCAGGGCTTCGGCGGCGATCGCCAGAAGCGCTACATCAACAGCGAGGACATCGTCGACTTCCAGGTCGGCTATGCGTTCGCCGAGGGCACGCAACTGCAGGGGCTGTCGCTGCTGTTGCAGGTCAACAACATCACCAACGAGCCGTACCGCGAGTACTTCCCGGACGCGGGCGGCCTGCCGCGGATCTACAACGAGTACGGCCGCCAGGTGTTGCTGGGCGCCAGCTACAAGTTCTGACCGTCGGACCCCCGTGGTTGGATCCCGCCCCCTGTCGGCTCGCCGGCAGGGGGTTTTCTTTGGCATCGATGATGGTGATCTTGTAGGAGCGGCTTCAGCCGCGATCAGATGTTGGGTCGCGCGCGCCGATTCCAGATCGCGGCTGAAGCCGCTCCTACAAGGGCACGGAGCATCGGAGTACTGCATACGTATTCAGCGCATCGGGGCCAATGTTGCGGTGCGAACCGGGGTTAGCGTGGGCCGATCGACGGGAGGATGCGCGCTTGCTCAACGGTCTGGATGGGGATGTGGTGCAGGTTTCGGTATTCGTCGCACTGACCGCGCTGGTCGCGCTGCTGACCTGGTGGCGTTGCCGCCGCGAGGTGCGCAGCAGCAACGCCTCGCGCGACTACTTCCTCGCCGGCGGCACCCTGGCGTGGCCGTTCATCGCCGGCTCGCTGCTGCTGACCAACATCAGCGCCGAGCAGATCGTCGGCATGAATGGCGCGCAGATGATGCTGGTGGCGTGGTGGGAGTTCGGCGCCGCCGCCGGCCTGCTGGTGCTGGCTCACGTGCTGGTGCCGATGTACTACAAGTACAACTGCACGACGACCACCGAGCTGCTGGAGAAGCGCCTCGGCGATCCGGCGTTGCGGCGGGTGGTGTCGGTGCTGTTCCTGCTTGGCTACATGTTCATCCTGCTGCCGGTGGTGCTGTACACCGGCGCGGTGTTCATGAAGTCGATGTTCGGGCTGCAGATGCCGGTGCTGCTGATCGCCGCGCTGTTCGCGATCGGCGGGCTGGCCTATGCGGCATTCGGCGGGCTGCGCGCGATTGCCATCTCCGACACCTACAACGGCCTCGGCCTGCTGGTGATGGGCCTGCTGGTGACGCTGTTCGCGATGATCGCGGTCGACTGGGACCTGTCGGGCATCCCCGCCGAGCGCTGGACCCTGATCGGCGACAGCGACTCCGACATCCCCTGGCATACGCTGCTGACCGGGATGGTGTTCATCCACATCTTCTACTGGGGCACCAACATGGTGATCGCCCAGCGCGCGATGGCGGCCAAGTCGATCCGCGAGGCGCAGCAAGGCATTTACGCGGCGGCGGCGTTCAAACTGCTGACGCCTCTGGTGGTGATCGTGCCGGGGGTGATCGCATACAAGCTGTACGGCGACGTCGGCGACGTGGCCTACGGGCGGCTGGTCGGCGACGTGCTGCCGCCGTGGCTGTCGGGCGCGTTCGCCGCGGTGATCACCGGCGCGGTTCTGTCGAGTTTCAACTCCTGCCTCAACTCGGCGTCGGCGCTGTACACCTGCGACATCCACCTGGCCAAGGTCAATCCGGACGCCGACGTGAAGCGGATCGGGCAGTGGGTGGCGGTGGTGTTCGCGCTGGTGTCGGTGGCGATGGTGCCGCTGTACCAGCATGCGCAGAGCATCATCGCGACGCTGCAGCAGCTCAACGGCTTGTACTCGATGCCGGTGTTGGCGGCGTTCGTGGTGGCGGTGGTATTCAAGCGGATCGACTCGCGCGCGGTGCGGAGCGGGCTGGTGTTCGGGGCGGCGCTGTATGCAGTGTTTACCTTCGTGTGGACGCCGCTGCATTACATCCATTTGATGTTCGTCACGCTGGTGCTGACGGTGTTGGTGACGTTGGGGTTGAGCCGGGTGCTGGAAGGGCGGAGCTCGGTGGCGGTGGTGGAAGACCGGGCCTGACGACCACGGCGGGCACGGTCCTGATGCTCCGATGTAGGAGCGACGTGAGTCGCGAACCGCCGAACGCTGGATGTGATGTACAGGTCGCGACTTACGTCGCTCCTACACGCGCGCACCTCCCGCTTTTCGTAGGAGCGGCTTTAGCCGCGAACGTGGAATCGTCCGCCCGCGCCGATTTCCGATCGCGGCTAAAGCCGCTCCTACAAGGGCACGGGGCGTCGTCGGATTACGCGGTGGCGGCCTGGCGCGCCAGGGCGGTGATGCGGTCCCAGTCGCGCGACTGCAGCGCGTCCTTCGGCACCATCCACGAGCCGCCGACGGTGATGACGTTGGGCAACGCTCGGTAGCGCGGCGCGGAGGCGGCGTCGATGCCGCCGGTGGGGCAAAACCTCGCCTGCGGGAACGGCCCGGCGAACGCCTTCAGCGCATCCACGCCGCCGGCGGCTTCGGCCGGGAAGAACTTGAAACGGCGATGGCCGTGCTCGAGGCCGCGCATCAACTCGCTGGCGGTGGCGATCGCGGGGATCCACGGAATCGAGACATCGCGCGCGGCGGTGTACAGCGCGTCGGTGGCGCCGGGCGAGATCGCGAACGCGGCGCCCGCCGCGGCCACCGCGTCGAGGTCGGCTGCAGTCAGCACGGTGCCGGCGCCGACGATCGCGTCCGGCACCTCGTCGACGATGCGGCGGATCGCGGCCAGCGCGACATCGCTGCGCAGGGTCACCTCCAGCACCGGCAGGCCGCCTTCGACCAGCGCGCGCGCCAGCGGCACGGCGTCGTCGAGGCGCTCGATCGCGAGTACCGGCAGCACCGGTGCGCGGGAGAGGATCGTGTCGATCGCGGTGTGGGTGTCGGTTGGGTTCATGGTCAGTGGGTCGCGACTCACGGGGCGGACGGCGCGGCGCCCTTGCGCAGCGCCACGGCGGCGCCGAGCAGGCCGGGGTTGGGATGGGTGACGACCTGGATCGACACCGATTCGAGGTAGGCGGCGAAGCGGCCCTTGGCGAGGAAGCGTTCGCGGAACGCGCTGCTGCGCAGGAACGGCACGAAGCGCGGGATGATGCCGCCGGCGATCATCACCGTGCGGGCGCCGTGGACCAGGGCGACGTCGCCGGCGACGCTGCCGAGGATCGCGCAGAACCGCGCAAGCGCGCGGCGCGAGGCGACCTCGTGGCCGTCGAGCGCGGCCGCGACCACGGTCGCCGGGTCGCGCAGTTCGCGCACGCCGCCGCTGGCGTCGACCGTGCCGCGCAGCACCGCGTCGATGCAGGCCAGGCCGCTGCCCGACAGCAGCCGTTCGTACGAGACCCGGCCGTGGCGCGCGTTCAACCAGCGCGCGATCGCCTGCTCCTCGTCACCGAGCGGGGCGAAGCTGACGTGGCCGCCTTCGGTCTCGACCGCGTGCCAGTGGTCGTCGGCGCCGACCAGCAGGCCGACACCGAAGCCGGTGCCCGGGCCGAGCACGCTGATCGGGCCTTGCAGCTGCGAGTGCACCGGACCGTACAGCGCGATCCGGTCGTCGGCCTGCAACGCCGGCACCGACCACGCGACCGCGCCGAAGTCGTTGAGCAGCAGCAGTTCGTCGAGCCCGAGCGATTGCCGCAACTCGTTGCGACTGAACGACCACGCGCGATTGGTCAGGCGGATTTCGTCGGTATTGACCGGGCACGCCAGTGCGATCGCGGCGCGGCGCGGCTGCACCCCGACCGATTGCAGGTAGTGCTCGGCGGCATGCTGCAGGCTGGCGAAGTCGGCGTTTTCCAGCGATTGCGATTGCAGCAGCTGCGGGGTGGCCGCGGCCGGATCGGTCAACGCGAAGCGCGCGTTGGTGCCGCCGATGTCGGCGATCAGTTCAAGCGCGCCCGCATTCATGCGTCGACCTCCGCGCCGGGCAACGGGTGGATCAGCGGTTGGTGCGGCAGCGGTTCGGCGCCGCCGTGTCCGTCTTGCGTATCCGGATGGGCCACCGGGTCGCCGCCGGGCATGCTCGCGAACAGGCTACAGGCGCCCTGCTCGGCGGTGCCGGCATTGGCGCGCATCAGCCCGAACAGTTCGCGGCCGAGGCCGACATGGCTGTCCAACCGCGCCGGGCACGCCAGCGCGCGCGCCTGCAGTTCCGCCGCATCGACCCGCAGCTCGATCACCCCGGCGCCGGCATCGAGGTGGACCAGGTCGCCATCGCGCACGCGCGCGATCGCGCCGGCATCGGCGGCTTCCGGGGTCACGTGGATCGCCGCCAGCACCTTGCCGGAGGCGCCGGACATGCGGCCGTCGGTCAGCAGGGCGACGTGCTGGCCGCGGTCCTGCATGACGCCCAGGGTCGGGGTCAGCATGTGCAACTCGGGCATGCCGTTGGCGCGCGGACCCTGGCCGCGCAGCACGATCACCAGATCGCCCTGCAACTGCCCGTCCTGGAACGCGGCAAGCACCGCGTCCTGCGATTCGAACACCCGCGCCGGCGCGGTGATCGCGTGGTGCTCGGGCGCGACCGCGGAGATCTTGACGATCGCGCGGCCGAGGTTGCCCTGCAGGCAGCGCAGGCCGCCCTCGCGGTCGAACGGCAACGCGGTGCCGCGCAGCACGTCGGGATCGAGCGACGCCATCGGCGGCTCGCGCCAGCGCAGCACCAGGTCGTCGAGGTACGGCTCCATCGCCTGCCGGCGCAGGTCGCCGCCGTGCACGCAGCGGATATCGGGATGCAGCAGGCCGGCGTCGAGCAGTTCGCGGATCGTGAAACCCATGCCGCCGGCGGCGTGGAAGTGGTTCACGTCGGCGCTGCCGTTGGGGTAGATCCGGGTCAGCAGCGGGGTCGCCTTCGACAGTTCGTCGAGGTCGTCCCAGTCGATCAGCACGCCCGCCGCGCGCGCGATCGCGACCAGGTGGATCGCGTGGTTGGTCGAGCCACCGGTCGCGGCCAGGCCGACCATCGCGTTGACCAGCGCTTTCTCGTCGACAGTGTGCGCCAGCGGGATGTAGTGCTCGCCAAGCGCGGTGATCCGCAGCGCCTGCTCGGTCGCCGCCACCGTGAGCGCGTCGCGCAACGGCGTGCCCGGATTGACGAAGGCGGTGCCCGGCATGTGCAGGCCCATCACCTCCATCAGCATCTGGTTGGAGTTGGCGGTGCCGTAGAAGGTGCAGGTGCCGGGGCCGTGGTAGCTCTGCGACTCGGCCTCCAGCAGCTCCTCGCGACTGGCCTTGCCCACGGCGTAGCGTTGGCGGACCGCGGCCTTGTCCTTGTTCGGCAGGCCCGAGGTCATCGGCCCGGCCGGCACGAAGATCATCGGCAGGTGGCCGAAGCTCAACGCGCCGATCAGCAGCCCGGGAACGATCTTGTCGCACACGCCCATCAGCAGCGCGGCGTCGAACATGTCGTGGCTCAGCGCGACCGCGGTGGCCAGCGCGATGGTGTCGCGCGAGAACAGCGACAGCTCCATGCCGGCGCGGCCCTGGGTGACGCCGTCGCACATCGCCGGGACGCCACCGGCGACCTGGGCGCTGCCGCCGGCCGCGCGCGCGGCGGCGCGGATCAGGCTCGGGTACGGCTCCAGCGGCTGGTGCGCCGACAGCATGTCGTTGTAGGCGGTAACGATGCCGATGTTGCCGGCGCGGCCGCCGCGCAGGGTCGGCTTGTCGGTGCCGGCCGCGGCAAAACCGTGGGCGAGGTTGCCGCAGGCCAGCCGCATCCGCACCGGCCCGGCGTCGCGCGCGGCGGCCATCCGCGCGAGATAGTCGGCGCGCGGGACGCGGCTGCGCTCGATGATGCGCGCGGTGACGCGCTCGACGGTGGGGTGCAGGCTCATCACGGGCTCCAATGTACGTGCAGCCGCGCGTCGGCGGCGTGCAGGAACGCGCCGATCGGATAGCGCAACGGGTCGTGCGACCGCAGCGCGCGCTCCAGCACGGCGCGCTTGTCGGCGCCGCTGAGATACAGGTGCAGCGAACGCGCGCGCAGCAGTCGGGCGGCGGTCAGGGTGACCCGCGGGTACGGCGCTTCCGGTGGCAGCGGTTGCGGGTCGATGCGGCAGGCGTCGATGTCCGAGGCCGGGTCCAGCGCCTCGGGCAATCGTGGCACGCCGGGGAACAGCGAGGCAGTGTGGCCGTCCATGCCCATGCCCAGCACCACCGCGTCGAACGGCTGCGGGTACTGCGCGAGCGCGGCGCGCGCATGACGTTCCGATGTTTCCGGATCGCCGTTCGGCGGGGTCAGGCCCTGCAGTTCCACCCCATCCGCGGCGGCGAACGCGGCGCCGATCTCGCGCAGGTTGCAGGCCGGGTCATCGTGCGGCACGCAGCGCTCGTCGGTCGGCAGCAGCGTCACTTGCGACCACGGCAGCGGACAACGCGCGAGGCGCCGGTACAGCGGCAGCGGCGTGCGGCCGCCGCCGAGCGCGAGCAGCGCCTGCCCGCGCAGCGCGATCGCCTCGCCGCAGAAGGCCTGCAGTTCGGTCGCGACGCTGGCGGCCAGCGTGTCGACATCGGCGTGTTCATGCATGACCCAAGCCATCAAAGCCTCCCGCTCATTCGCGCCACGCGTGGCCGTGGCGATCGGTCAGGGTGACCGCGCTGCCCGGCCCCCAGGTGCCGGCCGGGTAGGGCTTCGGCACCATCCCGTTGGCCCGCCAGCCGTGGTGGATCGCATCGACCCATTGCCATGCCGCCTCGGTCTCGTCGCGGCGCACGAACAGGGTGCCGTTGCCCTCGATCGCGTCGAGATACAACCGTTCATACGCCAGCCGGCGCCGGTGCGCGAACTGCTCCTGGGTGTCGAGGTCGAGCGCGACCTGCGACAGCTGCAGCCCGGCGCGGTCGAGCCCCGGGGTCTTGTGCATCATCCGCAGTTCGATGCGCTCCTCCGGCTGCAGCCGGATCAGCAGCGCGTTGGGCTGCAGCGGCGCGCCGCCGTGGTCGAAGATCGAATGCGGCACGCTGCGGAACTGCAGGTAGATCTCGGTGCAGCGTTGCGGCAGGCGCTTGCCGGTGCGCAGGTAGAACGGCACGCCCTTCCAGCGCCAGTTGTCGATGTGCGCGCGCAGGGCGACGAAGGTCTCAGTGTCGCTCGGGCGCTGCAACTCATCGCGATAACCGGGCACCGCGACCCCGCCGACCGCACCGGCGCCGTACTGGCCGATCACGGTCTCGGTGGCGACCTGCTCGCGCCCGATCGCGCGCAGCGAACGCAGCACCTTGATCTTCTCGTTGCGCACCGCGGTCGGCTCGAACTGCGACGGCGGCTCGATCGCGACCAGGCACAGCAACTGCAGCAGATGGTTCTGCAGCATGTCGCGCAACGCGCCGGAGGCGTCGTAGTAATCGCCGCGGCCCTCGACCCCGACCGTCTCGGCGACGGTGATCTGCACCTGTTCGATGTGCCGCGCGTTCCACAGCGGTTCGAACAAGGCGTTGCCGAAACGCAGCGCCAGCAGGTTCTGCACGCCTTCCTTGCCGAGATAGTGGTCGACCCGGAACACGCGCTCCTCGTCAAACACCCGGGCGACGCCGTCGTTGATCGCGATCGCGCTGGCGAGGTCGTGGCCGAGCGGCTTCTCCAGCATCACCCGGGTGCCGGCGCCGCCGAGCCCGTGCGCGCCGAGCGCCTCGCAAATCGGCGCATACCAGCGCGGCGCGGTGCTGAGGTGGTAGACGACGTCGCCGTCGCGCAGGCCGGTGATGGTGTCGCACAGCGCGCGCAGCGAGTCGGCATCGTCCAGCGACGCCGGCTGGTAGTGCAGGCGTTGCAGCAATGTGGCGAGGGTCGCGTCGTTGCGCTCGGTGGCCGGCACGTGGCGGGCGATCGCCTCGGCCACCAGCGCACGGAAACCGTCGGCGTCGAGCGCGCTGCGGGCGGTGCCGAGGATGCGCAGCGCGGGCGGCAGCAGGCCTTCGCCTTCCAGCGCCAGCAACGATGGCAACAGCATGCGCTGGGCGAGGTCGCCGGTGGCGCCGAAGATGGTCAGCAGTGACGCGGGCGCGGCATTCATCGCGTGGTCCGTGCGGGGAATGCGCAGGGTAATGCGGCCGCGCGGCCGGCTGTGCCTGCATACGTTTGCAGGCGCAAGCGTTGGGGCGGGGTCGCTGCCTCAGCCGCCCGGCGGCAAGGTGCCGCCGTTGATCCACGCCCACACCACCGCGGCCAGCAGCGCCACGATCGCCATTCCCCTGGACAGCAACTCGGCCCGGTCCGGCCGCAGCGGTTTGCCTGACATGTTGGTGTTCCCCCTGAGCCGCTATCGGACGACAGCGCAAGCGCGGTGTCTGCGATCACGGTCACAGCGCGGCATCGCGGCGTCGCGAGGGGAACCTCAGTGTGGGCGCGGGGTGGGTCGCGACCGGGCCGCTTCGCCGGCCGCGTCCTGGGCCGGCCGGGTGTCACGCGCCAGTTCCGGCGAGGCCACCGGCACCGCCAGCCGTTCGACCGGGTCCGGGCGGCCGGCCGGCCGATGCCCGGGTGACGGCGGGTGCCAGCTGTGCGGACGCGGCATCATGACGCCACCTCGCGGAATGGCGGCTCCGGTGCCAGCAGCACCCGCGAGCCCTGATAGCTCCACGCGGTGTAGGCCATCTCGGCGACGTTGATCCAGTCCACCCGCAGCCGCGCGTAATTACGCGCCCAGCAGGTCGACAGCGCCGGTTCGATCTCCGCCCACGGTCGGCTGCCGAAATAGGACCGCGCCTCGATCCCGATCGTGCACGCCGCGGCAAGCGCGGCATCCATCAATGCCTTGCCGGTCGCGCCGGGCGTGGCGCTGTCATGGGCCGCCGTGGCCGCGTGCCGAGCCGGAGTCGCCGTCTTCATCGTTGCCACCGCATCCATCGAGTCGAGGGACTGCCACGGTAGGGCCGTCGACATTAAGTGCGGGTCAATTCACCGGTTCACAAAGCTGAGGCGGCCGGCGGCTGCGGCCAGCGTTGCGGGACCTTGCGCACGTCCTCCAGCGCATAGCCGAGCGCCTGCAGCCGGGCCAGCGCGGCCTGGTAGTCGGCTTCGGGGATCGTCGGGGTGCGCGCCATCAACCAGGCATAGTCGCGCGCGCTGCGGCCGATGATGGTCTGGCGGTAGTCGTCATCGAGGTACACGACCACGTACTCGGCCTTGATCGGCCAGACGAACTGCATGTCCCACACCGCGCCGTTGCTGCCGGGACGGACGAAGCCGCGTGGGTGCATGGTCTCGACTGGCGCATCGAACCCGCCTTCGCGGAACCGGAAGGTGGTGGCGATGCTGCCGTCGTCGCGCAGGGTGTAGGACTCGATCGCGTTGTAGGCGTCGCGCTCCCAGCGGCTGGGGATGTGGGCGATCACGTACCAGTCGCCCATGAAGCGCGGCAGGTCGACCGCGGCCACCGGCGCGATCGTCGGCGGGGTGTGGCTGCAGGCCGCCAGCAGCGCGGCCAGGCCGGCGGCGAGCAATGCGGCGACGCGTGACCGCGCGTTCATCGCCGGCCCGACTTGTCGAACAGGTAGTGCCCGACCATCCACTCGCGGCCCTCGTCGTAACCGAACAGCTCGGCGCAGGCCATCCAGAACATCCGCCAGCGCTGCCACCACAGCCCGGCGGCATCGCCATAGGCGTCGACGAGGATCGGCATCAGCTCGGCGCGCGCGGCGTCCTGCGCCTGCAGCCAGTGGTTGGCGGTGCGCTGGTAGTGGCGGCCGTCGAGCAGCCAGCGTTGCGCCAGGGTCAGGTCGCGCTGGAACCACGAGAACGTGTCGGCCGACGGCATCAGCCCGCCGGTGAAGAAGTGCCGCCCCATCCAGTTGTCGTCGCCGTCGCTTTC
Source organism: Novilysobacter erysipheiresistens (assembly GCF_036663935.1). NCBI lineage: Bacteria > Pseudomonadati > Pseudomonadota > Gammaproteobacteria > Lysobacterales > Lysobacteraceae > Novilysobacter > Novilysobacter erysipheiresistens. The sequence goes on from NZ_JAXGFP010000003.1 coordinate 197,514, forward strand.
GAACGGATACAGCAGGGTGCGGTGGCAGAACACGTGGACGAACAGCTTGCCGTCGTCGCGCAGCCACTCGCCGACCCGGCCGAGCAGGGTCTGGTAGTTGCGCATGTGCTCGAACATCTCGATCGAGACACAGCGGTCGAACTGTGCCGGCGCCAGTTCCAGCCGGTTGACGTCGCAGGTCAGCACGCGGACGTTGGCCAGCCCGCGCGCGCGGCAGCGCGCCTCGATGAACTCGCGTTGCGGCCGCGAGTTGGACACCGCGGTGATCCGCGCCGCCGGGTAGCGCTGCGCCATCCACAGGGTCAGCGAACCCCAGCCGCAACCCAGCTCGAGGATGTCCTGGCCGTCGGCCAGCCCGGCGCGTTCGCCGTACAGCGCGAGCATCGCGTCCTCGGCCTCGGCCAGGGTTTCGTTGCCGCTCGGGTAGTAGCACGAGGAGTACTTCAGGCGCGGGCCGAGGCACCCCTGGAAGAATGCCGGCGGCAGTTCGTAGTGCTGGCGGTTGGCGGCGTCGGTGTGGATCGCCACCGGGCTGTCGCGCAGCTCGGCGAGCTGGCGCTGCATGCGTTCGCTCTGCGCCTGCGGGCCGCCGGCGCTTTCCTGCGCCAGCCGCTGCGCGCACATCCTGCGGATGCCGAGCCGCAGCAACGAGTCGGGCAGCCAGCCTCGTTCGGCCAGGCCGAGCAGGCCGGCGGCCGGGACGTCGGGGGCGAGATCGCGGGCGTGGATCGCGGTGTTCATCGGGGACTCCCGGTTGACGAAGGTGGGGATGGAGACGAAGGCGACGCCGCGGGCTTCGGAAACCACGGGAACAACATCGAGGTGCGCCGCTGGTAGTCGCGGTAGTCATCGCCGCGGCTGCGCAACGCTTGCGCCTCGGTGTACGGGATGCCGCTGATCCAGCGCAGGAACACGAACATCAGCAGCGGCCCGCTCCACCCCAGCCACGACCACGGCGAACCGACCGCGAGCAGCACGTAGGCGAACCAGTGCAGCCATTCGAAGAAGTAGTTGGGATGGCGCGAGTAGCGCCACAGGCCGGCGCGGCAGGTATGGCCGTGGTTGCCCGGGTCGGCGCGGAAGCGGGCGAGCTGGGCGTCGGCCAATGCCTCGCCGGCGACACTCAGCAGCCACACCGCGATACCGGTCAGCAGCCAGCCACTGACACCGGCCACCGGGTTGCGCGCCACCGCCAGGAACGGCAGCGCGAACAACACCGCCAGCAGCGCCTGGGCCTGGAAGAACGCCAGCCATTTGCGGTCGTCATCGCCCCACAGCGTGCGCAGGTGGGCGTAGCGGCCGTCCTCGGCCTCGCCGCGGACCCGCCGCCACAGATGCCACGCCAGCCGCAGCCCCCAGCCGCCGCCGAGCAGTGCCAGCAACACGCGTGGCAGCGGCGCGCCGTCGCCGAGCGCGGCCAGCACCACCGCCGCCAACCCGACCGACGTCGCCCACAGCACATCGACGATGCCGGCGTTGCGCCGCCGCCGTTGCCACCACCAGCCCGCGGTCTGCATCACTGCCGCCATCAGCCACACCACGCCCAGCATCGCCAGCACGCTCATCGCGCCCACCCCGTGCGCGCAGGCGCGATCGTCAGCGGCCGGCGCCGGCCGAGCCGGACCAGCAGCGGCAACGCCAGTGCCCAGCCCGCCGCCAGCGACACCAAGGCGGGAACCGGCGCGACGAGCTCGACCGCGGCGAAACCGCGCGCCGCACCCAAGTAGGCCAGCGGCCCGCCGACCGCGCCGAACACCGCCGCCAGCCACGGCCGCCCGTGCAGGAACCCGAGCGAATGGTTGATCGTCATCGCGAACGCCGCCCACAGCGCGAGGATCCACAGCGGCGCCAGCAACGCCGGCGTGGCTGCGGCATAGCCAAGCCACCCTGTCAGCGCCAGCCCGCCGTCAAGCACCACGCCACACGCCAGCGCGCCGGCGACCACTCGTACATCGCTGCCGCGCCACGGCGACGTCCCGCCCTGCGCGGCCACGAACACCACCGCCGCAACCACGCCCCACCACGGCGATCCGCGCCCGGCGCCGATCACCGCGGCAAACCAGACCAGCTGGTAGCCGACAAGGTTGGCCCAAAAGCGCATCTCAGGCCTCGATCCGGTCGAGCCCGACCAGGTACTCGGCCTCGCGGTTGCCGGGCTTGGCCAGCAGCATCTGCACCACCCCGATCGAGCGCTCGCGGAATCCGCCTTCGCAATAGGCCAGGTAGAACTGCCACAGCCGGATGAAGCGTTCGTCGAAGCCCTGCGCGCGCACCTGCGGCAGCCGCGCGAGGAACCGCTGGCGCCAGTCGTGCAGGGTCCGCGCATACGACGAGCCGAAATCCTCCAGGTGGGTAAGCGCGAGGTCGCTGCTGCGGGTCTTGGCCTCGAGCATCCCCGCGATCGAGGGAATGAACGCGCCCGGGAAGACGTGGCGCTTGATGAAATCGACCGAACGCAGCGCCTGTTCGTAGCGGTGGTCCTCGATCGTGATCGCCTGCACCAGGGCGATGCCGTCGGGCTTGAGCAGCGCGCCGAGCTTGGCGAAGTAGGTCGGCAGGTAGGCCGCGCCGATCGCCTCGACCATCTCGATCGAGACCAGCTTGTCGTACTGCCCCTGCAGGTCGCGGTAGTCCTGCTGCAGCACGGTGACCCGGTCCTGCAGGCCGGCCTCGGCGACGCGGGCACTGGCCAGCGCGTACTGTTCGGCGGAGATCGTGGTGGTGGTGACGCGGCAGCCGTAGCGCGCGGCCGCATGCACGGCGAAGCCGCCCCAGCCGCTGCCGATCTCGATGACGTGGTCGTCCGGTCGCAATCGCAGCTTGCGGCAGAGGCGCTCGAGCTTGCGCGCGCTGGCCTGCTCCAGGGTGTCGTGGTCGCCGGCGTACAGCGCCGAGGAGTACATCAGGTCGTCGGACAGGAACAGCCCGAAGAATGCGTTGCCGAGGTCGTAGTGGGCACCGATGTTGCGGCGCGCGCCGTCGCGGGTGTTGCGGCGCAGGGCATGCCAGCCGCGCATCAACCAGCCGCCAATGCGCGCCGGCCCGGTTTCCATGCGGTCCAGCAGCGCGCGGTTGCGCACCAGCAGCCGCACCAGCCCGACCAGGTCGTCGCAGTCCCAGTGGCCGTCGAGGTAGGCCTCGGCCGCGCCGAGGCTGCCGTTGGCGGCGATCGCGCGGTAGAACGCGGGGTCGTGGATGCGCAGTCGCAGCGTCTGCTCGTTGGCATAGGCGTGGCCGATCTGGACGGTGCCGAGCGCATCGCGCAATTGCAGCGGCTGGCCCTGCAGCAGGGCCAGCTGCGCCAGCAGGCGCGTGCGCAGGAACTGGTCGAGCGCGCCGTATTCGGCGGCGCTGCGCGGCACGGCGGCGACGGCCGTGGCGTCCGCTGACGTAGTTCGGGTCGGCTTGTTCATCGGTGCATTCATGGGCGCTCCTGGCTGCGGTCTGGATGGGTGAATACCGGGGTGCGCTTGAGCCACAGCCGCAGCGCCTGCCAGTGGATCGCGACGACCACCTGCGCGGTCATCAGCGGGTAGCGCCACAGCACCCGGGCCAGCGCCGGCGCGTCGAGGGGGCGACGCTGCAGCTGCAGGGTGGCGTCGAAGTGCGGCTCGCCATCGCGCGCGACCTGCATGTGCACCTGCAGGTCCTCGCCCGGCGGGGTCAGGCTCCAGTGATAGCGGCAGTCCATCGGCAGGAACGGCGAGACGTGGAAGGTCTTGTCGAAGTCCCAGTGCCAGGCGCGCCCGCGCACCAGCGCCGCGGCGGTCGGCAGCACGTAGGCGTGGCGCTCGCCCCATGGGGTGTTGGTGATCTCGGCGACGACGCACTCTAGGGTGCGGCCGTCGGCTTCGAAGCAGTAGTAGAAACTCACCGGGTTGAACACGTAGCCGAAGTAGCGCAAGTGGGTGAGCAGGCGCACCGGTCCTTCCGGCCAGATCCCGGTCGCGGCGTGGACGCGATCTCGCACGGCGTCGGCGAGGCCGCGTTCGGGCGGGCCGAGGTAGTCGCTGCGGCGGAACTCGGCGAGGTTGCGGCGATCGACCGACCACAGCGGGTGCGAGGCGAACACGGCGTCGAGTTCGTCGAGGTCGAGGTACAGCTGGGCGATCGAATAATCGAACGCGTGCGGCCGCGGTGCATGCCGGCGATGGCGCACGCGGCCTTCGTAGACCGCGCTGGCCGGGGTCGCGATGGCCCGTGTCGCGATGCTACCTGTCGCGATGCTCATCGGGCCGTTCATGCCGGCGATTCCGAAACGTCAATGCCGCCCGCCACCGCCGCGCGCGCCGCCGGCCACTGCGCGCCGAGCGCGCCGGCCACCTCGACCGCGCTGCGGATGCCGTCCTCGTGGAAGCCCCAGCCCCAATAGGCACCGGCGAACCACGTGCGACGGCGGCCCTGGATCTCGGCCTTGCGTGCCTGCGCGGCGACCGATGCGTGCGTGTACACGGGGTGGCGGTAATACATCCGCCGCAGCATCCGCGCCGGATCGATCGCCTCGCTGCGATTGAGGGTCACCACCAGCGGCTCGGCGCTGTCGATGCGCTGCAGCAGGTTCATGTTGTAACTGACCGTGCACGGCCGGTCGCGCTCGCGCGGCACGTGCGCGTTCCACGCCGCCCAGGCCTTGCGCCGGCGCGGCAGGACGCTGGCGTCGGTGTGCAGCACGGTGTCGTTGGTCTGGTAGGGCATCGCGCCGAGGATGTCGCGCTCGCGCGCATCGGCATCGTCCAGCAGCGCCAGCGCCTGGTCGCCGTGGCAGGCCAGTAGTAGCTGATCGAAGCGCTCGCGGCCGCCGTCGAAGGCGACCTCCACCCCTTCCGCATCGCGACGCACCGAACGCACCGGCGTGTTCAACCGCACCGCGACATCCCAGCGCGCGCGCAACGCGTCGACGTACGAGCGCGAGCCGCCGCATACCACCCGCCACGGCGGCCGGCCGCTGAGCTGCAGCATGTGGTGGTTGGCCATGAACCGGACCAGGTAGCGCGCCGGGAACCGCAGGATCGCGCTGGCCGGCGACGACCACAGCGCCGATGCCATCGGCACCAGATGGTCGTCGCGGAACGCGTCGCCGAAGCGGTGTTCGGCGAGATAGTCGCCGAGGCTCGGGCCCTCGCCGTCGCCGTCGAGCAGCCGCGGCGCGATCCGGTAGAACCGCGACAGGTCGCGCAGCATGCCGAGGAACCGCGGCGAGCACAGGTTGCGGCGCTGGCAGAACAATGCGTCCAGGGTGGTCGCGTTGTACTCCAGCCCGCTGGCCTCGCTGTGCACCGAGAACCCCATCGTGGTCGGCTGCGAGGCCACGCCGAGGGCGTCGAAGAATGCGGTCAGCAGCGGGTAATGCACCGGGTTGTGAACGATGAACCCGGTGTCGACCGCGTGTTTCCGGCCATGCAATTCGATGTCGTGGGTATGGGTGTGGCCGCCGAGGTAGTCGTTGGCCTCGAACAGCACCATCTCGTGCCGACGCGACAACAGCCACGCCGAGGCGAGGCCGGAAATGCCGGAGCCGACCACCGCGATGCGCATGTCAGCCTCGCGCCTTGGCCGCGACCCACGCCGGCACCGGCTTGAGGTCGCGCACCAGCCCGAGCGCGGCCATCGCCATGAGCCCGTACCAGGTCAGGTCGACCTCCCACCAGCGAAAGCCCTGGCGCACGGTGCCGGGGAAGAAGTGGTGGTTGTTGTGCCAGCCCTCGCCGAAGGTCAGCAGCGCCAGCCACAGGTTGTTGCGGCTGTCGTCGTCGGTGTCGAACCGTCGGCTGCCGAAGCGGTGGGCCAGCGAGTTGATCGTCACCGTGGCGTGGAACAGCACCACGGTGGAGACGAAGAACCCCCACACCAGCATCTGCCCGCCGCTGGTGCCGAGCCCGGGCGCGGCGCTTTCCAGCCACGCGCCGAGGCCGTACAGCGCCGCCGCCAGCAGCACCGGGATCAGGGTGTCGTAGCGGTCGAGCCAGCGCAGTTCGGGATAGCGCGCGAGGTCGGGAATGCGCGCCCAGTCGGTCTTGAAACCCTCGCGGGTCAGGAACCAGCCGACATGGCTCCACCAGAATCCGTGCTGGCGCGGCGAGTGCGGATCCAGCGGGGTGTCGGTGTGGCGATGGTGGTTGCGGTGGTGCGCGGCCCACCACAGCGGCCCGCGCTGCACGCAAGAGGCGCCGATGACCGCGAACAAGAATTGCACCGCGCGCGGCGCGTTGAACGTACGATGCGAGAAGTAGCGGTGGTAGAACCCGGTGAGCGCGAACATCCGCAGCGCATACAGCCCGGCGGCGACCGCCAGCGCGACCGGCGACACCCCGACCCACAGCACCGCGATGCAGGCCAGGTGCATCACGACGAACGGCGAGGCGCGCAACCAGTCGATGCGGTCGGCGTCGGCCGTCGGCTCCGTCGAGGCGGACGACGAGTCGACCCAGCGATGCATCGTTGCCAGCACGCGGCGGCCCACTCCGGGGCGCACCGTCGTCGCCGTTGCACTGGACTGCCTGGACATCCCCCACCCCGCTTCGGATCGATACCGTTGGTACGGATCGTCCGCGGCGATGGATGCAAATCAAATCCGGGCGATGCCGCCCTTGGCCACGATCGGACCGGTCGGCGCGGCGTGCGGAATGCCGGCTTCCGGTTCCAGGGTGATCGCCAGCGTCGCCCCGACCGCGAGCGCATCGCGCAGCGCCGCCGGCACCTCGATCGTGTGGGCGGTGTCGCCGGAGACCTGGCCGAGCGATTGCGGCGCCGCGCCTTCGGCGATCAGCCACAGCTCGTGGACCCGGCCCGCGGGATCGGCCGGTACGGGCACCGGCACCATCAGCACTTCACTGGCGACCGGATCGATGGTGGCGACCCAGCCGGTGCTGCCGTCGTCGCGGGCAAGCACCGTCACCGGCCGTGGTGCGTCCGGCGCCTCGATCGCAGGAGGCTCGACCGGCTGCACCACCACCGTCGGCGGCGCCGGGGTCGGCGCCGGCGGACGCAGCCCGATCACCACCGCGGCGAGTCCGGCCGCGACCGCCAGGCCGGTGGCCGCGCGCCAGAACGGCAAGCTGTTCCAGACGCCACCGCGTGCATCGCCGACCGACGGCCAGCCGAGCTCGGTGCGGATCCGCGGCCACACGTGCGCCGCCGGCGCGACCGCCTCGACCTGCAGCAACCACGATGCAAAGTATTGGTCCCAGCGCTCGACCAGCGCGGCGAACGCCGGCTCGGCATCGATCCGCACCTGCGCCTGCGAGCGCTCGGACGCATCAAGCACGCCGAGCACGTATTCGCCGGCGCGCACCTCGTCGCTCGGCGGGGTCGCGCCGGAGGCGTCGTCGTTGGCAAACGGGTCGTGGGTATTCATTGCTCGAGGCACGCCTTGAGTTGCATCAGGCCGCGACGGATCCAGCTCTTGATCGAGCCCAGCGGCGAGCCCGACCGGGTCGCCAGTTCCTCATAGGTCGCGCCGTCGAAGAACGCGGTACGGATCAGGGTCTGGCGGCGCGGCTCAAGTTGTTCGAGGCAGTCGTCCAGGCGGCTGGCGTCGTTCGCGGCTTCGGCCTGCGAGACCGGCGACGGCGCCGGGTCGCGCGCGGTTTCGGCGATTTCGATCGGCGCGCGGCTGGCCGGCGCCGGCAAGGCACGCAGGCGGTCGATCGATCGGTTGCGGGCGATGGTGCCGAGCCAGGTCGAGGCGCGCGCGCGGCTGGCGTCGAACTGGCCGGCCTTGTTCCACACCGTGACGTATACGTCCTGCAGCACGTCCTCGGCCTCGGCGCGGTCGCTCAGCACCCGCAGGCAGATGCCCAGCAACTTGCCGGAGGTGCTGCGGTACAGGGATTCGAAGGCGGGCTGGTCGCCGCGGGCGACGCGGGTCAGCAGCGCGTCGACGTCGCTGGCCGAAGCGTCGGACTGCAGCGCACTGATATCGGTCATGCGACAGCCTCGTCGTGGTGAATCGGATCGGGCGCGCGGACGCCCCGGGCACCGGTTATGCCACGCCGCATGGCCACGAAGCAATGCGCGGCGCGCGCGGGGCGCGACGCCGGGGGTCGTGTCAACCATCGCAGCGGTCAACCAGCGGCAGGGTTGCGGCGGTCTCCAGATCGGCGCGGCCGACCTCGTCGGTCAGCCGCCCCGGCGGGAACTCTATGCGCACCGGCAGGTGGTCGCCGTCGGCGTCGCGGATGCTGCCGATGCCCTCGAACTGCAGCAGCCAGCGGTCGCGGTTGCGATACACCAGCTCGGTCTGCGGGGCGACGAAGCCGTACCACGCGTCCAGCGACATGCGCAGGCGGGTGCGCGCGTCGTCGCCGCCGATCCGTTCGATGCCGACCGCAAGGAAGTCCTGCCGGCTCGGCAACAGGAACGCGGCCTCGACGGCATCGCCGGCACGCAACGCGGTCCACTGTTCGTGTACCAGCGCGTCGAAGCCGGCGTCGACCACCGCATTCGCGCCGAAGTCGAGCGTGCGCTGTGCGACAGGGTCGTCCCGCTGGGCCTGCCAGTAGACCTGCCGCCGCGCGCCGACGCCGCGCACGCCTTCGCGGTAGCCATCGCGACCATCGACGAACTCGAAGTTCGGGGCAGTGGCGCTGGCGGTCGCCCACACCCGTTTGCGCGCGAACGGCTGGCCGTTCGGGCACCGGTAGACCACCAGCCGCGCCGGTCGTCCGCGGTCCTGGTAGCGCCAGTGGATCTCGCGGTAGGCCAGCTCGCCGTCGTCCGCGGCGTAGGCCAGCCCCTCGTAGCGGTCCAGCGCCGCCGCCTCGCGCGTGCCGAGCAGGAGCAGTCCGACGCCCAACAGCAGCAGCCACCGGCGCAGGCGCCGCGCCGCGCCCGGACTCCTGGGTGCCGGTCGCGATGCGACGGAGGTCGCGGCGGCGACGGTGCGGTTCGCGGCGGTGGCGTTCATGGATTCGACCGGATCCCCTGTTGCCCCGAATTACGATTGCAGCGCCGCGGCGGATGCAATGCATCCGCACGGGCGGTGCCGCCGTATGTCCGCCATCGCGCCGATGGCGCACCGACCCGGGACGCCCGTGCCACCAGCGCCGCCGACTCCGACCCGCTTCTTCCGCGCGGCGCTGTTGTCGCTGGCCGTGCTGCTGGGCAGCGGTTGCGAGCGCGCGCTGTTCGGCTTCCTCAACCGCGGCCTGCCGCCGCCGGAAAGCACGGTCGTATTCGCTCCCGAACTCGGGTTGGCGCTGGACATCTACCGGCCGACACGCCCGGCCGCCACGCCGGCGCCGGTGGTGGTGTTTTTCTACGGCGGCAGTTGGCAGCGCGGCGAACGCGCGCAGTACCGCTTCGTCGGCCAGCGGCTTGCCGCCAACGGCATCCTGGCGATCGTCGCCGACTACCGCACCATGCCGCGGGCCGGTTTCCCGGCTTTTATCGACGATGCCGCGCGGGCGGTGCGCTGGACCTTCGACCACGCCGCGCAATGGGGCGGCGATCGCGAGCGGATATTCCTCGCCGGCCACTCCGCCGGTGCCCAGATCGCCGCGCTGCTGGCCACCGACGGTCGCTATCTGCAACGTCGCGGCGTAGAGGTCGATGCGCTGGCGGGAGTGATCGGCCTGGCCGGGCCATACGACTTCGCGATCACCGGCAAGCTCGAGCAGGTTTTCGGCGCCCCGTCGCAGTGGCCGCAGGCGCAACCACTGAACTTCGTCGATGGCGACGAGCCGCCGTTCCTGCTGGTCCACGGCCGCGACGACCGGGTGGTGGAAAGCGCCGACAGCGTGGCGATGTCCGAAGCGTTGCGCGCGCACGACGTCCCGGCGCGACTGCTGCTGTTGCCCGACGCCGGCCACAGCGCGCCGCTGGCCGGCCTGTACGACCCGCAGCGGGTGCCGGCGATGCTGCCGGCGATCCTCGGGTTCATCGCCGACCCGCGCGCCGCATCCAGCGCCGCGGTCGCCCCGACGCGACCCTGAATGGGACATGTAGTTCCTGAACTTCGAAGTACACAATTCAGTTGCGATTGGGTCGCCCGCCGGATACTGCGATGGCCGGACCGTCGTGCCTCCCCCGATAGGCAAGCTACCGCGGCCCGGCCCCATCAAAAGAGAGGCCCAGACCTTATGAAGAAGTCACTGCTTGCCCTGACCCTGCTTGCCGCCACCCCGTTCATGGCGTCGGCTGCCGACGGCATCTCCTACAACTACGTCGAAGGCGGTTACATCGCCACCGAGACCGACAGCAATCTCGACGCCGACGGCTGGGCGATCAACGGTTCCGGCGCGATCGCCCCGAACTTCCACGTGTTCGGCGGTTACTCCGGACAGAAGACCGATGATTTCGTGGTCGGCCCGACCCGCTTCGAAGGCGTCGACATCGACCAGATGCGCCTCGGCCTGGGTTACAACCACGAGATCTCGCCGCGTGCCGACCTGCTGACCCGCGTCGCCTACGAGCGTTCCGAGGACGAGTTCGACAACTCCTTCGACGGCTACAGCGTCGAGGCCGGCGTGCGCGGCGCGCTGACCCAGAGCCTGGAAGGCTACGCGCTGGCCGGTTACGAGGACGGCAGCGACTACGACGGCGACTTCTACGGTCGCGTCGGCGCGCAGGTGAAGTTCAACCCGATGTGGGGCATCACCGGCGACGTCAAGTTCGTCGACGGCGCGACCCAGTACTTCGTCGGCCCGCGCGTCACGTTCTAAGTCGACACCGCAGCACCGCAGTACCCGCGACCCTCTCTCTCCCCTGATCGTCGCGATCGAAGCCCGGCTCCGGCCGGGCTTTTTTTGTGCGCGCGGTTTGTTTACTCGTGAATGTTTCGTTAAAGTTCGCCGCCGCCCGCGAGACGGGCCGCACGACAACCCAAGGAACAGGAATTCATGAACAAGCAGATCGCACTGGCCGCCATGCTGGCCGCCGCCTCGTTCGGCGCCAGCGCCGGCGGCGTTGATTACACCTATGTCGAGGCTGGTTACGCCCGGATGGACGTCGAAAGCGAGGAGGCCGCCGACGGCTTCCAGCTGCGCGCCTCGGCAGCCGTAGCCGAACACATCTACCTGCATGGCGGCTACGCCAGTGTGGAAGCCGACGACTTCGACATCGAGCTGGAAGAAAGCCAAGTCGGCGTGGGCCTGCGCTCCGATCTCGGCGAGCGCGCCGACTTCATCGCCGAGCTGGGCTATGTCCGCTACGACTTGGAGGTCACCAACGTGCTGGGTGTCAGCGGCTCGGACTCCATCGATGGCGGCCGCCTCAGCATCGGCCTGCGCGGCCTGCTGGCCGATCGCGTCGAGGGTTGGGCGAAGGCCAGCTACAACGACGGCGGCGACTTCGACGGTTCGTTCTCGGCGCTGATCGGCGCCCAGGTCAAGTTCAACCAGAACTGGGGCGTGTTCGTCGAGGCCGAGAGCGGCGAGCTGCTCGAGGACGTCGACACCACCAAGTACCTGATCGGCGTGCGCGCGAGCTTCTGATCGCGCGATTGTCGGCGACAACGAAAAACCCGGCTTCGGCCGGGTTTTTTGTTAAAAGACCCAGCGGCTTTTGTAGGAGCGGCTTCAGCCGCGATCGGGAGTCGGCGCCGGCGAACGGTTTCAGATCGCGGCTGAAGCCGCTCCTACAAGGGCCTTGCCGGGAACGCGCTAGCCCAGCAACGCGCTCGGGTATTCGGCCTTCTGCTCGCGCGCCATCAGCTGGCGCAGGCCTTCGCCCGGGGTGATCTCGCCGTGCAGCACCGAGTGCACCGCCTCGGCGATCGGCAGCTCGACGTCGTGGCGGCGAGCCAGTCGCATGACCTCGTCGGCGGTCTGTACCGACTCGACCACCTGGCCGATCGCGCGGACCGCCTCGTCGATGCCCTGCCCCTGTCCCAGCGCGAGGCCGAGCCGGCGGTTGCGCGAGAGGTCGCCGGTGCAGGTCAGCACCAGGTCGCCGAGCCCGGCCAACCCCATCAGGGTCTCGGGCCGGCCGCCAAGGGCGCGGTTGAGTCGCAGCATCTCGTTGAGGCCGCGGGTGATCAGGCCGGCGCGGGCGTTGAGCCCGAGCTGCATGCCGTCGGCGACGCCGGTCGCCACCGCCAGCACGTTCTTCATCGCGCCGCCGAGCTCGGCGCCGAGCATGTCGTCGCCGGTATAGGCGCGGAAGCTCGGGCCGTGCAGGACGTCGGCCACGGTCTGGGCGAACTCGGGCGTGTCGGAATGCACGGTCAGCGCGGTCGGCAGGCCGATCGCGACTTCCTTGGCGAACGACGGCCCGGTGACCACCGCCAGCGGCACGCCGTCGCCCAGTACCTCGGCGGCAACCTCGTGCAGGAAGCGGCCGCTGCCGGGCTCGAAGCCCTTGGTCGCCCACGCCACCCCGGCCGCGGCCGGGCGGTGCGGCGCGAGCGCGCGCAGGGTGTCGGCGAACGCGTGCGACGGCACCACCACCAGCACGAGGTCGGCGCCGTCCAGCGCGGCCGTCAGGTCGGTGGTCGCGCGCAGGGTGTCGGGCAGGGCGATGTCGGGCAGGTAGCGGGTGTTGTGCTGGCCCTGGTCGATCATCGCGATCGCCGCGGCGTCTCGCCCCCACAGCACCGTGCGGTGGCCGTGGCGGGCGATCAGGGCGGCGAGCGCGGAGCCCCAGGAGCCGGCCCCGAGCACCGCGACATTGGTCACGGCAGGGGCGTCCGATTGGGCGTGCATGCGCGACCGGTCAGGCGTTGCCGGCGGTCTCGGCGTCGGACGTCAGGCCCTCGGCCTGCTTCGCCGCGCGCTGGCGCAGGCCTTCGGTGTACAGCGCGTCGAAGTTGATCGGCTGCAGGAAGAACGGCGGGAAGCCGCCGGACTGGACCAGGCTGCTGATCAGCTGGCGCACGTACGGGTACAGCACCGACGGGCAATGGGTGCCGAGCAGGTTGTCGAGCTGCGCCGGCTCGAAGCCGCTCATGGTGAACACGCCGGCCTGCTTGACCTCGACCAGGTACAGCGCCTTGTCGGCGGCGTTGCAGGTCAGGGTGACGCCGAGGGTGATCTCGTAGGCGTCGCCGTTGAGGCGCTGCACGCTCTGGTTGAGGTTCATCTGCAACTGCGGCTGGGTCTGTTCGCTGAACGCCGCCGGGCCGGCCGGGACTTCGAACGAAACGTCCTTGGTGTAGATCTTGTCGACCGTGAACACCGGGCCGGTGGCGGCGGCAGCGTCGGCGGACGGCGCGGCAGCACCGTTGAGGTTTTCTTCGGACATCTCGAACTCCAGCGTAAGGCGGTCAAAAATCAAGTATGGCACGCGTGAAACCGTGCCCCCGGGTTCAGGCATGGGGGGCGATCACGGGCGTTGCAAGGTTTGTCGTCAGCGGCGACCCTTCACCAGCGGCAGGTCGGCCTGCTGCCAGGCCTGGATGCCGCCTTCGAGCCAATGGACGTGCTCGAAGCCGGCCTTCTTCAGGCGCTTGGCGGCGTCGGCCGAGGCGTGGCCGTTGCGGCAGGTGACCACCACCGGCAGCGCCTTGGCCGCCGACAGCAGCTTGTTTTCGGGATCGAACTGGCTGGGCTGGACCGACTTGCTGCCGGCGATGTGGCCCTTCTCGAAGTCGGCGCTGGCCGACAGATCGATCACCAGCGCGTTGTCGCGATTGATCAGGCCGGTCAGCTCGGCCGGGCGCAGCGCCTTGTAGCCGCGGAACAGGCGCATCACTTCGGTGTAGGCGATCGCCAGGGTCAGGCCCACCAGGCCCAGCGAAAGGTACGGGTGGCGGCCGGCGAAGGCCAGCAGTTCATCGAGGGTCACGGCATCACGACAGCGGCAAACGGGGCGGCGATTGTCGCAGAAAGCGGCGCGCCGCTCATGCGCGGGCCGCTATTGGCCGGCCCACAGGTCCGGCAGGCCGCTGGTGTTCCACCAGACCTTGGCCGCCTCGTCCCAGCGCCAGACTTCCTGGTAGCGGACCTGGCGCTGCTCCATGGTGTGCTGGTTGACCACCCCGATCTCGATGCTGCGTACCGCGGTGCCGGCCTTGATGTTGCGGTCGGCGCCGACGTCGCGATAGGACGAGATCTTGATCTGCTCGTAGCGCTTGCGCTCCAGGTCGGTCAGCGGATCGGCCTGGCGCACCTTGGGGTCGACCAGGTTGAGCGCGCCGCCGAAGTCGCCCCAGCGGATCGCCCCGGACCAGGCGTACTGGGATTCGTCGAGCGCGTTGGCGGCCGGGCTGGAGTTGGCACAGCCGGCCAGTGCGAGCAGGCACATCAGGATCAGGGCGGTCAGGCGCATTGGCGCGCTCCGGGACGGTGGCGAAGCGGCCATCGTACCGGTCAGCGGCAAGATACGGGCGACCGTTGCCTCACTTGGCGATGGCGACGTAGCGCGCGGTAAACGTGGTCGCGGGACGGCCGTCGGCCAGCGGCACCCGCGCGACCAGGTGGGTGCGGGCACGGCCGCGCTGGCGCAGGGTCTTGATGAAGTCGGCCCAGTCCTCGCCCTCGGCAAGGCTGGCGCTGACCTCGAGGTCGCCGAACAGCGGCGCGAGATAGCGGACCTGGCTGTCGGCGACGAACACGTCGGCATCGATATCGGCGGCATCCAGTTGCAGCGACACCAGCCCCCACGAGGCCAGCGTCATCATCGAGGCGAGGCTGCCGCCGAACGCGCAGCCCTTGTCGTTGACGTGGCGCGCCAGCGGCGCGTGCAGTTGCAGGCGCTGGCCGTCGTAGTCGGCGATGCTCAGGCCCATCACGGCCACCGGCGGCATCGAGCGGTAATGCTGGAGCAGGCGTTGCAGGGCGTCGCTGTGGGGCATGTTCGACCTTGGCTGGAGGGCGCGCGCGCGGCGCCGCTATGCTGGGGCGATGTCGACCGCCACTGCACCGGAATGGTACGTGATCTCGCTGCGGCCCCGCGGCCAGCACGCGCCGATGCGGCGTGCGGCGGCGCGCCACGGCGGCGCGGTGATCGCGCTGTCGCCGTGGGCGCTGCAATTGCGCGACGACGATGCCAGCCGCGCCGACCTCGATTCCGCGCTGGTAGCGCCGCGGGTGTTGGTGACCAGCCCGGCCGCGGTGCGTGCGGCAAGCACGTTGCGACCCTTGCGGGAGCGCGACGGCCAACGCTGGTTCGCGGTCGGCGCCGGTACCGCGACGGCATTGCGGCGTGCTGGCGTGGGCAACGTTACTGCGCCGAAGCGGATGGACAGCGAAGGCCTGCTGGCGCTGCCCGGCCTGCAGCGATTCGACGGCGAGGCGATCGGCCTGCTCACCGCCCCCGGCGGCCGCGGCACGCTGGTGCCGGCGTTGCGCGCACGCGGCGCCGAGGTCCGTCGCGCCGACGTGTACCAGCGCGTGCCGGTGCCGCCCGCGCCGCGCACATTGGCTGCGCTGCGCGGGTTGTCGCGGCCGGCGGCGATCGCGCTGTCGAGTGGCGAGGCGCTGCAACTGGTGTTGGCTGCGGTGCCCGGTGACATCGCCGCGCGCTTGCGTGCGCTGCCGGTAGTCGGCGCCAGCGATCGCCTGCTCGACCTGGCCGCCACGCTGGGCTTCGAACAGCGCCACCGCGGCGCCGACGCGCGTCCGGCAACGCTGGTCGAAACCGTCGCCACGTTGCTGCGCTGAGCCACTGCCGGCGCCGGGCCGGATGGCGCATCCGGTAGCATGGCGACACTTCATCCCACCGGTTTTCCGCCGTGTCCGCGACCCCCGATCCGAGCCCCCGTCGCCGCAGCCGCCTGTCGGCGTGGCTGCTGTCCTTGCTTGTGGTGCTACTGCTCGTCGCGGCGGCCGGCTGGTACGGCTGGCAGTGGTGGCAGGCGCGCCAGGCCGCCAGCGACGCCGATGCGACGATGCAACTGGACGCGCTCAGTGAACGGGTCGCCGCGTTGCGCCGTGACCAGCGCGCGCAGGCGCAGCGCCTGCAGCAGGCCGACGCCACCAACCGGGTGCTGCGCGACGAACTGCTGGGCCTGGGCGAGCGCTCGGCGATCATCGAGGACAGTTTCGCCCGCTTCGCCGATCCCGACCGCCACGGCGCCCAGGCCTTGCGGCTGGACGAGACCGAGTTGCTGCTGTCGCTCGGCCAGCAGCGCCTGCTGGTCGCCGGCGACCTCGACGGCGCACGGCGCGCCTACGCCTTGGCTGCCGGGGTGTTGGCCGGGGTCGACGATCCGACCTACCTCAGCCTGCGCCAGAGCCTGGGCCAGGAGCGCGCCGCGCTCGAGGCGATCGAGGTCGAACCGCGGGCGCAGGCACTGGCGCGGCTGGCCACGTTCGCCGCGACCGTCGCCAGCGCGGCGCCGGTACCGCGTCACGACGCGGCGCAATCGAACGGGCAGCCGTGGTGGCGCCGCGCGTTCGCCGCCATCGTCGAGGTGCAACCGACCGACCGCGCGGTCGCGGTGCAACCGGCCGACATCGCCGCCGCGCGCGCCGGCCTGCAACTGGAGATCAGCCTGGCCCGCGCCGCCGCCGAGCGCCGCGACGTCGACGGCTACCGCGCCGCGCTCGCGCGCGCCGATGCCTGGCTGACCCGGTTGCTGCCGCCCTCGGACGAACGCGAACGCCAGCGCCGGCAGCTGCGCGAAATCGCATCGCTGCCGCTTTCACTTTCGCTTCCGCCCCTCGGCACCACACTGCGGCAATTGCGTGAGTCGCGCGCGACGCGCCGGGAGTCCTGACGATGAACCTTTTCCGCAACGTGCTGTTGCTGCTGGTACTGGTGCTGGTCGGCGCGCTGATCGCGCAGCTGCTGGTGCAGGATCCCGGCGTGCTGACGGTCGACTACCGCGGCACCCGCTACACCACCACCCTCGCCGCCGCGCTGCTGGTCGGGATCGGTGCGCTGCTCGCGCTGTGGCTGGTCTGGAAGATGTTGAGCCTGCCGTTCATCGCCCTGCGCCGGCGTCGCAAGAAGGCCGCGCGGGCCAAGCTCACCGATGGCCTCGACGCGCTCGACCAGGGCCAGTGGGCGCGCGCGGAGAAACTGCTGGAAGCCGCCGCGCGCGAACCGGGCGCCGAGGACGACGGCATCGCCACGCTGGCCTGGGTCGGTGCCGCCCGCGCTGCCGCCTCGCGCGGCGAAGAGGTCGCCGCCAACGCCCATCTCGATGCGCTGGCCGCCAGCCACCCGGCGAGTCGTGCATTGGCCGCGGCCGAGCTGGCGATGGCCCGGGACCGTCCGGACGAAGCCCTCGCCGCGCTCGATGGCGCCAACGTCCAGCCGCTGCCGCCACGCGGCCTGTGGTTGCGCGCCCAGGCGCTGGCCGCGAGCGGTCGCAGCGGCGAGGCCTACGGCCTGCTCGGGCCGATGCGCCAGCAACAGGCGGCGCCGGCGGGCCGGCTCGACGTGCTGGAAGCGCAATGGGCCGAAGCGGCGCTGCGCGAGGCCGGCGACGCCAACGTGCTGGCCGACCGCTGGGAGGCACTGCCCAAGCCGCTGCGCAGCGAACCGGCCGCGGTCGCTGCTTACGCCGAACGCGCCGCCGCGCTGCGCTGGGAGGAAGCCTCGGCCAAGAGCGTGGAGCAGGCACTCGATAGTCGCTGGGACGAATCGCTGGCCGCGCTGTACGGACGCCTGCCGATCGGCCGGATCGACGCCCGCCGCCAACGCGCCGAGGCTTGGCTCGACGCCCACCCGGCCAGCCCCGGCCTGCTGCTGAGCCTGGCCCGGCTCAGCCGCGCCCAGGGCCAGTGGCCGCAGGCGGAAACCTACCTGCACCGCGCCCTTGCCCAAGGCGCCAACGCCGAGGCCTGGGAAGAACTCGGCCACGGTTTCGCCCAGGCCGGCGACGAGCCGCGCGCGCGACTGAGCTACGCCAACGCCCTGCGCGCGACCCGCGGCGAGGCGATCACCGACCTGCCCGGCCGCGACCTGCGCGCACGGATCTACGATCAGGCCGTGACCGAGGAACGCGACGAACACGGCATGCCGCGACTGCGGGAGTAACGGTACGCACGCGCGGCCCTGATGTAGGAGCGACGTGAGTCGCGACCCACTGACATCGCGCCGCGGCGTCGTCGAACGCGTTGTCACGAATCACGCAGATGTCGAACCTGTAGGAGCGGCTTCAGCCGCGATCCAGAAGCGGCGCGGGCGAACGATTGCCGATCGCGGCCGAAGCCGCTCCTACGACCGCAGGAAGTCCAGTCGGACAAACGCCCGGACATCATCCCCGGGCATGGCCGATCCACCTCAACGCTCCAGGATCGCCACCACGCCCATCCCGCCGGCGGTGCAGATCGAGATCAGGCAGCGGCCACCGCCGCGCGCCTTGAGCTCCTTGGCCGCGGTCGCGACCAGCCGCGCGCCGGTCGCCGCGAACGGGTGGCCGGTCGCCAGCGACGAGCCGTTGACGTTGATCTTGTCCGGATCGATCCGCCCCAGCGGCGCGTCCAGCCCGAGCCGGGTCTTGCAGTACTCCTCGCTCTCCCACGCCCGCAACGTGCACAGCACCTGCGCGGCGAATGCCTCGTGGATCTCGTAGAAGTCGAAGTCCTGCAGGCTCAAGCCGTTGCGCGCGAGCATCTGCGGCACCGCCACGGTCGGCGCCATCAGCAGCCCTTCGCCGTGGACGAAGTCGACCGCCGCGACCTGGGCATCGCGCAGGTAGCACAGCGGTTCGTGGCCGTGCGCCTGCGCCCACTCGTCGGACGCCAGCAGGCAGGCGGCGGCGCCGTCGGTTAGCGGGGTCGAGTTGGCCGCGGTCAGGGTGCCGCGGCCGGAGGTCTTGTCGAACGCCGGCTTCAGCGTCGCCAGCTTTTCCAGGCTGCTGTCGGGACGCAGGTTGTTGTCGCGCGAGACCCCTCGGAAGCTGACCACCAGGTCATCGAAGAACCCGCGCTCGTAGGCCGCAGCGAGCTTGAGGTGCGACGACAGCGCCCACTCGTCCTGCGAGTCGCGCGAGATGTTCCACTGCTTGGCCATGTCCTCGCAGTGGTCGCCCATCGACTTGCCGGTGCGCGGCTCGGCGACGCCGGGGAAGTCGGGCTTGAGTTCGCCCAGCGAGAAGCCCTTGAATGCCGCCAGCTTGCCCTTGAAATCGCGCGCCGCGTTGGCCGCGAGCAGGCGACGGCGCAGCGACTTGCCGTAGACGATCGGCACGTCGGAGGTGGTGTCGCTGCCGCCGCCGATGCCGGCCTCGATCTGGCCGGTGGCGATCTTGTTGCCGACGGTAATGATCGAGTCCAGCGAGGTGCCGCAGGCGCGCTGCAGGGTGATGCCCGGGGTCAGCGCCGACAGCCCGGATGACAGCGCCGCCTCGCGGCCGAGGTTCCAGTCGGACGAATGCTTGATCACCGCGCCCATCGCCACCTCGCCGAGCTGCTGCCCGTGCAGGCCGTATTTCTCGACCAGCGCCCCCAATGTGCGCACCGACATGCCGAGGTTGCCGACGTCGGCATAGGCGGTGTTCTGACGGCAGAACGGGATTCGCACTCCGCCGAGCACGGCGACGGGACGGACTGGACGCATCGATTCACCTCTCGCAAGACTCATGGTTGCCGACCGGTCCGCGCGGGCTCGCGTGGGCTTGCGGGCATAATGGCCCGAGTGTAGCGCCGCCCCCCGCAGCGACCAAACGCCTGCGTATCCTCGGCGTGCGTCCTCAGCAAGGGAATCCATGACCGCGACCTCCGGCACCGCCCCCGACCTGCACGTCCTCGGCGCGCTCGCCCTGGAACTCCACGGCGACGCGCCGATCGGCCGCGAGGCCCTCGCCCAGGCCGAGGTCGGCGACCTCGCCGGCCTGGTCGCGCGGGATCTCGCCGGCTTCTGCGCCGAGGCGGCGATGCTGGAGCTGGTGACTGTCGGCGCCCTGTACGACCCGGTCGAGTTGTTGCGTCCGGGCTGGCCGCTGCACCGCGAGCTCGACCAGTTGGCCGCGCGCGCCCCGCGCGATGCGATGGGCGGACCCGACGGCCGGATCATCGCCTTCGGTGCCCACGACGGCCGCCTGCCGGGCGCACTCACGCCCTCGCCCGACTACGCCGGCGGCCCGCTGCGCCTGCTGCCGTTCGTGCTGACCGGCAGTGCCGAAGTGGTGTCGCGGGTCGGCGACGCGTTCGAGCGCGAGCTGATCGAGCGCGGCATGGCCGGCGCCGACACCGCGCTGGCGGCGCAGGACGCGTTCGGCCTGCGGGTCGAGCACGCGCGCTACCTGACCGTGCACGACCTCGCCGCGATGACCGCGCTGCAGTACGAGCACGCCGGCCTCGCCGCGCTGTGGCCGTTGCTGGAGACCGCATTGCTGCAACCCGATGGCGAAGCCTGGCTGGACCGGCCACCGGAACCGTTGCTGCACTACGTCGATGGCGAGGCGCGAATCGCGCTGTTCTCGCCGGCCGCCTGGCACGCGCGCTATGCGGCCGAGATCGACTGTGACAGCGCCGAAACGCGCGACCGGTTGCAGCGCCAGCACCAGCATTTCGAAGCGCGCCAGCGGCAGATCGCCGCGGTACTCGGCGCGCATGGGGTGCCGGTGAACTTCGTGCATTGCGAGCGCGATGTGGATTACCGCAACGCCCTGAGCTGAGGCGTCTCACGTCCGAAATCTGGGTCACTTCGATTGTAGGAGCGACGTCAGTCGCGACCCGCTGGAGGCGTGGTACAGGTCGCGACTGACGTCGCTCCTACACGAAGTAGTTGCGCGTCCGCGGGCGATGTCACCCGCGGGCGCTGATGAACTCCGCTTCGTAGATCCGGTAACCCGCCTCCTTCATCCCCAGCGACGCATAGGTCTTCTGCGCATCCGCATTCGCGCGCTCGACATACAGGCGCAGGCCGATCACCCCGTCGCTGCCGCGCGCCAGCTGCTCGACGTGGCGGTACAAAGCGGCGAACACGCCCTGGCGGCGATGCTTCTCGTCGACGTAGACGCTCTGGATCCACCACCACTCGCCGTTGCGCCAGTCGCTCCATTCGCGGGTCAGCATCAGGGTGCCTACCGGTTCGGCCAGGGTCTCGCGGCCGGCGGCGAGCGCCTCGCGCATCGCGATGAAGTAGCGCGCCTTCGCCGGGTCGGCGATGCCGGCCGCGACCCCGGCGCGCACGGTGCCGGGGTCGAGCGCCTTGTGCTCGGTTTCCTCCGCCATCGCGAGGTTCCAGCGCGCCAGCAGGTCGGCGTCGGCGGGCCGGGCCTCGCGGATGCGCAGGTTCATCGCGACGCGTCCGGCCGGGCGGCACCGGCCGCGGTGATGACGCCCATCGCGATCAGCCGGCGCTGATCACGCCGCAGGCGACGCGCGCGCCGGCGTTGCCCGACGGCTGGCTGGTGTAGTCGTCGGGATCGGCGTGGACGATCACCGCCTTGCCGACCGCGTCGTTGGCCGCGCCGCCGCCGAGCACCGGGCCGCTGGCATGGACGTCGACCTGGGCGACGCCGTCGGCATTGGCGACGATGTTGTTCATGTCGCCGCCGTGGTGGGTCGGGGTGTCGACCTTGCCGTGCGCCTCGGCGGTCGGGTTGAAGTGGCCGCCGGCGCTGCTGGCGTCGGCGGCGCTGCAATCACCGGTCTCGTGGATGTGGATCGCGTGGGTGCTGCCCGGCGCCAAGCCGCCGATCTCGCCCTGCAGGTGCAGGCCATCGCCCATCGGCATCAGGCTCAGCTTGCCGCTGACCAGGCTGCCCGAGGCGGCGGCGAGGTTGACCGTGGCGCTCGACAGGGTCGACTCGGTGGCGAGGTTGGCGGGCGCGCTGGTGCTCGCAGCGGCGCTGGCGCCGGCCTCGGCACCCGCGTCGGTGGACGGGGTCGAGGCGCAGGCGGCGAGGGCCAGGGCGCAGGCGGTGGCAAGCAGGGCGGTTTTCATCGGGGAACTCCATGGATGGGAACGAGGATTTGGTCGCGCGGACTTCGACGGCGTTCACCGCGGGCTTTTGTAGGAGCGGCTTCAGCCGCGATCCGGAGAGTCGGTACGAGCTAACGATTTTCCGATCGCGGCTGAAGCCGCTCCTACAACAGCCCCATCATGCGCAACAGCGCACTGGCGTCGGACGGGTCGCGCCGACACCGTAGCGCCGCGCGGGTTCATGACCGGTGAATCCGCAAGCACCGGCGATGACGAACTCATGAAGTACCCGGCTTGAGCTTGCGGGTCAACGTATTGCGGCCGACACCGAGGCGCGCGGCGGCGGCGGCGCGGCGGCCGCCGGTGTGCTCGAGAGCGGCCTGCAGCAGCACCTGGTCGAGACGGTCGCGGGCACGCGCGTGGATGTCGGCGGCACCGGCGTCGAGTTGGGCGCGCGCCCAGGTCGTCAGCTGCGCGTCCCAGCCGACGCTCGCGGCGGCGGATTCGCGCGGGTGTCCGAGGGCGGCGTCGATATCGTCGCGGCGGATGTTGTCGCCCGGGGCCAGCGCGGCCAACCGCCAACACAGGTTCTCCAGCTCGCGCACGTTGCCGGGCCAGTCGTGCGCGCGCAGGCGCTCGATCGCGGCCGGGGCCAGCCGCTTGGCCGGGGCGTCGAACTTGCGCGCGGCGATCGCGAGGAAACGCTCGGCCAGCGGCGCGACATCGGCCAGTCGCTCGCGCAGCGGCGGCAGCCGCAGCCGCACAACGTCGAGCCGGTGCAACAGGTCGGCGCGGAATCGGCCGGCGACGACCAGTGCGTCGAGGTCCTGGTGGGTCGCGGCGACCACCCGCACGTCGACCCGGATCAGCTCGCGGCCGCCGACGCGGAAGAACTCGTTCTCGGCCAGCACCCGCAGCAGCCGGGTCTGCAGCGGCAGCGGCATGTCGCCGATCTCGTCGAGAAACAACGTGCCGCGGTCGGCCTGCTCGAAGCGCCCGGGCTGGCGCTTGTGGGCGCCGGTGAACGCGCCGGCCTCGTGGCCGAACAGTTCCGACTCCAGCAACTCCGACGGGATCGCCGCGGTGTTGAGGGCGACGAACGGTTGCGCTGCGCGCGGTGATTCGCGATGCAGCGCGCGCGCGACCAGCTCCTTGCCGGTGCCGGTCTCGCCGGTGATGAGCACCGACAGCGGCGCCTGCGCGAGCCGGCCGATCGCGCGGAACAGTTCGCGCATCGGTGGCGAGGCACCGACCAGCAGCGGCTCGGGGTCGTTGGCGGCGGTGGCCGGCGCGGCGGCGGGGTCTTCGTCGCCGTCACGCCCGGCAAGCGTACGCGCCGCCAGCGCGACCGCGTCGTCGAGGTCGAACGGCTTGGACAAAAACTCGTGGGCGCCGCCGCGGAACGCGCCGGCGGTGCTGGCGATGTCGGTGTAGGCGCTCATCACGATCACCGGCAGCTGCGGTGCGCGGGTCTTGAGCTTGTCGAGCAGGGCCAGGCCGTCGTCGCCGGGCATGCGCACGTCGGTGAACAACAACTCGGGGGCGCCGTCGCGGGCCAGCGCGGCCAGCGCGGCGGCGGCGTGCTCGAACTCGGCGACGCGGTAGCCGGCGTCGCGCAGCGCGGTGGCGAGCACGAAACGCACGCCGCGGTCGTCGTCGACGATCCATATGTTCATGCGGCGTCCTCCGGCGGCGCCGTGTCGGTTGCGATGGCGGCCTCGCTGTCGTCTTCGATCACGGTCATCGGCAGCAACAGGGTGAACACGGTGTGGCCCGGTCGCGAGCGGTATGCCAGCGAGCCACGATGCTCGCGCGCGACCTGCTGGGCCAGCGCCAGGCCGAGCCCGCTGCCCTCGGCGCGGCCCGACACCAGCGGCAGGAACACCCGCTCGGCCAACGCGTCGGGCACGCCGCGGCCGTCGTCGACGATCTCCAGTCGCAGCGCCATCGCGTGCGCCTCGTCGCCGATGCGCAGGCCATGTTCGGCGCGGGTGCGCAGGCTGACGTTGCCGGCGCCGGCCTCGATCGCATTGCGCACCAGGTTCCACAGCGCCTGGGTCAGGCGGTCGGGGTCGCCGAGGAACTCGGGCAGGCTGGGGTCGTAGTCGCGTAGCAGCTTGACCGCCCAGCCGGCGTCGCTCTCGGCCAGCCTGAGGACCCGCTCGAGCACGGCATGGATGTTCAGCGGCGCGTGCGGGCGAGGCGGCGCGGGGGTCAGCAGTTGGTCGAGCAGGGCGGCGAGGCGGCCGACCTCGGCGTCGATCAGGCCGAGCAGTTCCCTGGAGTCGTCGCCTTCGACGCGGCGGGCGAGCAGTTGGGCGGCGCCCTTGAGGCCGGCCAGCGGGTTGCGCAGTTCGTGGGCGAGACCCTTGAGCGAGGCGGCCAGCGCGGCCGGTAGCAGCAGCGCCGGGTCGTCGCCGGGGAACTCGTCGACCGGGTGCGCCTCGACCAGCACGCCGCCGCCTTCGCGCGCGCTTAACCAGAGATCGGCGAAGCGTTCGTCGGCATCGGGATGGCGCAGGTGCACGCGGCGCAGGCGCAGCGGCGCGGCGTCTTTGTGGAGGCGGGCGAAGGCGGCAGGGAGGCGCGATGGGGTTTCGGCTTCCAGCGCGAACACGGGGCGGCCGAGCAAGCGCCGGGCGCCGACGCCGAGCCAGCGCGCGAACGCCTGGTTGCAGCCCGCAATCGCGCCGTCGGGGTCGAGCCAGGCCAGCGGGGTGGTCAGGGCGTCGGACTCGGGCGCGGTGGTGGGGGGCGGCATTGCACCATCTTAGTGCAGAGTCGAAAGGGTATCGGGTTCGATCGAACGAGGTTGCCGAGCTCCGGGCAGGGGTCGGCGCCCCGGCCGGGTGCTCGCCGACCGGTTCGATCGGCCATCCATGGCCGACACACCGGCCGCGGCCATCCATGGCCGCTTCGGAAGCACCCAGCCGGAGCACCGCCCTTCGGAGTTTGGGTGGCACGGCGTTGTTGGGATGGGCGGGCCCGCAACGGTTTGGCGTGGCGTGCATTGGCGACATATCCTGGCGCGGCACGTTGCCTAGGGATCGGGCTCCTTCGTCCAATGCTGGAGCCGTATTGGTCAACGTCCCTTTCAAGGTTGGAGCGCTATACCACCGCCGTGACGAGATTCACGCTCGTTTTGGTGGACAGCGACAAGGCGGCATTTCGACGCCGAGGGATGCGCCGGTCGTGATCCTGTTCACCGGCGAGGCCGGTGCGACGCACGGATACCACGACTTCTGGGATGACGACGGTGTTCTTCACTACTTTGGTGAGGGGCAGGTCGGGGACATGACATACAGCGGCGGCAACCGCGCGATCCTTCGCCACGATGTCGAGGGCAAAGTGCTGTTGCTGTTCCAGATGATGGGCAAGGGGCGCCCCTATCGTTTTCTTGGCGAGTTCCAACTCGCGGGACAACCCTATGAGAAGCCCGGCGTGCCGGACACCCGCGGAGATCTGCGCACGGCGATCGTGTTTCCGCTGCGACCGATCCTGCATGAAGTCACGCCGTTCGAAGCCACGCAGGTGGGCGAGGCCGCCAATGAAGAACTGGCGCTCGGGAGCACTGTCGCGCTTCGGCTCAGCGAAGTTCGCAAGAAGCAGTCGCTGTTCCGCCGCCGCCTGATCGGCGTCGAGAAGGAATGTCGCCTTACCGGCGTGCGCGACCTGCGCTTCCTGCGCGCCAGCCATATCAAGCCATGGTCCGAGTGCGGGACCGCGGCGGAACGGGTGGATGGCCACAACGGATTGCTCCTGACACCCACAGCCGATCTGCTGTTTGATCACGGCTGGATCACCTTCGAGGACAAGGGCACGCTAGTTCCTTCGCAGTTGCTGCCCAGCGATGTGGTGAAGCGGATCGGCTTCTCGGTGCATTCGGGGCGCAAGTGTGGCGCTTTCACCCAGCAGCAGAACCAATACCTCGAATACCACCGCAACAAGGTGTTCGAGAAGAAGCTCGCGCAGACCGACGACCCGGTGGCGACTCTGATCGAGACGCTTGGCGCCCGGCCCGGATACGCGGGTACGCCTTAGCACTGCAAGTCCACGCGGCGAATGGTTGTCAGTGGGTCGCGACTTACGTCGCTCCTACAGAAGCGTCTGGATGTGTTTGACCACGCGATGCCAACCCAACCGCCGATGCGGTGGCTCGGCCGGATGTGGCCGGAGCGGCCATGGATGGCCGCGGCCGGTGAGTCGGCCATGGATGGCCGATCGAACCGGTCGGCAATCTCCGGTCGAGGCGCCGCTCCCGCCGGAACCGGCGCAGTCGCCCGGCGCGGATTCTCGGGATGGCATCGCAGGCCACGGACGGGCGATGGCGGATGCGCGTTGGACGGAGGCGGACGGTTTCAGGGTCGCGGCTGAAGCCGCTCCTACAGGGGGACAAACGAGAACGGCCCGGGAATCCCCGGGCCGTTGGGTTGCGACGCGGTGCGAACCGCCGCGACTAGATCGCGTAGTACATCTGGTATTCCAGCGGGTGGGTCGCGGCGCGGAAAGCGGTGACTTCCTTCATCTTCAGCGCGATGTAGGCGTCGATGAAGTCGTCGGTGAACACGCCGCCGGCCTTGAGGAAGTCGCGGTCCTTGTCGAGGCACTCCAGCGCCTGGTCGAGGCTGTGGCAAACCGTCGGGATGTTCTTCTCCTCCTCCGGCGGCAGGTCGTACAGGTCCTTGTCGCTCGGCGCACCGGGGTCGATCTGGTTCTTGATGCCGTCGAGGCCGGCCATCATCAGCGCCGAGAAGATCAGGTAGCCGGAGTTCATCGGGTCCGGGAAGCGCATCTCGATGCGGCGCGCCTTCGGGTTGGCGACATAGGGAATGCGGCACGACGCAGAACGGTTGCTCGCCGAGTACGCCAGCATCACCGGCGCCTCGAAGCCCGGCACCAGCCGCTTGTAGCTGTTGGTGGTCGAGTTGGCGAACGCGTTGATCGCGCGGGCGTGCTTGAAGATGCCGCCGATGTACCACAGCGCCATCTGGCTCAGGCCGCCGTAGCCGTCGCCGGAGAACAGGTTGTTGCCGCCCTTGGCGAGGCTCTGGTGCACGTGCATGCCGCTGCCGTTGTCGCCGACGATCGGCTTGGGCATGAAGGTCGCGGTCTTGCCGTTGCGATGGGCGACGTTCTTGATCACGTACTTCATCGTCAGCAGCTCGTCGGCCTTCTTGGTCAGCGAGTTGAACTTGGTGCCGATCTCGCACTGGCCGGCGTTGGCGACTTCGTGGTGGTGGACTTCGACCTCGATGCCGAGCGAGGTCAGGGTCTTGCACATCTCGGCGCGGATGTCGTGCAGCGAGTCCAGCGGCGCGACCGGGAAATAGCCGCCCTTCACGCCCGGCCGGTAGCCGGTGTTGCCGCCCTCGTACTCGCGGCCGGAATTCCACGCGGCCTCTTCGGAGTCGACGTGGAAGAAGGTGTGGCCCATCTCGTTGGCGTAGCGCACCGAATCGAAGATGAAAAACTCCGGCTCGGGGCCGAAGAACGCCTGGTCGGCGATGCCGCTGGACTTGAGGAACGCCTCGGCGCGCTTGGCAATGCCGCGCGGGTCGCGCGAGTAGGCCTGCATCGTCGCCGGGTCGAGGATGTCGCAGGTCAGCACCAGGGTCGGGTCGGCGGTGAACGGGTCGAGGAACGCGGTGCTGGCGTCGGGCAGGAGGACCATGTCGGAGTCCTGGATGCCCTTCCAGCCATGGATCGAGGAGCCGTCGAACATCTTGCCGTCCTCGAACAGCGAGTCGTCGGCGATCGAGGCCGGGAAGGTCACGTGGTGCTGCACGCCGCGCATGTCGGCAAAGCGCAAATCGATGAATTCGACCTTGTGGTCGTTGATGAGTTTTTCGACGGACTCGAGGGACATGGGCGCAGGCTCGCTGGGTGAGGATGAGAAGCTCAACGAGATAAGAGCAAGCCGCGTGCCAACTGCGACTGTCGGGCAAGCGATTGATTTCCATAAGCACGGTTCGCCCGGCTCCGAGCCCCAAGCGCCATCCTGGTGCGATTGCCGCACACTCGCACCATATTGGTGCTTCACGCCAACCGGGTATTCTCCCCGGCAATCTGCGGCGTTCCGCTTCCTCCTTCCGGGCCCCACATGTTCGACCTGCTCGCCGCGCTGCTGCTCGGCATCATCGAAGGCATCACCGAATTTCTGCCGATCTCCAGCACCGGCCACCTGCTGATCGCCCAGCACTGGCTCGGCGCGCGCAGCGCCTTGTTCAACATTGCGATCCAGGCCGGCGCGATCGGCGCGGTGGTGCTGATCTATCGCAAGCGGCTGTGGGGCATGGCGGTCGCGTTCGCCGGCCACGACGCGCCGGCCGAGTACGACCCGCTGGGGATCACCGCGACGCCTGCGCAGTCGCGCGATTACGCGTTCAAGCTGATGGCGGCGTTCGCGGTGACCTGCGTCGGCGGGCTGCTGGTCAAGGCGCTGGGCTGGGAGCTGCCGACCGATATCACGCCGATCGCGTGGGCGCTGGTGATCGGCGCGGTGTGGATGCTGGTCGCCGAGCACCTCGCCGCGCGCCGTGCCGAGAAACTCGGCGAACGCACCGCGATCACCTGGACGGTGGCGGTGCTGGTCGGTATCGCCCAGGTCGTGGCCGGGGTGTTCCCGGGCACCTCGCGTTCGGCGGCGACGATCTTCGTGGCGTTGCTGGCGGGCACCACCAACCGCGCGGCGGCGACCGAGTTCGCGTTCCTGGTCGGGATCCCGACGATGTTCGCCGCGACCGGTTACGAGGTGCTGTCGTTGTATCTGCAAGGCGGACTGGGCGGGGTCGACTGGGCCGAGCTTTCAGTGGCGTTCGTGGCCTCGGCGGTGACCGCGTTCGTCGCGGTGAAATGGCTGCTGCGCTACATCCAGAGCCACCGCTTCACGGTGTTCGCGGTGTACCGCCTGGTGCTGGGCATGGCGCTGTTGTTGTGGCTGCCGGGCGGCGGCTGAGGCGTAACCCCATCCGCACGGTTGGTGCGTTTACATGGGCTCCCCGAGGAGATCCCATGGCCACTCGCCCAATGAATATCCGCCCCACGACCACCATCCTGGCCCTG
This sequence comes from Novilysobacter erysipheiresistens, assembly GCF_036663935.1. Taxonomy (NCBI): domain Bacteria; kingdom Pseudomonadati; phylum Pseudomonadota; class Gammaproteobacteria; order Lysobacterales; family Lysobacteraceae; genus Novilysobacter; species Novilysobacter erysipheiresistens. The sequence goes on from NZ_JAXGFP010000003.1 coordinate 226,278, forward strand.
TTGCTGCCGCTGGCACTCGCCGCCTGCGCCGCGGGCGAGCGCGCGCCAGCGACGGAACCGACCGCTCCGATGCCACCGCCGGAGAACAACGACACCGCCGGTCCCGGCCCGGGCAGCCACATGCTCGGCGGCCAGACGTGGCACCTGCAGGCCGCGACCGATGCCGAGGGCCAACGCATCGAAGCGTTGTTCCCGTCCTACGACCGAGCGCTGACGCTGGCGTTCGAGGACGGCCGCGTCGGCGTGTCCGGCGGCTGCAACCACATCGGCGGCAGCTACGAGGTCGATGCGCAGGGACGACTGCAGATCGGCCGGTTGAACTCGACGATGAAGGCCTGCGCGGCGTCGCTGATGCAGGCCGACAAGGCGATTGGTGAACTGCTGGCGCAGCCGCTGCTGCCGCGGATCGAGGAGACCGCACCGCCGCGGTTGAAACTGGAGTCGGCCGACGGCGGCAGCTCGACCTGGGTCGGCGAGGCGACCGCCGAGACCCGCTACGGCGGCCCCGGCGAGACCGTGTTCCTGGAGGTCGCGCCGCAGCGCGCGGCCTGCAACCATCCGCTGATCCCGGACCACCAGTGCCTGCAGGTGCGCGAGATCCGCTATGCCGACAACGGCATCAAGCAGCCGCCAGGCGAGTGGCAGCCGCTGTACGGGGAGATCGAGGGCTTCGAGTTCGTCGCCGGCGAGCGCAAGGTACTGCGGTTGAAGAAATTCACCCGTGACCCGGTGCCGGCGGACGCCTCGTCGGTCGCCTACGTGCTCGACATGGTGGTCGAGTCGGAGATCGCGCCGGCGCAGTGAGCGCTGCCCCGGCTCAGCGCGCGACCGCGGGGTGCAGCGAATAGCTGCCGTGGACGAGTGCCTCGGCCAGCACGTGGCCGTGGATCGCGCGCAGCACGTCGGCGGCGGTGAAGCGGTCGGGCACGTCGAGGCGCGCGACGTCGAGCGCGAACAGCCGGAAAAAGTAGCGATGCAGTCGCAGGTCGTTCGGCGGCGGGAACGGGCCGTCGTAGCCGAACCAGTCACCCGCGAGCGCGTCGTCGCCGGCGAACCAGCCGGTGTAGTCGTTGAGGCCCTGCCGTGCGCCGGCCGGGCCGACGGGGTCGCGCTTGCCGTGCGCGGTGACGCCGTCGCTGCAGCTACCTGTCGGGATTTCGCGCAGCTCCGCGGGGATGTCGACCATCACCCAGTGGCAGAACTCGGTGCGTGGTTGCGCGACCGGGATCTCGACGCCGTCCTTGTTGACCATTTCGGCCACGGTCGGGGCGTCGGTGTCGATGCACAGCAGCGCGAACGAGCGGGTGCCGGCGGGTGCGTCGTCCCAGCCCAGTTGCGGGTTGCGGTTGCGGCCGAAGCCGACCGCGTCGCCATCGCGAACGCCGAGGGCGAACTCGGCCGGGATCGCGCCGCCGTGATCGAAGCTGGTGCTGTGGATGCGCATCGGAGGACTCCGCGTGGGGGACACGCGGAGTCTGCCAGACGGGCGTGACTCAGGCGTCGGCGTAGCCGAGGCGGCGGGCAACCGGGTGCAGCGCCTCGAACGCCGCGGCCAAAGGCTCGGCATAGACGCGCCAGTGCCCGGCGGCGAAGCGACGGCCACCGAAGCGGGCGTGCGGAACCGCCGGCACGCGGGCCTTCAGGGCTTCGGCAAGGGCTTGGGCGATGCCGGCCGGGTCGTCGGAAATCCCGTCCATGCGCAACAGCCGGTGCGGCATCAGGTCGTCTTCGTGCAGGTCGGCGACCTGGTCGAGGACGCGCGCCAGCCACTGCGCGCCGGCCTCGGGCGACTCCAGCGCGAACGGCGCCGGAGTGCCGCAGGCGAGCCAGTCGAGCAGCATGTCGCGCGGGTCGCGCACGGCGATCAGCAGCTCCGCCTCGGGCAGGTGCGGGCGCAGCGCCAGCAAGGCGGCGTTGTCCCACCACAGCAGCCAGTCGAAGATCTGCTGGCCGTCGCGGATGCCGCGCGTCGGCAGCGCGGCGCGCCACTCGGCGACCAGCGCCGCCGGATCGGCGGAACCGCCGGTCAACGCATCGACGGTGAGGTAGCGCTGGAACAGGTCGGCCGGCGGGCGCGGCCCGAAGCGGTCGCTGCGCAGCGGTGCGCCGGCGTCGCTCAGGGTCGCCGCCAGCCGCTCCACCAGCGAACCCGGCGCGCCCCACAGCAACACCATCGGCGGCGCACCGGGCTCGGGGATGGCCAGTTCCGGCCAGTCGCTGCGCTTGGCGCTGGTCGGCGGCAACGGCAGGCGCTGCGACACCACTTCGGCGTTCAGCGCAGCCCAGGTGGCGACCGCCTCGGCGTGCCGGCCGGCGGCGCCGAGGACGACGCCCAGCAGTTGCCGCAGCTGACGCTTGGCGAGCTCTCCATCGGCCTTGGCGATCAGGCCTTCGACGTGGCTGATCGCGGCAGCCGGGTCGCGCGCGAGCAGGCCGTCGACGATCCGCAACTCGGCTTGCGGATGGCCCGGTTGCAGTTCGACGATCCGCCGCGCCAGCGCTTCGGCCTGGTCGGACTCGCCGGCGACGTCGTGGACCGCGATCTGCGCCTGCATCGCCGCGATCGAATCGGGTTGCGCGGCGCGCCAGCGCGCGATCACTTCGCGCGCGGCATCGCCGGCGAAGGTCTCGAACGCCAGCCGCGCGCGCCACAGGTCGAGGTATTGCGGGTGCTCGGCGAGCAGCGGGTCGAGCGTGGCGCGGGCGCCGTCGGCGTCGTCGAGCCGGCGCCAGGCCTCGGTCGCGGCGACGATCGCGCGGCGGTCGCCCGGCTGGGCGATCAGCGCCTCGCGCAGCAGTTCGACGGCGCGCTCGTTGTGGCCGGCCTGCAGTTCGATCTCGCCGAGCATGCGGCGTAGCGCCGGGGTCGCCGCAGGATTGTCGAGCACTGGCGCCAGTTCGGTCGCGGCATCGGCGGCGCGGCCCTGGCGGCAGACCAGGTCGGCGATCAGCGCGCGCAACGGCAGCGAGTCGGGGTCGTTTTCGAGCAGTTTGCGGAACGCCTGCTCGGCAAACGCGAGGTGGCCCTTGGCGACGTAGGCGAAGGCGAGCGCGTGGCGCAGGACCGGTTCGTCGGGGAAGCGCGCGTCGGCCTGGCTGAGGATCGCCAGCGCGCGGTCGCCGTCGCCGCTGCGCAGCGCCAGGCTGCCTTCGAGCGCGGCGATCTGCGGGTGCTGCGGGGCGATGCGAGCGGCGGTGCGGATCAGCCGCGCGGCCTCGTCGAGGTCGCCGCGGCCGAGCGCGAGCTGGGCCTGCAGGATGTAGGCGGGGAACTGGTTGGGATCGAGTCCGATGCTCCGGGCCAGTGCGGTTTCGGCCTGGTCGAGCTGGCGCGCATGCAACAGCAGGCCGGCGCGGTCCAAGTGCAGGTTGGCGTCGTCCGGGGCCAGTGCGATGGCCGCATCGATCGCCGCGAGCGCACCGTCGCGGTCGCCGCGCAGGCGCAGCGCGCCGGCCAGCAGGCGCTGCGCGACCGGGTCGTGTGGTCGGTCGGTGGTCGCCTCGCGGGCGGCGGCCAGCGCCTCGTCGGCGGCGCCACGGCGCAGGGCGTCGATGATCGGTTCGTACATGGACTGCTCGGAGTGGGACACGGCCGGCCATTGTAGCGGCCGCGCCCGGATGAGGCCGGCGGCGCGCGGGCTGCGCGGATGCGCATTGCAGGCATTGGCGTCGCGCGGCTTCGGTATGATCGCAGCGATGACTCCACCGCCGCCCTCCCTCACCGGCGTCACCACGCATCCGGCGCCGCTGATGCGCGGCCTGCGCTACTTGTATCGGGTGCCGATGCTGTTGTGGCACGTGCTGGTCGACCTGCCGGTGGTGCTGTTGCTGATGCCGCTCAGCCACGGCCGGATGGTCGGTGGCGAACGCCTCGACCATCGCCTGATCCGGGCGTGGTCGTCGGGGCTGATGCGGGTGTTCGGCTTCCGCATGCGGCGGGTCGGCACGCCGCTGCCGGGGGCGGCCATGTTCGTCGCCAACCACGTCAGCTGGATCGACATCGAGGCGCTGCACAGCCAGCGGATGATGGGCTTCGTCGCCAAGCGCGAGATCCAGCGCTGGCCGGTGATCGGCTGGATGGCCGGGCGCGCGGAGACGATCTTCCACGCCCGCGGCAGTACCGAGTCGCTCGGCGGGGTGCTGCACGAGATGCTCGGCCGGCTGCGCAGCGGCCGCTCGGTCGGGGTGTTCCCGGAAGGCGGCACCCGCGGCGGCGGCGAGATCGGGCCGTTCCACGCGCGGATCTTCCTGGCCGCGGTCGAGGCCGGGGTGCCGGTGCAGCCGGTCGCGCTGCGCTATGGCGCGGGCGGGTCGGCGCAGACGGTGGTCGCGTTCGCCCGCGGCGAGGGGTTCCTCGGCAACTTCGTGCGCCTGCTCGGCGAGCCGGGGCGGATCGCCGAGGTCCACTTCCTCGACCCGATCGGTCCGGGCGACGCCGAGGGCCGGCGCCGGATCGCCGAGCTCGCGCGCAACCGCATCATCGAGGCGATGGCCCGTTGAACAGCGATGGCGGCCTGGGTTTGGTCGACGCGGGTTTGGCCGATGCGGGTCTGGCCGAGGCAGGCCTGACCGCCGCCGACTATCGCCCGCCGCGCTGGCTGCGCAGTCCACACCTGCAGTCGGCGCTGGGTTCCAGCGAGCTGCGCCGGCGCCTCGGCGAGCGCCAGCTGGCGGCACTGCATCCCACCACCACCGAACACCTGCTCGACGGCGGCGACGGCGTGCGCCTGCAGGGTTTGCACAGCGCGCTGCCGGGCGTGCAGCCGCGCGGGCTGGCGCTGCTGCTGCACGGCTGGGAAGGCAGCGTCGAATCGAGCTACATGCGGCTGACCGCGGCGCGGCTGCTGGCCGCCGGGTTCGAGGTGTTCCGGCTCAATTTCCGCGACCACGGCAACACCCACCACCTCAACGAAGAGATCTTCCACTCCTGCCGGATCGACGAGGTGGTGCTGGCGGCGAAGGATGTCGCCCGCCGCTTCCCGCTGCGGCCGATGGTGGTGGCCGGCTACTCGCTGGGCGGCAACTTCGCGTTGCGGCTGGCGCTGCGCGCGCCGGCCGCGGGGCTGGCGCTGGCGCATGTCGCCGCGGTCTGCCCGGTGATCGACCCGGCGCGCACGATGGCCGCGATGGAGGCCGGCTTGCCGGTCTACCTGTGGCACTTCGAGCGCAAGTGGCGCCGCTCGCTGGCGCGGAAAAGGGCGCTGTTCCCGGGCCGCCACGACTTCGACGACCGCGTGCTCGCCCAGCGCCTGCGGCCGCTGACCCAGTGGCTGGTCGAGCGCCACACCGATTTCGGCACGATCGAGAACTATTTCGACGGCTACTCGATCGCCGGCGACCGCCTGGCCACGCTGCAGGTGCCGACCGACATCCTGATGGCGGCCGACGACCCGGTGATTCCGTTCGACGATTTCGCCAACTTGCAGTTGCCGGCGTCGACGCGGCTGGACGTATCGCCGTGGGGCGGCCATTGCGGCTTCATCGAGAACGCCCGGCTGGATGGATTTGCCGAACGGTGGATTGCGCAGCGGCTGCTGGATGGGAGCCGATCACTTTCGACGCCCATGTAGGAGCGGCTTCAGCCGCGATCTGAAGCGGGCGCGGGCGAACGGTTTCAGATCGCGGCTGAAGCCGCTCCTACAAGAGCCCGTACACCGCGCTGCCTCAGCGCGCGCTGATCACCGCCAGGGTCAGCCGCGAGATGCATACCAGTTCGCCGGCGGCGTCCTCGATCCGGATCTCCCAGACCTGGGTGCGACCGCCGACATGCACCGGTCGGGCGGTGCCGGTGACCACGCCGTCGCGCGCCGCGCGCACGTGGTTGGCGTTGATCTCGATGCCGACGCAGACCTTGCCGTCGGGCACGCACAGGTTGCCGGCGCTGCTGCCGAGGGTTTCCGCCAGCAGCACCGAGGCGCCGCCGTGGAGCAGGCCGTAGGGCTGGCGGGTACGCTCGTCGACCGGCATGGTGCCGCGCACGAAGTCGGGCCCGATCTCGGTGAAGACGATCCCCAGCGGCTCCATCGCGGTGCCGCGCGAGAGCTGGTTGAGGCGCTCGACAGTGGTCGGGCGGCGGAACGGCGAAGCGGGAGCGGCGGATTTGGTCATCCGGCCACGATAGTCGAGGGATGCGCCCCGCCGCCAGAAAAGAAAACCCGGAACCGGCCGGCTGACGGAGAGGATCAGCGGGACGATTCCGGGCGGGACTGGACTACGACGATGTCGGAATGCGCGTGGTGGGCCGCGGCTCGGCCCGGGCGGCGCGCCTCAGACACAGCGGAACAGCGGGGTGACGTTGCGGGAGACGTAGCTGCGGTTGCTGGCGTAGCCGCTGCTGGTGCCGTAGCCGACGCCGAAGTCGCGCTGGCGGTGCGGCGGGCGGGACGGGCTGGTGGCGGATACGTACTGGCGGGCGGTCGCGTTGGCGACGGCGGACGGGTTGCGGTTGGCGGCGGTGGAGTAGGCGTTCATGGCGGGTTCCTGCGGTCGGGGGAGTTGGTGGATCGGTGTGTTGGTAAAGTACAACACCATAGCCGTATTACATGGGCCAGAAGTCACCCCACCGAAGACAGGGGTGGCAGACCAGCGACACCGGCTCCGGATGGGATGGGCGGCGGGGGCGTGCGGTTGCCATGACCGACGGCAGGGCCGCGATCGCCCGGGCGCAGGGTTTCGCAGGAAAGTCCCCTTGGGGGGACAGGGATCGCCTACAGGATCGGGGCGAGGCCGGCGCCGAAGGCGGTGAACAACCGGGTCGGCAAGCCCTTGACCGCCATGTTGACGCCCGGGAAGTCGCCGACCGGGCGGTAGCAGTCGCGGAAGCCGGGGTCGTCCGGCGGCAGCGGCTCGGGGCATTGCGGCCCGGGCACGTATTCGTAGCTGGTGGCGTAGCGCACCGGCCACAGGTCGAAGATCGGCAGCAGCTCGGAGGCCTTGGCCAGCGAGTACTCCAGCCCCCACAACACCGGCGCCTTGTCGCGCGGCGCGATTGTCCACGAGTTGGCCGGGCTGAGATGTCGCGGCGGATGCTCGTCTCCAGCGCCTGGGCGAACGCCTCGTCCTCGATCACCAGTGCGCTCTCGGTGTTGTAGTGGTCGCCGCGCGGGTCGAAGTTGTGGGTGCCGACCACGCCGATCCGGCCGTCGATCACCAGCGACTTGGCATGCAGGCCGACGCGCACGCCGGCGCGTTTGAGCGGCACCGGCTCGTTGGCGGCGCGGCGCAGGTAGCGGGTGGCGCCGTACTCGGAGCGCAATGGTCGGCGGTAGCGCGCGGACCGCAACGCGCTGTCGCGATCGCGCTCCTGCCGGCGCTGTTCCGGCGTCGGCTCGGGCGCGGGCACGTACTCGGGCACGAACGCGCCGGTCGCCGCCAGCTCGATCGGCGCGTCGGCCGGGAACGGCTTGTACTCGTAGATGTTGAAGCCGAAGTCGCGCAGGTAGCGGCGCTTGTACTTGTACGACAGCGCGTAGGCGATGAACGCGTCGGTCGCGGCCAGGCTGTTGGTCGATACCACGATCCGCGGGGGATCGGGCTGCTGCTGCATCTGCTCGAACATCTCCTGCGCCGGGTCCGACAGCACCAGGTACGGCGTCTGCAGCAACACCTCCTCGTCCGCCGATTCGATCAGCCCGCGCAGCGACTCGGAGGCACCGACGCGTCTGCCGACGTCCTCGACCCGGTGCTTGGCCGGACCGTCGGAGATGTAGCGCACCTCGCCGACGGCGAGGGCGCGATCGGCCAGCCGACGTTCGACCAGCGCGGTGTCGGCGGCATCGGCGCGCATCGCCGCGGCGCGGGCGGGACGCTCGAAGTCATGCGCCGGCAACGCCGGCACGCCGCCTTCTAGGATCGCCTGGCCGACATCGATCAGCCGCGCCGGCGGCACGCTGAGCGGATCGGTCCAGAACTGCTCGAAGTCGCTGGCCATCGCGCGCGCAACCGGGCCGGCGACCAGCACGTCGCGGTCGCGGAAGTTGTACTCGTCGTCCCAGTCGTAATAGTCGTCCTGATAGTTGCGCCCGCCGGTGATGCCGACCCCGCCGTCGACCAGCAACACCTTGGTATGCATGCGCTGGTTAAGCTGGCGCCAGCAGCAGGCGGCGGCCAGCAGGTATTGCGGGTAGCTGATGCGGGCGCGACGCAGCACCGGGTTGTACAGCTTGAGCCGGAAGTTGGCGTGGGCGCCGGCCAGCGCGGCCAGGGTGTCGACGTGGCGCAGCGCCGCCAGCTGGTCCATCAGCAGCCGCACCTTGACCCCGCGGCGGGCGGCGGCGAGCAGCTCGTCGAGCACCAGCCGGCCGGCGTCGTCCTCGTCGAAGATGTAGGTCTGCAGGTCGATCGCGGTGGTCGCGCTGCGGATCAGGTTGATCCGCGCCAGCAGTGCGTTGGTGCCGTGGTCGAGGATCAGCGCGTAGTGGCGCGGCTGTTCCGGGGTCGACTCGGCGAACGCCTGGCCGGCCAGTTGGTGCAGCGGCGACGGCTGCGCGCAGGCGTCGACCGCATCGCACACCAGTTCGGTCGAGCGCGCGGCCTCGGCCAGCGCGACGGCGCGGTCGGCTTCCTGAGGCGACAGGGTGGCGCAGGCGGACAGGGTCAGGGCGAGCAGTACGGCGGCCAGCCGCGGAAACCACCTCATCGAGGTGAATCCCCGGAGCGCTCGCCGGTACGCTCCGACTGCAGTCGCACCCGCATGTTGAAGCGCACGGTGTCGGTCATCGCCAGCTTCCAGCCATCGAGGCCGTACTGGTCGCGGTCGACGCTGCCGCTGGCGACCACGTCGCAGTCGACCCCGGGGCGCGAACAGGTGGCGGGGGCGACGACGAAGGTTTCGATCCGGCTGACCCCGTGCATGGTCAGCTTGCCGCGCAGCTTGCCGCCGTCGTGGCCGAGCGATGGCGGGTGCGGCTCGGAAACGAACTCGATCAGCGGGTAGCGGACGGCGTCGAAGAACGACTCGCCGCGGGCGATCTCGGCCCAGCGCTCGGAACCCTCGACCTCGACCGCGCCGGTTTCGAGCCGGATCCGCACCTGGTTGCGACCGTCGGGCAGCTTCAGCAGGGCGCCGTCATGCTGCGGGAACCAGCCCTGCACGCGCTGGCCCCAGCGGGTGCGCAACTCGAAGCCGAAGCGGGTGTGGTCAGGGTCGAAGCCGATCGCCTCGACGCCGTTGGTGGGCGGTGGCGACATCTGCGCCGGCGACGCCAGCGAACGCGCGGCCTGCGGCCAGACCAGCGCCGCGACCACCCCCAAGGCAAGCCAGTGCTGCTTGAACGTCACGGCCACCAGAACGCGCTGAGCCGAGCCACGCCCGGTTCCAGCGCCACGTCTTTGGGCATGCTCAGCACCGCGATCCCGGCCGGCGGCATGCCGCGATAGTCGCCCGACTGGCCGCTGTGCATCAGCGCGGCGAGCTGCTCCAGCCCCGGGTTGTGGCCCACCAGCAGCAGCCGGTCGATATCGGCGTGGGCGTCGGCCAGCGCGATCAGGGCACCGGGCTGGGCCTCGTAGATCGAGTCGTCGATCTTCTGCTCGACGTAGCCGACCACCCCCAGCACCGCCTCCAGGGTTTCGCGTGAACGCCGCGCCGGCGAACACAGCACGCAGTCGGGCACCAGCTTCTGCTCGGCCAGCCATTTTCCGGCGGCCTCGGCCTCGGCCAGGCCCTCCGCCGACAACGGCCGGTCGAGGTCGGCCTCGCCGGCACTGGCGGTCTCGGCGTGGGCGTGGCGGAGCAGGATCAGTTCGCGCATGGCTGGGCCTCGGGCATTTGGGTGGGGTGTCTTCTTCAGCCTACTTCTTCAACCAGCGCAGCAGCGGTTGCCAGTCGGCCTGGTGCTCGCGGACTTGCGCCGAATGGTAGTCGAACAGGCTCTTGCCGATGCCGGCCAGGACCACGTAGGCCTGGCTGTCGCGCAGCTGCGCGACCAGCGGATACGGCCACTGCTTGAGCAGGTCGATGGTCTGCTGCGAGACGTTGGTCCACGGCCGCAGCTTGTTGCCGACCAGCGCCACCGGCAGCTCGCCGCGGCGCACCCGCGGGTGGCGCGCGAGGGTGTCGAGGAAACCGACGCTGGCCTCGATGTCGAATGTCGAGGGCAACACCGGCACCACCACCGCGTCGGCGGCCTGCAGGAATGGCTCCAGGTCAGCGGCCATCGCCCCGGCGGCGGCGTCGATGACGACCCGCTCGGTGCCGTCGGGCAGTTGCTGGCGCCAGCGCTTGCCCTGGGTACCGTCGAGCGGCAGCACCGCGCTGTCGAGCGCGGCGCGGCGCTGCGCCCAGCGCGTCGACGAGCCCTGCGGATCGGCGTCGACCAGGACGGTGTTGCAGCCGTCGAGTGCCGCCTGCGCGGCGAGGTGGGTGGCGATCGTGGTCTTGCCGACGCCACCCTTGGAACTGGCCACCAGTACAGTCTTCATCAACGCTCCCGGTCCAGGCAGTGATCAGGCTTGCGATGCAGGGGAAGCCGCAGCGTACACCGCGTCGCGGTGACGGGGCGATCAACCGGGGCGGCGGTCAGCTGGCGGGTGCGCGGCCGGTGGTGACCAGCGCGCGGGTCCTCGGGTTGCGGGGCAGCCAGTCGGCCGGTGGCTGGATCGGGATGCCGCTGTCCTGCATCTGGTGACGGATCGCCTCGAGTTCGCCATCGGCGGCGACCCGGTACGGGAAGTCGGCGTCAGCGCCACCGGCCAATGAGGACGGATATTGCTCGATGATCCATGTGTGGTCGCGCAGCTGTGACTGCCAGGCCGCTCGCTGCGGTCCGTGGGTGAGCTCAACCAGCCTCGGCAGCGCGATCGCCGGGAAGATCACCATCGACTCGTCAGCCGCGAGTTTCGCCAGCAACGCGATGCAGTCCTGTCGCAGCATCGGGTCGGGGTCGCGGCGATCGGGCTCGCACAGCTGCATCACCCCGGCCCTCGCCGGAAGCGCGGTGGCGGCCCATTGCGCGGCGGACAGCATGGCGACCATGTCCGCGTTCGTGGCCGGCCGATCAAGCTGATGGATATGCCCCATTGCTTGTGCGGTGTCGGCATCCATCGGTGGCAACGGGGCGGCATTGCGCGACTCCAGCAGCAGCGTCAGCAATTCGCCGGCGTAGGGCTGGAACCGGCCGGCCTGGGCTGCCAGCCGCAAGTGGGTTCGCGCGGCGATCTCGTCGCCGCCATCGAGCGCGGCGTTGATCGCCCGCCACTGCACGGCGGCGTTGTCGCCATCGACCTGCAACAATCGCGCGATGGCAACGTTGGCGTCGCACGACAATCTCGGGGCTACGCAGTCGGTCGCCTCCAGCCATGCGACCAGAGGATCGGCGGGACGCACCGCGCGGGCGGCGTCGAACCACACGGCCGGATCGACCGGACCCGGCAGCGGTTGCGCGGTCACCTCGTCATAGCGGATCGGGATAATCAGCGCCGCCGCCAGCAGGCTGCGTGCGTCGCCGCGGGCGGCCAGTGTCCGGGCGTGGTCGAGCATCGCGGCATCGAAACCCTGTTGCCAGCGCTCATGGGCGGCCTGCAGGCCGGTGTCGCTGACCATCGCCAGCAGCTCTCTCCCCTCCGGCGGCAGCGGCAGGTGCAGGTCTTCGATGCACACCGGGACGGCAGCATCGTTTTCGAGCTGGAAACAGGCGTCCAGCGCGGCCTGCTCGGCCTCGGTCAGCTGCATCGTCTGTGCGGCGGTGGCGCCGCCGGCCCATAGCGCGGCCAAGGCGATCCATCCGCAGATTGGTCGAAGCATCCCTGTATCCCCTGTCGATATCGTGGGTCTGATGCTAGCAGCGCTCGACAATCGACCACGGCGTTACGGGTAGCGCTCGGCGACGTACAGGCGCAGGCGGGTGGCGGCGGTATGGACGTCGGCGGCCAGCGCCGCGGCCGGCGCGGCCGGGTCGTCGCGGGTGGCGGCCTCCAACGCGGCCGCGGCCTCGGCCAGTTCGCTGGCGCCGACCAGTCGCGCGGCACCCTTGATCTTGTGCGCCTGCCGGGTGGTGGCATCGCTGTCGCCGTCGCCAACCGCGCGGTCGAGCTCGGCGAGGTCGGTCGCGGTGCTGTCGAGGAAATCGGCCAGCAACAGGCCGGCCTCGTTGCGATCGCCGCCGGTCAGGGCGTCGAGGGTTTCGCCATCGAGTGCGGGCGGGTGGTGCAGTTGCGGCAGGCCGGGCGCCGGGGCGGCGTCGATGCCGGGCTCGCTGTCCTTGTCGGCGCCGTCGCTGCCGGCACCGGTGTGCGGCAGCCAGCGTTGCAGGCAGACCTGCAGCGCCGCCACCGACACCGGCTTGGCGAGGTAGTCGTCCATGCCGGCGCCGAGGCAGCGCTCGGCCTCGCCCTTCAGCGCAGACGCGGTCAGGGCGACGATCGGGGTGCGCGGCAGGCCGCCGCGGGCCTCCTCCTCGCGGATCGCGGCGGCCAGCTGGTAGCCGTCCAGCCCGGGCATGTGCACGTCCGACAGCAGCAACGCGTAGCGACCGCTGCGCCAGCGCTGCAGACCCTCGCTGCCATCGTCGGCGGATTCGCTGGCGTAGCCGGCCAGCGCCAGTTGGCGGGCGATCACCAGGCGGTTGGTCGGGTGGTCGTCGACCAGCAACACCAGGCTGCGCTCGCGCACCGCCTGTTCGATGCCGGGCAGGCGGCGCGGCGCGAATTGGGCCGGCGTGACGGAGTCCGACGCCTCGACCGCGATGTCGTCGGCGCGCGCGCGCGGCAGCACCAGCTCCAATTGCAGGGTGGTGCCCTTGCCGACCGCGCTGTCCATGTTGACTTCGCCGCCCATCAGTTCGGCCAGCCGGCGGCAGATCGCCAGGCCCAGGCCGGTGCCGCCGAAGCGCCGGGTGGTGTCGCCTTCGGCCTGGCTGAACGGTTCGAACAGCCTGGCCTGGGCCTCGGCGCTGACCCCGATGCCGCTGTCGCGCACCTGCAGGCGCACGCGCTCGCGTCCGGGCGACGTGGCACCGGCCGGCTCGACCTCGCCGCGCCACTCCAGCGCGACCTCGACCCGACCGTCGTCGGTGAACTTGATCGCGTTGGACAGGAAGTTGCCGAGGATCTGCCGCAGCCGCAGCGGGTCGGCCAGGTGCGCGGCAGCGAGGCGCTCGTCGATCCGGCACTCCAGCGCCAAGCCCTTGCTGGAGGCGGCGCCGGAATAGTTGGCGACGGTGCTGCGCACCAGTGCCGGCAACCGCACCGGCTCGGGGACGAGGTCGAGCCGGCCGGCCTCGATCTTGGAGAAGTCGAGGATGTCGCCAATGATCTGCAGCAGCGACTGCGAGGAGTGCTGGATGATGTTCAGCGCGTGGCGCTGGTCGGCATCCAGGCGGGTATGGGCAAGCACCTCGACCATGCCGGTGACGCCGATCATCGGGGTGCGGATCTCGTGGCTCATCGCCGCCAGGAACGCCGACTTGGCGTGGTTGGCGGCCTGCGCGCGGGCTTCGCTGTCGCGCAGCTCCGACTGCAGTTGCTTGATCGCGCTGAGGTCGGCGGCCACCGCGATGACGCCGGCGCGCTCGCCCTGCTCGTCGTCGAACGGCGACAACGCCAGCAGCACCGGGATCGGGTGGCCGTCGCGGTGGCACAGGGTGGCCTCGGCCGGCGGTTGCTGCAACTCGGCCAGTTCGACCAGCGCGCGCCAGTCGGTGGGCACCTCGCGACCGAGGCGGGCCGACAGCCGCGCGCAAGTGGCTTCGATCTGCTGCGGGTCCAGCAGCAGCGGCGAGTCGTCCGGTTGCGCGGCGCCACCGTAGCGCACGACCTTGCCGAGCATGTCCTCGGCGCGGCGGCCGAGCAGGCGTTCGGCGAACGGGTTGAACACGCTCCAGGCGCCGCGCGCGTCGATCGCGAAGATCGCGACCTGGGCGGCGTCCAGCAGCGAGCGCTGGAACCGGTCGCGCCGCGCGAGTTCGGCGCGGGTGGTCTCGTTGCGGGCGAGTTGCTCGGTCAGTTCGGTCTCGAAGGCGAGCACGTCGCGGCGCATCTCGACCAGCCCTTCCATCACCGTGCCCAGTTCGCCGCGCGGCTGGAACCGCGGCTGCGCGGTGTAGTCGTGCGCGCGCATGCGCCGGACCAGGAAGCTCAGGCTCTCGATCCCGCGATAGGCGTTGCGCAACACCACCCGGCCGATCAGCACCACCGCCAGCAGGGTCAGCAGCGACAGCCCGATCCGCAACACGCTGACGCGGCGGTTGCGCGCGAGGTCGGCCCGCACCAGCGCGTCGGCCTCGACCATCGCCAGGTCCGACAGCGCCTGGATGCGGGCGGTCATCGGATCGATCGCCGGGTACAGCGCGGTGTCGGCGAAGGTGGCCAGCGCCGCCGCATCGCGCGCAATCAGTATCCGCCGCAGCTGCGCGGTGGCCGCGTCGGCGTCGGCGCGCGCGCGCAGCATCTGGTCGAACAACTGCTGCTGTGCCGGCGCCCGCGGCATCGCCTGCAACGCCTTCCAGTTGCGGTCGATCCGCTCGCGCGTCGCATCCAGCGTGCTGACTCCGTCGGCCCACGATTGCAGGCCGTTGCGGACCCGGAACGTGGTGTCGACCACGCCCAGGCCGTAGCCGTCGGAAACCGCCTTGAGCCGGCGCATCCGCACCAGCGAATCGTCCTTGAGCTCCAGCAGCGACTCGCGCGCGCGATGCTGGGCGGTCTCGTCGATCACCAGAACGCTGAACCCGGCCAGCAGGAACAGACCGAACAGCGCCCACAGCTGGTGGCGGATGCTCAGGTGTACGAAGCGTTCGCGGATCCGCGCGTGCCAGGGCAACTTTGCCGGCGCGGACGGCATCGGCTAGTGCCCCGGGCAGCGCCAGCGGCGCAGCACCGCCGGCAGTTCCTGCGGCGCCACCGGCGGCGCGATCAGGTGGCCCTGGGCCATCCCGCAGCCCAGCTCGGCCAGCATCTGCCAGTCCTCGAGGCTGGCCACGCCCTCGGCCACCACCTCCAGCTGCAGCTTGCGGGCGAGGTCGAGGCTGGCCTCCACCACCGCGCGCTTGCGCGGCTGGCTGTGCGCGCCGGTGACGAAGCCCTGGTCGATCTTGAGTTCGGTGAACGGGATCTGCGAGAGCTGGGCGAGCGACGAATAGCCGGTGCCGAAATCGTCGATCGCCAGCCCGAAGCCCTTCAGCCGCAACCGCGCCAGCACCCCGAGCGCGCGCGCGGCGTCGCCCATCACCGAGCTCTCGGTCAGCTCCAGCACGACCTCGGACGGATCAACACCCTGCTCCTTGACGATGCGCTGGTAGCGGTCGGCCGCGGTCGGGTCGGCCAGCGCGGTGGCGGACACGTTGACCGACAGGTTCAGGCGCAGGCCCTGGCGGCTCCACTCGCGGATCCAGCGGCACGACTGCTCGAGGATCAGGTCGGTCATCGGGTCGGCCAGGCCCTCGCGTTCGAGCAGGCCGATGAAGTTCTGCGGCCGTACCACCCGGCCGTCGGCGCGGACCCAGCGCGCCAGCGCCTCGACCGCGACCGGATGGCCATTGGCGAACTCGACCTGCGGCTGGAACCACGGCCCGATCTCGCCGTGGGCCAGCGCGGTGCGTATCTCGGTGGCGCTGATCGCAACCGGCTCGTCGGCGTCCTCGGCCAGCAGCAGGTCGTCGTAACTGGCCAGGGCGGCGGCGAGCTTGTCGGCGGTGAGCGGTTTCTCGACGCTGCCGAGCACGCGCAGGCCGTAGGCGCGGGTCATGGTCTGCACGGTGTTGAGCAGCGCCGGGTCGAGCGCGCTGACCACCAGCACCGCGCGCGCCAGCCGACGCTGGGCGACGTGGCCGATGAACTCGACCCCGTCCATGCCGGGCATGTCGAGGTCGACCATGACCACGTCCGGCGGCTGCCTGCGCTCGGACAGCATCTGCAGGGCGGAATGGCCGTCGGCGGCGTCGCCGACATCCACCACCCCGAGCTCGGCCAGCAGCCGCAGTGCCATCCGGCGCTGGAAGCCATGGTCCTCGACCACCATCACGCTCAACGCCGATACGGACATCCCAATCCCCTCGCGGCCATTGCCCGGTTGCGCGATCGCGGCCGGGACGCGGCGACCGCCGACGGCGCCGCCCGGACTCCCCGTCCGCGGCCGCGACAGGGCCGTGGACCACTGTATCCCCGCGCGAGCGGTCGCGCGAGCGGTCGCGCGAGTGGTTGGAGGGCGATGATCCGGTCGCAGCCGCCGCCACTGCTACAATTACGGGGCTTTGCCCCACGGTTTCGACGCCGTCCGGGCCGGGCGCCCTTTCGCAGCCACCCCGCGGCCCCCGCCGCGCCGGAGCCACGCATGACCAGTACCGCCGAACTCACCTCGCCGTCGTCGGCGAACATTGTCGACCCCGACTACTCGCTGGACCACAAATACAGCCGCGAAACCGGCCGGATCTACCTGTCGGGCGTGCAGGCGCTGGTGCGGCTGCCACTGATGCAGCGGCTGCGCGACCAGGCCGCCGGGCTCGACACCGCCGGCTTCATCTCCGGCTACCGCGGTTCGCCGCTGGGTGGGTTCGACCTGGAGCTGTGGCGCGCCAAGAAGCACCTCGAGGCCGCCGGGGTGAAGTTCGCCCCCGGACTCAATGAGGACCTCGGCGCGACCATGGTCTGGGGCACCCAGCAGACCCAGCTGTTCCCGGGCGCGAAACACCAGGGCGTGTTCGGCATGTGGTACGGCAAGGGCCCGGGCGTGGACCGCAGCGGCGACGTGTTCAAGCACGCCAACGCCGCCGGCACCGCGCCGCTGGGTGGCGTGCTCGCGCTCGCGGCCGACGACCACGCATGTCGCTCGTCGACCCTGCCGCACGGCTCGGAAGGCGAATTCACCAGCGCGATGATGCCGATCCTCAACCCGGCGGGCGTGCAGGACATCCTCGACATGGGGGCGATCGGCTGGGCGATGTCGCGCTACACCGGGCGCTGGATCGGCTTCAAGACGATCGCCGAGACGGTCGAGTCGTCGGCCTCGGTCGACGTCAACCCGCTGGCCTTGCAGATCGTCACCCCGGACGATTTCGAGATGCCGGTCGGCGGCCTCAACATCCGCTGGCCGGACCCGCCGATGGACCAGGAGATGCGCCTGCACCGTTACGCGGTGAAGGCCGCGCAGGCGTTCGCGCGGGCCAACCGGATCGACCGCATCGTGATCGATTCGCCCAACCCCAAGCTCGGCATTATCACCACCGGCAAGTCCTACCTCGACGTGCTGACCGCGCTGGAATACCTCGGCCTCGACGAGCGCGCCTGCTCCGACCTCGGCATCCGCGTCTACAAGGTCGGCATGACCTGGCCGCTGGAGCCGGTCGGCCTGCGCAATTTCGTGCGCGGCCTGTCCGACATCCTGGTGGTCGAGGAGAAGCACGCCTTCATCGAGAACCAGATGAAGGAGTCGATGTACAACTGGCGTGAGGCCGACTTCGGCGGCGCGCGGCCGAGCATCATCGGCAAGTACGACGAGTCCGGCGCGTGGATCCTGCCGAGCACCGGCGAGCTGACCCCGGCGACGATCGCCGGCGTGATCGGTCGGCGCATCCAGAAGAACATCGCGCTCGACGCCGGCGCCAGCGAGCGCATGGACAACGTGCTGCAGTGGATGGCGCAGAAGGAAGCCGAACTGGCGCTGCCGCGGGCGAACTTCCCGCGCGTCCCGCACTACTGCTCGGGCTGCCCGCACAACACCTCGACCGTGGTGCCGGAAGGTTCGCGCGCGCTGGGCGGCATCGGCTGCCATTACATGGTCACCTGGATGGACCGCTCGACCGACACCTACACCCACATGGGCGGCGAAGGCGTGACCTGGGCCGGGCAGGCGGCGTTCACCGACACCGAGCACGTATTCCAGAACCTCGGTGACGGCACCTACTTTCATTCGGGTTCGCTGGCGATCCGCCAGGCGATCGCCGCCGGGGTCAACATCACCTACAAGATCCTCTACAACGACGCGGTCGCGATGACCGGCGGGCAGCCGGTCGACGGCCAGCTGTCGGTGCCGCAGATCGCGCACCAGGTACGCAGCGAAGGCGTGCAGGCGATCGTGGTGGTGTCGGACGACATCGCCAAGTGGAGCGATCGATCGCTCTTCCCGGCTGGCGTCGAGTTCGAGGATCGCAAGCATCTCGACGACGTGCAGAAGCGCCTGCGCGAGACCAAGGGCACCACCGTCCTGATCTACGACCAGACCTGCGCGACCGAGAAGCGCCGCCGCCGCAAGCGCGGCAAGATGGTCGATCCGGCCAAGCGCGTCATGGTCAACTCGCTGGTCTGCGAGGGCTGCGGCGACTGCGGCAAGAAGTCGTTCTGCGTGTCGGTGTTGCCGAAGGAAACCGAGTTCGGCCGCAAGCGCGATATCGATCAATCGAATTGCAACAAGGATTACAGCTGCGTCGAGGGTTTCTGCCCGAGCTTCGTCACCGTCGAGGGCGGCGCGCTGAAGAAGAAGCAAGGCAGCGCCAAGAAGGATCTGCTCGCCAATCTGCCGCTGCCGACCCTGCCGGCGCTAGACAAGCCGTGGAACATCCTGATCACCGGCGTCGGCGGCACCGGCGTGGTCACCATCGGCGCGCTGCTCGGCATGGCCGGGCATCTGGAAGGCAAGGGCGCGACCGTGCTCGACCAGACCGGCCTGGCGCAGAAGGGCGGCGCGGTCACCACCCACATCCGCATCGCCAACACCCCGGCCGACATCCACGCGGTGCGCATCGCCGCCGGTGAAGCGGACCTGGTGCTCGGTTGCGACATGGTCGTGGTCAACGACTACTGGGCGCTGTCGAAGGTCCGCGGCGGCCGCTCGACCGTGGTGCTCAACAGCTACGAGGCGATGCCGGGCACGTTCACCACCCGCCCGGACATGCAGTTCCCGGCGACCGACATCATCGACGCGGTGCGCAAGGCGCTCGGCGGCGAGGAGCCGGTCGTCGTGGATGCGACCCAACTCGCGACCGCGCTGCTGGGCGACGCGATCATGTCGAACCTGTTCATCCTCGGCCACGCCTGGCAGCAGGGGCTGGTGCCGCTGTCGTTCGAGTCGATCATGCGTGCGGTCGAACTCAACGGCGCGGCGATCGACAAGAACAAGGCGGCGTTCGCCTGGGGCCGGCTCGCGGTGGTCGATCCGGCTGCTGTGGCCGAGGCCGCCGGACTGGTGCGCAACGTGCCGACGCTGGCCGAAGCGACCCCGCACACGCTGCCGATGCTCGGCGCCGGCCAGTGGGAAGGCCACGAGTTCGGTAGCCCGTCGGCACCGCGCGCGACCGCGGCGCAGGACGAGCTGCGCCACGTGCCCGAGCATGCCGCGGGCGGCGACAACCTCGCGTTCCTGCCGCTCGACGACGCCCGCCTGTCGCGTTCGCTCGACGAGGTGATCGCGCGTCGGGTCGCGTTCCTGACCGACTACCAGGACGCCGCCTACGCCCGCCGCTACGCCGACTTCGTCGGCAAGGTGCGCGAGGCCGAACACGCCCGCGTCGCCGCCAGCAGCGACCTGACCGAAGCGGTCGCGCGCTACGCGTTCAAGCTGATGGCCTACAAGGACGAGTACGAAGTCGCGCGGCTGTACACCAGCGGTGACTTCATGCGCCGGGTGAAGCAGCAGTTCGATGGCGACTTCAAGCTCAAGTTCCACCTCGCCCCACCGCTGCTGGCAAAGAAGGACGCGCACGGCCGTGGCGTGAAGCGCGAGTTCGGGCCGTGGGTGTTCACCGCGTTCAGTGTGTTGGCGAAACTGCGCCGGCTGCGCGGCACCGCCCTCGACGTGTTCGGCTACACCGACGAGCGCAGGATGGAGCGTCGCCTGATCGGCGAGTATTTCGCCACCATCGAGGCGCTGCTGCCGAAGCTCGACCGCGGCAACCTCGACCTCGCCGTCGAGATCGCCACGATCCCCGAGCACATCCGCGGCTACGGCCACGTCAAGGACGAGCACCTGGCCAAGGCCAAGGCGCGCGAAGCGCAATTGCTGGCCGAGTGGGACAACCCGCTGCGGCTGGTCCAGGTGGCCTGACGCCGCCACCGTGTCGACTCCGGAAAACCCCGCGAAAGCGGGGTTTTTCATGTCCGTTAGCGGCCAAAGCCCCGGCTAAAGGTTTGGGACAATGCGCCGATAACGTCGACGGGCGGCTCCGTGTTGCGGCCCGGGACCCATCAATGTTGTACCGACCCTGCCATCACCAACCTTCCGGCGCGTACCCCCGCGACAGCCGCGGCACTCGACGCATTCGATGCGGCGGTGGCCGATGAACCGCGCCGGCGGCGTCGCCGAGGACTGGCGCGAGCTGCTGCTGGCCGCGGTGAGCGCAGACGAGGTGATCGCCGCGGTCGAACGGATCGCCCGCTCGTTGCCGGTCGTGCGACAGGCCCGGTTGCTGTGGGAACTCGGCGGCGCCGACCACCGCCTGGACGATGCCGGGCAGCAGGCGTTCGCCGATGCCGCCGTCGCCGAAGGCGCGCCGCAGTTCAGTGCCGCTGGCCGCCACATGGCGATCCCGCTGCCCGCCAGCACCGCAGTGCTGCTGCTCGAGACCTGCGGCGGCGGCGCCAACGCCGCGCTGGCCGACGAACTGGCGGCGCCGTTGAAGGTGGCCGACCGCCAGTTGCGCCACCGCAATCGCCTGGCCGAGCTCGAACGCGAAGTGCTGCGGCTGGAGCACGCCGAGCAACTCCAGCGTGCGCTGTTCGCGATCTCCGGGCTGGCCGGCTCCGATCGCGACATGGCCGAGGTGCTGCGCGGCATCCACGACATCGTCGGCACCCTGATGTACGCCGACAACTTCTTCATCGTCCTGCGCGACGGCACCCACGACACCATCCGCATGCTGTATTTCGTCGACGTGCAGGACCCCGCGCCGTTCGACGAACTGCCCTGCGACGACATCCGCCACTCCGCGACCTGGTACGTGCTGCGCGATGGCAAGGCGCTGCGTGGCGACCATGCACAGCTGTGCAACCAGGTGGACGGGCCGATGCGCGTGTTCGGTTCCGACAGTCCCGCCTGGCTTGGCGTGCCGATGCAGCGCGAGGGCGTGACCCACGGCGCCATCGTGGTGCAGAACTACCAGCCGGGCATCTGCTTCAGCGAAGCCGACCAGGAGCTGCTGACGTTCGTCGCCAGCCACATCCTGACCACCCTGGAGCGCAAGCGCAGCACCGAGTCGCTGGAGCACAACGTCAAGCTGCGGACGCAGGAGCTGGCCCAGGCCAACTGCGACCTGCAGCTGGAGGTGGCCGAGCGCCAGCGCGCCGAACGGCTGCAGACGGCGCTGTTCCAGATCGCCCAGCTGGCCACCGAGGACATCGGCGAGGAGGCGTTCTACGCCCGCATCCACGGCGTGGTCGGCCAGCTGTTGAACGCCGAGAACTTCTTCATCGCATTGGTCTCCGACGATGGAACCTCGCTGGAGTTCCCGTACTACGTCGACATCCAGCTGAAGCGCAAGCGCGAGGGACGGCCGCTGGCACGCGGGCTCAGCGAATATGTGTTGCGCCATCGCCGACCGCTCCTGATCGACGCCGAGCTCGAAGCCGAACTGATTCGCAGCGGCGAGATCATCCCGTCGCAGTACCAGCATCCGACATCCAACTGCTGGCTCGGGGTTCCGCTGTTCTCCGGCGACGAGGCGATCGGGCTGGTCGCGGTGCAGAGCTACGACCCGGCTGTGGTGTACGGCCCGGCCGACCAGGAGCTGCTCGGCTTCGCCGCCTCGCAGATCGCCAACAGCCTGCATCGCCGGCGCAGCGCGCAGTTCCGGCAGCAGGCTTACGCGCAACTGGAGGAACGCGTGGCCGAGCGCACCCTCGAACTGCGCCGGCAGATCCGCGAGCGCGAGCAGGTCCAGCAGCAGTTGCAGCACGAGGTCATGCACGATGCCCTGACCGGCCTGCCCAACCGTGGCCAGCTGCACGCGCGCATCGAGACCCTGCTCGCGCAGTTGCCGGACGACCCGGCGCGACGCTGTGCGCTGCTGTACCTCGATGTCGATCGCTTCAAGGTGATCAACGACAACCTCGGCCATCTCGCCGGCGACGAGTTCCTGCGCGAGATCGGCCGCCGGCTGCAGGCCTGCGTGCGCAAGCCCGACCTGGTGGCACGGCTGTCGGGCGACGAGTTCGCGATCCTGCTGGAGAACGTGCCGCCCGGCGGCGACCCGGGATGCACCACTCCGGCCGCGGTGGCGCAGCGGGTGCTGGAGCTGGTGACCGAGCCGATGCAGATCGCCGGCCGCGTGCTGGAACCGTCGGCGAGCATCGGCATCGCGGTCGGCGATGCGCGCTACCAGCGCGCCGACGAGCTCGTGCGCGATGCCGACACCGCGCTGTACCGGGCCAAGGCGCTCGGCCGCCGGCGCTGGCAGCTGTTCGACGCGTCGCTGCAGGCGTCCGCGATCGACGTGCTGGCGGTCGAGGCCGAGCTGCGCGAGGCGATCCAGCACGACCAGCTCGAGCCGTACCTGCAGCCGATCGTGCGCCTGGACAGCGGCGAACTGGTCGGGCACGAGGCGCTGCTGCGCTGGAACCATCCGCAACGCGGGGTGCTGGGCCCCGGCGACTTCCTGCAGGTGGCCGAGGACAGTGGCCTGATCGAGACGATCGACTGGCGGATGTTCAAGCGCAGCCTGGCCCAGGCGGCCACGCGCCCCGACGACGGCTACCTGACGA
Organism: Novilysobacter erysipheiresistens; assembly: GCF_036663935.1. Taxonomy (NCBI): domain Bacteria; kingdom Pseudomonadati; phylum Pseudomonadota; class Gammaproteobacteria; order Lysobacterales; family Lysobacteraceae; genus Novilysobacter; species Novilysobacter erysipheiresistens. The sequence continues at coordinate 248,901 of NZ_JAXGFP010000003.1, forward strand.
TCAACGTCGCCCCGCGCCATTTGCGCCGCGAGGATTTCGACCTGCGCCTGCTGGAGTTGCTGTCACGCACCGGCCTGCCACCCTCACGACTGGTGATCGAGGTCACCGAAGGCTCGCTGCTGGACGACCCCGAGCGGGTGCGGGCGGTGCTCGGGCGGTTGCAGGCGCACGGGGTCGGCATCGCCCTGGACGATTTCGGCACCGGCTACTCCTCGCTGAGCTACCTGCACACCTTCCCGCTGCGGATGATCAAGATCGACCGCACCTTCCTGGCCGCACTCGGCAAGCAGAGCAACTGCGCCGCGGTGGTGTCGGCGGTGATCGCGCTGGCCCGCGCGCTCGACATGCAGGTGGTGGCCGAGGGCATCGAAACCGCCGAGCAGCACCGGATCCTGCTCGGGCTGGGGTGCGAGTTCGGACAGGGCTACCTGTTCGGCCGTCCGGCGCCGGTTGGACGCGACGGCGCGACGGCGGCCCGTCAACAGGCGCCGGCCGCGGTTCCGGACGCCCTGTAGGAGCGGGGTTACAGCGGCTGCAGGATCTCGCCCAGGCGATCCCTGGTGCCCTCGATCCGCTGCAGGTGCGGGTACTTCAGGCCCTCGCGGTAGTCCAGCTGCACCGTCTTCACCACCTCGCCGTGCCGGACCACCAGCTCGATCGGGGTGCCGTCCTTCTTGCCGGCCCGGATCGCGTCGTCCAGCAGGTCGGTGTCGAACGCGTAGCCGTTGACCGCGAGCAATGTGGCGCCCGGCGCGATGCCGGCGTTGAACGCCGGCCCGTCCCAACGCACCGAACCCACTTCGGCGTCCTTCTTCGACACCACCATGCCCAGCGAGGCGGTGTAGTCGGCGGCCTTGCGCGATGACAGCACGCCCTTGTGGTAGTCGCTGGGCGCGTCGGTGTAGACCAGTTTCCAGCCGCTCGCGGCCAGCCCATCGAGCGGCGGCGCGTTGGCGTCGAGGCGGCTGCGCAGGAACGTCGACCAGTCGCCGTCCGGCTCGATCGCGTCGAGCGCGGCGACCACGTCGGCGAACACGTACGGCTTGACCTCCCAGCTGCCGTCGTCGACGCCGAAGAACGCACTGGCGAAGTCGTCCAGCGAGCGGCGGCCGTTCGACAACTCGCGCAGGCGGGCATCGACCGCCAGCCAGATCAGCGCGCCGGCGTTGTAGTAGTCCTCGCTGAGCTGGTAGCTGCGATACGGCTGCGGCCGGCGCATCGAGATGATCGGGTCGTAGGTGGTGTCCTGGACGTTGCGCCATTCCAGCCCCGGGCGGTCGGTGGCATAGGTCGAGGCGACCAGCGCCAGCGCGCCGAGCGCGTCGTCCTTCTCCCACAGCCCCGAGCGCGCGGCCAGCACCATGCCCCAGTACTGGGTCTGGCCCTCGTACACCCACAGCAGCGAATCCTGCATCGGCACGTGGAAGTTCGGCGTCGCCAGCCCGGCCGGGCGGCGGAACTTGCCGTTCCAGGAGTGCACGAACTCGTGCGGCAGCAGGTCGCGCGCGGCGACGTGGTCGTCCCAGTCGCTGAAGTAACCCGGCTTGACCCCGTTCTCGCTGGAGCGGTGGTGCTCCAGGCCCTGCCCGCCCATGCGGTCCGACAGCGACAGCAGGAAGTCGTAGTGATCGAAGTGCTGCGAGTCGAACAGCTTGTAGGCCTGGTCGACCAGCTCGCGGTGTTTGTCGACCTGCTCGTCCTCGGTCTCGAGGTACTTCGGCGCGTCGGCGACGATGTCGAGCATCACCGGGATCTCCGCGCCCGGGTCGAGGTCGACCCGCTTGAAGTGGCGGCCGGCGTATACCGGCGAATCCTGCAGCACCTCGAAGCTGACCGTGCCGTAGCGCAGGGTGTCGCCCTCGCGCCGCTGCAGTTCCAGCGCGGTGCCGGCCTGCCAGCCCGCCGGCAGCACCAGGCTCGGCGTCACCGGGATGTTGCCGGCGTGGTAGCCGGCCGGGTACAGCGCGACCGTGCCCCACTGCACGTTGAGCATGTCGTGGGTCATCACCACCCGGCCCTCGTCGCTGGCGGTCGGGGTCAGCATGTCGAACTGCACGTCGAGCGCACTGACGCCGGCCGGCACCTCGAGCTTGAACGCGTAGACGTCGAGCGGATCGCGCCGCCACACCAGCGGCTGGCCGTTGGCGCTGACCCCGAGCCCGGCGAGCTTGTTGATCGGGCCGTCGGGGCGGTGCTTGCCGGGGATCCACTTCGGGAACAGCAGGGTGATCGGACCGGCTTGCACCGGGATCTGCTGGCTGACGTGCAGCACCCGCCGGGCGACGTCGGTCGCGTCGACGGTCAGCGTCATCGTGCCGGGATAGGCGCTGTCGACCAGCGCGCCCTGCGGCGACACCGCCTCGGCGAGCGACGGCGCGGTGGTGGCGGGCGACTGCGCGAGCGCGATCGACAACGGCAGCAGCGCCAGCAACGGCAACGCGGCGGACGGGCGGAACTTCGACATCGACAAACCCCGGTGGTGGCAATTGCCCCATCCTACGGACCCGGGTCGTCATGGCCCCTGCCAAACGGCACGGGCGGGTGAGACGCAGATCTACGGTCGACGTCCGAATGTAGGAGCGACGTGAGTCGCGACCCGCCGAACGTTGGAGGTCATGTACAGGTCGCGACTTACGTCGCTCCTACGGCGGACGGATGCCCCGCAAGACGGGACCTCAGACCGCGATCATGCTCAGCGCCACCGCTTCGGCGGCCTTGATGCCGTCGACGCCGGCCGAGAGGATGCCACCGGCATACCCGGCGCCCTCGCCGGCGGGGAACAGGCCGCGGGTGTTGAGGCTGTGGCCGTCGACGCCGCGGGTGATCCGCACCGGCGAGGAGGTGCGGGTCTCGACCCCGGTCAACACCGCATCGTCCATGCCGAAACCGCGCAACTGCTTGTCGAACGCCGGCAGTGCCTCGCGGATCGCGGCGATCGCGTAGTCCGGCAGCGACCGGCCGAGGTCGCCCAGCCGCACCCCGGGGGTGTACGACGGCAGCACCGTGCCGAACCCGGTCGACGGCGCGTCGCGGAGGAAGTCGCCGACCAGTTGCGCCGGTGCCTCGTACTCGCCGCCGCCGAGCTCGAACGCGCGCGCCTCCCAGTGCCGCTGCAGGGCGATGCCGGCGAGCGGGCCATCACCGTAGGCGGCGTAATCCTCCGGCGTGATCGCGCAGACGATCGCGGCGTTGGCATTGCGCTCGTTGCGCGAGTACTGGCTCATGCCGTTGGTGACCACCCGTCCCGGCTCGCTCGCGGCGGCGACCACGGTGCCGCCCGGGCACATGCAGAAGCTGTAGACCGAGCGGCCGTTGCGGCAGTGATGGACCAGCTTGTAGTCGGCGGCGCCGAGCAGCGGATGCCCGGCCTGCGGACCGAACCGGGCGTTGTCGATCAGCGATTGCGGATGCTCGATGCGGAAGCCGATCGAGAAGGGTTTGGCCTCGACGAACACCCCGCGCGCATGCAGCATCGCGAAGCTGTCGCGGGCGCTGTGGCCGAGCGCCATCACCACGTGGTCGGCGCGCAGCTCGCTGCCGTCGGCCAGCACCACGCCGCGCACCTGGCGGTTGCCGGCGCTGTGGGTCTCGACCACGACGTCGTCGACCCGCTGGCTGAAGCGGACCTGGCCGCCGAGCGACTCGATCGTCGCGCGCATCTGCTCGACCATCGACACCAGCCGGAAGGTGCCGATGTGCGGCTTGCTGACGTAGGCGATCTCCTCCGGCGCGCCGGCCTTGACGAACTCGGTCAGCACCTTGCGGCCGTGGTGGTGCGGATCGCGGATCTGGCTGTACAGCTTGCCGTCGGAGAACGTGCCGGCGCCGCCTTCGCCGAACTGCACGTTCGATTCCGGGTTGAGGATCTTGTTGCGCCACAGGCCCCAGGTGTCCCTGGTGCGCTCGCGCACCGCCTTGCCGCGCTCGAGGATGATCGGCCGGAAACCCATCTGCGCGAGCACCAGTCCGGCGAACAGTCCGCACGGGCCGAAGCCGACCACGACCGGCCGCAGTGGTAACCGCGCTGGGGCGCGGGCGACGAACCTGTAAGAGGTGTCCGGGGTTGGTGCGACCTTCGGCGGCCCGGCATTGGCGCTCGCGGGCGGCAGCCGCTGCAGGATCTCGGCCTCGCGCGGGGTCTCGACGTCGACCGAATAGATCAGCACGATTCCGCCGCGCCGGCGCGCGTCATAGCTGCGCTTGGCCACGGTGTAGCCGGTGAGCTCGTCGGCGCCGATGCCGAGCCGCGCGAGGATCGCCTCGGCCAGCGCCGGTTCGGGGTGGTCGAGGGGCAACTTGAGGTCGGTCAGTCGGAGCATGCGGAATTATTGCGTATTCGCGTCCCATCCACCGCGTCCCGCTAAGCTGGCCGCCCCTCCGTCGCCCGGGCGCCGATGCAGCCGCGCAACCTCACCGAAGGGCCGATCGCCCGCACCCTGTTCGTGTTCGCCCTGCCGATCCTCGGCGGCAACGTGCTGCAGTCGCTCAACGGCTCGGTCAATGCGATCTGGGTCGGCCGCTTCCTTGGCGAGGAGGCGCTGGGGGCGATCGCCAACGCCAACAACATCATGTTCCTGCTGCTCGGCGGGGTGTTCGGCTTCGGCATGGCCTCGACCATCCTGGTCGGCCAGGCGATGGGCCGGCGCGACCTGGCCGGGGCGCGCCGGGTGATCGGTTCGGCGGCGACGTTCTTCCTCGGCATCTCGGTGCTGCTGGCGGCGATCGGGCTGCCGCTGTCGCGCCACGTGCTGGTGTGGATGTCGACGCCGGAAGCGGCGCTGCCGCTGGCCGATGCGTACCTGAAAGTGATCTTCCTGGCGCTGCCACTGCTGTACGCGTTCGCGTTCCTGTCGGCGATCCTGCGTGGCGCCGGCGACACCCGCACGCCGTTCGTGTTCCTGTTGCTGGCGGTGGTGCTCGACATCGGGCTGGTGCCGCTGCTGATGTTCGGGGTCGGGCCGCTGCCGGAGATGGGCATGGCCGGCAGCGCGATGGCAACGCTGGTGGCCAACGCGATCGCGCTGGCGGCGATGCTGGGCTGGCTGCGCCACAAGCGCCATCCGCTGTGGATTGGTCGCCATGAAGGTCACCTGTTCAAGCCCGACTGGACCATCGTGCGCACGCTGGTCACCAAGGGCGTGCCGATGGGGCTGCAGATGGTGATGATCTCGCTGGCGATGATCGCGATGATCACCATGGTCAACGCCTACGGCACCCACACCACTGCCGCCTATGGTGCGGCGTTGCAGCTGTGGACCTACGTGCAGATGCCGGCGATGGCGATCGGCGCGGCGTGTTCGTCGATGGCGGCTCAGAACGTGGGTGCCGGCAACTGGCCGCGGGTGGAGGCGACCACCCGCGCCGGGGTCGGTTTCAACTTCCTGCTGACCGGCGCATTGATCGCGCCGCTGATCCTGCTGGACCGTTTCACCCTGGCGATGTTCATGCCGACCGGCAGCGAGGCGTTGGAGATCGCGCGCCATCTCAACCACATCGCGGTGTGGTCGTTCCTGTTCTTCGGGGTGACCTTCGTGATTGCCGGCGTGGTGCGCTCGACCGGCGCGGTGGTGCCGCCGCTGATCATTTTGGGGCTGGCGTTGTGGGGGGTGCGGGTGCCGTTCGCGAACTGGCTGCAGCCGCAGTTCGGGGTCGATGCGATCTGGTGGAGCTTCCCGGTCAGCGCGGCGGTGTCGATGGTGTTGTCGCTGGGCTACTACAAATGGGGCCGCTGGCGCGAGGCGCGGATGCTGCCGGTCGATCCGGATGCGATCGCGATTCCGTCGGAGGTGCCGGCGCAGGCGCCGTCGCCGGTGGCGGACGAGGGGGCCCGGCTGGAAGGCGACGACGGGGAAGCGGTGGCGATGCCGCGTTGAAGTGCTGGCGTTGGAGTGCTGGCGGCGGTAGCGGCGTTGAGTGTTCGCGCGGGTTTTGGTCGGCGGTGCGGGCGGCGTTTGCGGTGGTCGCGTGAAGGCGGACGGGCGGGGCCATCGCGAGTCGCTCCCCGATACTCGCTTGGTCGCGATGGCCCCACCCGCCCGCCGCCGGAATCGCGACGCTACCGGCCGGTAGGAGCGACGTCAGTCGCGACCTGTACATCAACCGGGGGCTCGGCTGCCGCGCTCCGATTCGCCGGTCTCGGGGGAACCGCACGTGCCGCGGCGCCATACCACGCAGCGGTTGTTCGCCGGCATCGCCACGTCGGCCTGCAACACCAGTCCGGCGCCGCGCGCCAGCGCGTCGACCGCCTCGAAATCGCGGATGCCCGAGGCCGGGTCGCGCGCGCGCAACCAGCCGTCGAACTCGCGGTTGCTGTCGCTGGTGAAGCGGCCGCCATGGTTGAACGGGCCGTACACCACCAACGTTCCGTCGGCCGCCAGCACCGTATCGATGCCGGCAAAGAGCCGCTCCACCGACGGCCAACCCATGATGTGCAGCGTGTTGGCACTGAACACCCCGTCGAACCGCTCGCCGCCCTCTGCACGCGGCCACGGTCCGGTATCGACATCGAGTTTCAGCGGCGCCGGCGTGTTCGGCAGCGCCGCCTGGTCGAGCCACACGCGGATGCCCGGCAGGTGTTCCGGCCGGTCGCTGCATTGCCACGACAGCCACGGCATCGCCGCCGCGAAATGCACCGCGTGCTGGCCGGTGCCGCTGCCGACCTCGAGCACATGCCGCGCCTCGGCGAAGTGTTCAAGCAGCACCGCGAGGATCGGTTCGCGATTGCGCTCGCAGGCGGGTGAGAATGGTTTGTCGACAGACATCATGGTTGGTAGCAACGGCGGGGGTCCAGTGTCGCCGACTCACGATCGCGGCTGAAGCCGCTCCTACAATGGCGTCGGCCGACGCGCGATTGTGTGGATGCCAACTCCGGCCAAATCTCGGCTGACTTCACACGCCGACGCGGCGACCTGCCCGAAGCCCGCATTCCCGACCCGGAAGTCCGCGCGCTCCACCCGACTTCGCGTCAGCCTTCTTCCGCCACCACCATCAACCGCCGCTCGTCCCACCGCGCCCAGGCATAGACCAGCAGCCCACCCACAGCGGTCGCCGCACCGACATAGCCGGTCGAAGTCCAACCGAATCCGGCGCTGATCGCGAGTCCACCCAACCACGGCCCAAGCGCATTGGCCGCATTGAACGCCGCGTGGTTGGAAGCCGCGGCAAGCGTCTGCGCCTCGCCCGCGACATCCATCAACCGCGTCTGCAGCACCGGCGCCAGCGCGCCCATGGTTCCGACGGCGACCACCGCCGGCAGCATCGTCCACAACGCGCCCGCGGCGACCGGATAGACCAGCAGCACCAGCGCCGACCACGCCAGGATCACCGCGCCGGCGCGGAACTGCAGGCGGTCGACCAGCCAGCCGCCGGCGAGGTTGCCGATGATCGAGCCGACCCCGAACACGCCCATCGCGATCGGGATCCAGCCATCGCTGGTGCCGGTCACTTCGGTCAGCGTCGGCGCGAGATAGCTGAAGGCGCAGAACATGCCCGCGAAGCCGACCGCGCCGATCAGCAATGTCAGCCAGACCTGCGAGGTGTTGAACGCGCGCATCTCACGCAACGGCGTCTGCCGCGGCTCCGACGGGTCCGCCGCCAGCGAGCGCGCGACCATCGTCACCGTCAGCAGCGCGACCATGGCGACCAGCGCGAACGTGTAGCGCCAGCTCAGTTCCTGCCCCAGCCAGGTCGCGAGCGGGTTGCCGACCAGGATCGCGATCGACAGGCCCAGCATCACCCGGCTGATCGCCGCTCCGCGCTGGCCGGGGCCGCTGATGGACGCGGCGACCAGCATCGCCACGCCGAAGTACGCCCCATGCGGCAGGCCGGCGATGAAGCGGAACGCCAGCATCGCGTGGTAGTTGGGCGCGAACGCGGTCGCCAGGTTGGCTAGCGCGTAGAACCCCATCAGCGCCAGCAGCAGCGAACGCCGCGGCAGGCGCGCGCCGAGGATCGCCAGCAGCGGAGCGCCGACCACCACGCCGAGCGCGTAGGCGCTGATCAGGTGGCCGACCTGCGGCTCGGTGATGCCGAAGCCCTGTACCAGGCTCGGCATCAGGCCCATCATCGCGAACTCGCTGGTGCCGATCGCGAAGCCGCCCATCGCCAGCGCGAACAGGATCATGGCGTAGCCGCGCTGGTTGCGCTGGTCGGCTGTCAGGGGCGTGGCGTCCGCCAATTCGGGATCCTTGCGGGAATCAATCGCGTATTGTGCATCGCAGCATGGCGGACTTGGGTAACGGCAGATGAAACAGGGCGTTGCAGGGCCACGCATTCGCTGGCCGATGCCGGACGGCGGCGACAGTCTGGTGCTGCCGATCGCGCCGGACTGCTGGCCGCCACCGCGGCATGGGGTCGAGATCGACGGCGTCGCGTTCACGCCCAAGCCCGAACTCCACATCACCGTTATCGGGAATCGTCTCGGCCGCGAGCTGCGCGAGGTATTCGCGGCGGCCTGGCTTCGCGTGGCAGTGGCGGTGGCATTCGATGCCCTGGACTGGCGGTACACCTCCAGCGGAAGGACCTGGCTGCTGCGAAAATCCTACGTCGAGGATGGTCGGCTGCGCGTCGCCCACTCGATCATCGAGCGCGTCGAGCTGCCGGCGATGGCGCCGTTCCACCGTGAACTGGAGCGGCTGCTGGGGCGCCAGCTTCCGGTGCCGCCGCCGCACGTGACGCTGTATGTCGCTGAGAGGGCGCAGGGGATCGGTGTATCGAGCGCGGCGCGGCTACGGGCGTTCGCGGTTCGCGAGGTGCACGGGCTTTTGTAGGAGCGGCTTTAGCCGCGATCCTGGAACCGGCGCGGGCGGACGATTTCCGATCGCGGCTAAAGCCGCTCCTACAGAAAGCAGGTCGCGACGACTGAATCATTCATCCGCCGTCTCACCGGTTGCGACGCGGTGCTGCTCTACTGCGCGCCTTTGGCGGGAGCGGGCGCATGGGGCGGGCATTGGTGCGGCAGGACGGGGTGGACGGTGAACTCGACCGGCTCGACGCGAGCGGGACGTTGCCGGTGCGCGAGGTGCGCCGCCGCGGCGACGGCGCCGCGCTGACCCGGGCGCTGTCGAAGCGCTACGCCGACCGCATCACCGGCCACTTCACCATTCCCGGCCGCGAGGGCGACTACGCACCGATCCCGGACGACGTGCCCGCCGCGCTCGCTTCGGCCCTGCGCGCACGCGGGGTCGACCGCCTCTACCGCCACCAGGCCGACGCCTGGGCCGCGTCGCAACGTGGCGAAAATGTCGCCATCGTCACCCCGACCGCGTCGGGCAAATCGCTGTGCTACACCCTGCCGGTGGTCAGCGCGGCGATGACGTCGGGCGCGAAGGCGCTGTACCTGTTCCCGACCAAGGCCTTGGCACAGGACCAGGTCGCCGAACTGCTCGAACTCAACCGCGCCGGCGACCTCGGGGGCAAGGCGTTCACCTTCGACGGCGACACCCCCGGCGACGCGCGCCAGGCGATCCGCCTGCACGGCGACATCGTCGTGTCCAACCCCGACATGCTCCACCAGGCAATCCTCCCGCACCACACCAAGTGGGCGCAGTTCTTCGAGAACCTGCGCTACGTGGTGATCGACGAGATCCACACCTACCGTGGCGTGTTCGGCAGCCACGTCACCAACGTGCTGCGCCGGCTCAAGCGGATCTGCGCGTTCTACGGCGTGACCCCACAGTTCATCCTGTGCTCGGCAACGATCGGCAACCCGGCCGAACACGCGCGCGCACTGATCGAGGCACCGGTGCACGCGATCACCGAGTCGGGCGCACCGACCGGCGACAAGCATGTGCTGCTGTGGAACCCGCCGGTGATCAACCCCGACCTCGGCCTGCGCGCGTCGGCGCGGTCTCAGGCCAACCGGATCGCCCGGATCGCGATCAAGGCCGGGCTGAAGACACTGGTGTTCGCGCAGACGCGGCTGATGGTCGAGGTGCTGACCAAGTACCTCAAGGACGTGTTCGACTCCGACCCGCGCAAACCGCCGCGCATCCGCGCCTACCGCGGCGGTTACCTGCCGACCGAGCGCCGCGCGGCCGAGCGCGACATGCGCGCCGGCAACATCGACGGGATCATCTCGACCTCGGCGCTTGAGCTCGGCGTCGACATCGGTTCGCTCGACGTGGTCGTGCTCAACGGCTACCCGGGCTCGGTCGCGGCGACGTGGCAGCGATTCGGCCGCGCGGGGCGTCGGCAGCAGCCCAGCCTCGGGGTGCTGGTGGCGAACTCGCAGCCGCTCGACCAGTACGTCGTGCGCCATCCCGACTTCTTCGCCGACGCCTCGCCCGAACACGCGCGCACCGCGCCGGACCAACCGTTGATCCTGTTCGACCACATCCGCTGCGCCGCCTTTGAGCTGCCGTTCGTGGTCGACGAGGCGTTCGGCCCGATCGAACCCGAGATCTACCTGGAAGCGCTGGCCGAGACCGAAGTCGTGCACCGCGAGGGCGACCGCTGGGAGTGGATCGCCGACAGCTACCCGGCCAACGCGGTGTCGCTGCGCTCGGTCGCCGACGGCAACTTCGTCGTCGTCGACCGCACCGGCGGCAAGCAGCAGATCATCGCCGAGGTCGACTACTCGGCGGCCGCATTGACGTTGTACGAAGGCGCGATCCACATGGTCCAGAGCACGCCGTACCAGGTCGAGCGGCTCGACTGGGACGGGCGCAAGGCGTACGTCACGCGTACCCGCGTGGACTACTACACCGACTCGATCGACTACTCCAAGCTGAAGGTACTCGAGCGCTTCGACGGCATCGATGCCGGCCACGGCGACTGCGGCCACGGCGAGGTGCACGTGGTCCGGCGCGTGGCCGGCTACAAGAAGATCCGCTACTACACCCACGAGAACATCGGCTACGGCCCGGTCAACCTGCCCGACCAGGAGCTGCACACCACCGCGGTCTGGTGGCAACTGCCGCAGGCGACATTGCTGGCGTGGTTCGCATCAAGACAGGACGCGCTCGACGGCTTCCTCGGCGCCGGTTACGCGCTGCACGTGGTCGCCACCGTCGCGGTGATGGCCGACGCGCGCGACCTGCAGAAGGCGGTCGGCAACGGCGACGGCGCGTGGTTCGCGACCGCCGATTCGAAAGGACGCGGACAGCTGCGTGGGGTGGAAGGTCCGGTCGACGGCCTCTCGATCGCCCCGGGCGCGGGCACGCGTGCGCGGTTGCCGCTGCAAGGGCATGCCGACTACGTGGAGATGCACGGCGCCGGTGAGGACTTCGACGGGACCGGCAACCATGACGCGGGCTACCGGCTGCATTCGGTGTCCTCCGATGGCGGCGCCGACGACGATTCGACCCACGATGCGATGCCGGCCCGCGACACCACCACCGGGGACGTCGAAGTGCAGCAGTTCGTGCCGACCATCTACCTCTACGACAACTTCCCCGGCGGCGTCGGCCTGAGCGAGCCGTTGTGGACGCGGCAGGCCGAACTGGTGCGCCGCGCGAGCGAACTGGTCGAACGATGCGACTGCAAGGCCGGCTGCCCCGCCTGCGTCGGCCCGGTGCTGGCGGCGGACGAGACCGGCGACAACGCGACGCCAAAGTCGCTGGCGCGGCGGGTGCTGGAGCTGCTGGCGGCGGAGGCACAGTGATGGCGTGTCTCCGCGCAGCTTCGTGCTTTTGTAGGAGCGGCTTTAGCCGCGATCGGATCTTTGGCCGCTCGTCCGATTCCAGATCGCGGCTAAAGCCGCTCCTACAGGAGCTTCCGTGTCCGACGAACCGAAGTTCATCCAGACCCGATGCCCTCTTCCCGTGTAGGAGCGACGTAAGTCGCGACCCGCCGAACGCTGGAGGCCATGTACAGGTCGCGACTGACGTCGCTCCTACGTCCCGAAGAAGGTTCCCGGGCGCACGGCCGGATGAACCGCGATGCGATGTGCTGTCCCGACGGCACGCCGCATGAGCATTACCCTCGAAAAGCTGCGCGCGCTCAAGCGCGAGGCCGGCGGAGCAACCGGTTCGCGATTCGAACCGGCGCCGTCGCCCGCACCGCCGCCCTCGCACACGGGATTCCCGCCGGCACCCGAACCACGATTTCCCTCACCCCCGGTTCGGACCGCCAGTCCCGCCGACGCCCGCACGACCGAGCCCGCCTACACCTCGATCGACACCCTGCGCCGCCTGCTCGGCGTGCGCGAACGGGCGCCGGCATCGCGATCGCCGCGCGGCCCGGTCGACCGCTCGCTGCCCGGCGAGGAGATCGCGCCGGGCCTGCGCCTGATCGAGGACTGGCTGCCGTTCCCCGCGCCCGCCGACGCGCTGCCGCTGGCGTTCGCCAAACGCGATGACGCGGTCAACCCCCGCGACCTGCTGTTCTTCGACACCGAGACCACCGGCCTGGCCGGCGGCACCGGCACCCGCGCGTTCCAGATCGGCGCGGCTGACTGGCACGTTCACCCGCTGCATGGCGACGGCCTGCGCATCCGCCAGTTGCTGATCACCACGCTCGCGGCCGAGAGCGCGATGCTGCGAGAGTTCGCCCGCTGGCTGTCGCCGTCCACCGTGCTGTCGAGCTACAACGGCCGCTGCTATGACAGCCCGCTGCTGAAGACACGCTACCGGTTGGCGCGGCTGCCATGCCCGATCACCCCGCTCGACCACGTCGACCTGCTGTTCCCGACCCGCCGGCGCTACCGCGGGGTGTGGGAGAACTGCCGGCTGGCGACGATCGAGCGCGAGTTGCTGGGGATCGTGCGCGAGGACGACCTGCCCGGGTCGCAGGCGCCGGCGGCATGGCTGTCGTTCCTGCGCGGCGGCTCGTCGGCATTGTTGCGGCGCGTGTGCGCGCACAACCACCAGGATGTGGTGACGCTGGCGCGGCTGATGCTGCGGCTGGTGCAGGCGAACCACGTCGATGCCGGACCGGCCGCGGCCGGCGAACCGGCACGGACGATCCCGGCCTGAGCCGCGTTTACGTGACGCACACGACATCCGACGGCACACTGCCGGGATCCCCGCCCGAGGAGAACCACCGATGAAGCTCGCCGTCCTGCCCGTCGCCGGGTTGTTGTTGTCGATGGCCGCCTGCACCGCCATGCCGGCCGCCGATGCGCCGCCCCCGACAGCCGGCCCGTGCCGGGCCGAGGCGGCCAGCTGGGCGATCGGTCGCGCCGCCAGCCCGGAAGTGGTCGAGCGCGCGCGCGCCGAAACCCATAGCAGCCACGTGCGGGTGATCGAGCCGGGCCAGCCGGTGACGATGGACTACAACCCGGACCGGTTGAACATCAACGTCAACGAGCGCGGCGCGATCACCGGCTTGAAGTGCGGTTGACCTGGTGGCCTTGTGTAGGAGCGGCTTTAGCCGCGATCTGGAATCGTTCGCCCGCGCCGGCTTCCGATCGCGGCTAAAGCCGCTCCTACAGGAACGCGTGTCATCGGCGACACTCGGAACGTCGAGTCCGAACGAATGGGGGTCAGCCATGCGTCGTAATCGTTCGCTGTGGATGGTGGCCGCGGTGGTGCTGGTCGGGCTGTGGGCCTGGACCCAGCAGACCGACAACGGCTCGGTATATGCGCCTCAGGATGTGCAGCCACCCGCCATCGCCGAACCGGTTGCATCACCGCGTTCCGGCGCCGCGAACGGTGCCGACAATCGTCGGCCGCGCCCGCACCGCCCCGCCAGCGCCTATCCCGAATTCCTGCCTCCGGAAGCACACGCGGTGCTCGACGCCATCGCCGATGGCGGGCCGTACGATTACCGCCAGGACGGCGGCGTGTTCCAGAACCGCGAGGGCCTGCTGCCGCGCCAGCCGCGCGGCTACTACCGCGAGTTCACCGTGGACACGCCGCGCTCGCGCGACCGCGGCGCGCGGCGGATCGTCACCGGCGGCGACCCTCCGGTCGAATACTTCTATACCGACGACCACTACCGCAGCTTCCGCCGCTTCCAGATCGAACGGGACCGCCCATGACCGCGCTCGACCTGCGCGCGCTGCTCGCCGATCCGCTGCACTCGGGCGCCTATTTCGTCGACGAGCACGACACCGCGGCGATGGCTGCCGCCGGCGCCGCGCTCGATTTCGCGGTGGCGCGCGTCGACCTCGGCGATTGCGCCGACAAGGCCGCGGTACTGGCGCAAATCGGCCAGGCGCTGCAGTTCCCCGACTGGTTCGGCGGCAACTGGGACGCGCTGGCCGACAGCCTCGGCGACCTGTCGTGGCTGCCGGCGCCGGGCTACCTGCTGCTGGTCGAGCATGCCGGTGACTGGCGCGCGGCCGATGGCCCGGGTTTCGACACCCTGCTTGCGATCCTCGGCGAAGCCGCGACCGATTGGCGCACCCGCAACGTCGCGTTCTGGGTGCTGTTGCCGCTGCCGGCCGAAGAGCTGCAGCAGTTGGAAGACTGAACCCTGGGCTCCGCTCAGATGCGGTCGTCGATGCCCACCACGCCGGCCTGCTTGGCGCAGTGCGCGCAACAGTAGAACGTGCCGTCGTGTTCGGCGCCGTGGCCGATGATCCGGCACTGGCAATGCGCGCAGGTCGGGGCGAGCGCGTGGATCGCGCATTCGAACGAGTCGTAGGTGCCGCCGCCGTCGCGGGTCTTCACCGTGAATGATTTGTCGTAGTCGTTGCCGCAGACATCGCACTTGGCCATGGGGCACCTCGGGCGCGGGAGTGCCGAGTGTCTCTCGGCCAACGCTCAGTGATGGTGAAGGCGCGTGGCGCGGGTCGAAGCGTCAGTCCGCGTCGGCGCGGCGCGCGGCCTCGGCCGGGTCGGGATGGTCGAAGCGCTGGCCGTCCTTCCACGCGCCCGGCAGGTTGCCGTGGGCCGGAATGCCGCCGACGTCCTTCAGCATCCGCGCCAGGTGCATCAGGTTCCAGGCCATGAACGTGGTGTTGCGCTGGGTGAAGTCGTTGTCGAAGCCGCAGCCGTCGTCGCCGTAGGACTTGCCGGGCCCGGCCTCGCCGATCCAGCCGGCGTCGGCGGCCGGGGCGATGGTGTAGCCGATGTGGTTGAGCGCGTACAGCAGGCTCGACGCGCAGTGCTTGATGCCGTCCTCGTTGCCGGTCACCAGTGCGCCGCCGACGCGGCCGTAGTAGAGGTACTGGCCGTTGTCGCCGGTCTTGGCCGATTCGGCGTACAGGCGCTCGATCACCCGGCGGCAGACCGAACTCTGTTCGCCGAGCCAGATCGGCGTGCACAGCACCAGGATGTCGGCGGCCATGACCCGCTTGCACAGTCGCGGCCAGTCGTCGCGCTCGAAGCCGTGCTCGGTCATGTCCGGTTGCACGCCGGGAGCCAGCTCGAAGTCGACCGCACGCACGGTCTCGACCGTCACGCCCTGCGTGCGCATCACCCCAGCGGCGACCTCGATCAGGCGCTGGGTGTGCGAGTCTTCGCCGTCACTGCGCTTGAGGGTGCAGTTGATGAACATCGCGCGCAGGTCGCCGTACTGCGCGGGTGGTTGCTTCGGCGGCGCGGGCGTGGCGTTCATGACGGCTGCAGCAGGCGCAGGCCGAACCAGTCGCGCGGATCGTTCCAGCGCTGCACCACGCGCAGGCCGGCGCGTGCGGCCAGCGCCTCGAACCGCGCGTCGGTGTACTTGTGGCTGTATTCGACCTGCATCGCCTCGCCCTCGTCGAAATGGAAGCTGCGGCCGTCGACGTGCACGTCCTGCGGGCGGCGGCTGACCAGGTGGGTCTCGATCCGGCCGCGCTCGCGCGAATACACCGCGCTGTGGTCGAAGCCGTCGAGGTCGAAGTCGCTGCCGACATCGCGGTTGAGCCGCGCGAGCAGGTTGAGGGTGAACTGCGCGGTGATGCCGGCGGCGTCGTTGTAGGCCGGCTCGATCAGCGCCGGATCCTTGTCGAGGTCGATCCCGATCAGTGCCTGCCCGCGCGGCCCCATCGTCGCGCGCATCGAGCGCATCAAGCACTCGGCGTCATCAAAAGTGAAGTTGCCGAGGGTCGAGCCGGGGAAGAACACCAGGGTGTGGCCGGGCTCGCGTTCGGGCTGGGGCAACGGCACCGGCTGGGTGAAGTCGGCGCACACCGGCAGCATCTCGATCGACGGGAACGCCTCGCCGAGGCGCTCGACGCTGGCCAGCAGCGCGGTCCGCGAGATCTCGATCGGGGTGTAGGCGACCGGGCTGGCCAGTCCCTCCAGCAGCAACTGGGTCTTGCGCCCGCTGCCGCTGCCGTACTCGACCACGTGGGCATGGGCGGCCACCGCGTCGCTGATCGCCGCCATCGAGGTTTCCAGCAACGCCAGCTCGACCCGGGTCAGGTAGTACTCGGGCTGGCGGGTGATCTGCTCGAACAGCTGCGAGCCGCGGGCGTCGTAGAAGTATTTCGACGACAGCCGCTTGGGCGTGGCCGACAACCCGGCGAGGGTGTCGCCGGTGATGTCGTCGGGACTGGGATGCAGGTCGGTGAGGGGCATGGCGGCGACAGCAGGCGTCATCGGGCGTCCTTGGCCAGGCGCAGGCCGGAGAACTGCCAGCGGTCGGGTGGGTAGAAGAAGTTGCGGTAGCTCGCGCGCAGGTGCTCGCGCGCACTGGCGCAGCTACCGCCGCGCAATACTTGCTGGCCGCACATGAACTTGCCGTTGTACTCGCCGAGCGCGCCAGGCATTTCGCGGAAGCCGGGGTAGGCGGCATAGGCGCTGGCGGTCCATTCCCAGACGTCGCCGAATAGTTGTTGGGGAGTGTTGTCGGCGGCTTTTGTAGGAGCGGCTTCAGCCGCGATCTGGAGGTCGGTGCGAGCGAACGATTCCCCGATCGCGGCTGAAGCCGCTCCTACAAGAGCCCCGGCCGGCGCGGGACTCAACCGATCGGCCTCGACGAAGTTGCCTTCCACCGCCACCTGTGCCGCCGCGTGCTCCCACTCGACCTCGGTCGGCAGCCGCGCGCCGGCCCAGCGCGCGAACGCGTCGGCTTCGAAATAGCTCAGATGGCAGACCGGCGCGTCGGGATCGATCGCGCGCACGCCGCCGAGGGTGAACTCGCGCTCGAGGTCCTCCTCCCAATACAACGGCCTGCGCCATGCTTCGGCGTTGATCCGCGTCCAACCTTCGCTCAGCCACAGCGTCGCGCTGCGGTAGCCGCCGTCGTCGATGAAGGCGCGGTACTCGGCATTGCTGACCGGGCGGCTGGCGAGCGCGTGCGCCAGCATCAGCGCGCGGTGGCGCGGCGATTCGTTGTCGTAGGCGAAGCCGTCGCCGGCCAGCGGCCACGCCGGCGCACCGATCTCGACGACGGCTTCGTCGCGGCGCAGCCAGCGCATCGGGCTGGCGCCACCGGAAGTCATCGCGAGGTCGTCGCGGTAGGCCGGCTTCAGCGGGTTGCACCACAACGCATGCTTGATGTCGGTCAGCAGCAGTTCCTGGTGCTGCTGTTCGTGGTGCAGGCCGAGCTCGATGCGCTGTTGCAGTTCGCGGTCGAAGTCGCCGCGCGCGAATGCGTCCGCCATGCGTGCATCGACCTGCTCGCGGTAATCCAGCACCTGCGCCAGCGACGGCCGCGACAGCAGGCCACGGTGGATCCGCGCGTGCATCGGCCCGACGCTCTGGTAGTAGCTGTTGAACAGGTAGTCCCAGCGCTCGTCGACCGCCCGGTAATCGGCCTTCGCGGCCAGCACGAAGCGTTCGAAGAACCAGGTGGTGTGGGCCAAGTGCCATTTGGCCGGACTGGCGTCGGCCATCGACTGCACCATCGCGTCCTCGGCCGACAACGGCGCGGCAAGGACGCGGCTGCGCGCACGTACCGCGCGGTAGCGCGCGATCAACGCGGCGGGCGCGTCGACGGCGCGGACGGCAGCGGCGGGCATGGAGGACATCATCGTCAGGATACCCAAGCCAATCGCGATGGCGCGGTGATGACCGCGCGAAGATGCGAGAGCTGTGACGCCGTGGTTAACAGTGCGTTATTGGCGCCCCTTCAGCGCCCCGGACCGACGTCGATGAACTGCAGGAACTCGGCGCGGGTGCGGGCGTCGTCGCGGAAGCCGCCGAGCATCTTCGAGGTGATCATGCTGACCCCGCGCTTGTGCACGCCGCGGGTGGTCATGCACTCGTGCGCGCCCTCGATCACCACGCCGACCCCGCGCGGCTGCAGCACCCGCTGGATGCAGTCGGCGATCTGCGAGGTCATCTTCTCCTGCACCTGGAAACGCCGTGCGTAGGCCTCGACCACGCGCGCCAGCTTGCTGATGCCGACCACCTTGCCGTCGGGCAGGTAACCGATATGGGCGCGGCCGATGATCGGCGCCATGTGGTGCTCGCAATGGCTCTCGAACTGGATGTCGCGCAGCACGATCAGCTCGTCGTAGCCGGCGACTTCCTCGAAGGTCCGCGCGAGGTATTCGTCGGGATCCATCGCATAGCCGCTGAACCAGTCGCCGTAGGCCTTGGCCACGCGCTTGGGGGTGTCTATAAGGCCTTCGCGGGTCGGGTCCTCGCCGGCCCAGGCGAGCAGGGTGCGGACGGCGGCTTCAGCCTGCTCGCGGGTGGGTTTGCTGGAGTCGGCCATCGGTCGGACCTGTATCTGCGGAGATGACAATGCTACTGCAGCCGCATTTTTGCGCGGAATCGGCGGCGAAAAAAAACAGGGCCGCCAAGGCGACCCCGTCAATTCGTTGCTTATTGTTGTTGCTGTTGTTGTCTGTCGCGCGCGGTTCAGCGACCGTCGCGATCGGCGTCGCCCGGCATCGCGCGTTCAATGTGGTGCCAGCCGTCGCGCACGGCGTGCTTGGCGTCGTTCCATTCCAGCCGAGAGTTCGACTCGGCCCGGGTCCGGTCCCAGTTGCGCTGCAACTCCGGCTCGGCATCCTCGAAACGCTGGCCGCGGTGCTCGCCGTAGGTCTGGTAGCCGTACTGATAGGCCGGCTCGTAATCGTTCCAGTCGCGCTCGGCCGAGTAGTGCGGCGAGTTCTTGTACTCGCGCTGGAAGTGCTCGCGGTATTCGGTCGGGTTGACCGCCTCGGCGATCGAGTCGCCGGCCTTGGCGCCGATCACGCCGCCCGCGACCGCGCCGACGGCGCTGCCGATCGGACCGCCGGCGGCACCGACCGCGGCGCCGGTGATCGCGCCGGCGGCGGCACCGGTACCCGAACCAATACTGTGGTCCTTTTTGACATCGCTCATGATCGTGCTCCGTTGTTCGTGGGGGAGCCGGAACGAATCCGTTCCGGTTGCCACGACCCTAGGCGCGAGCGGGTTCAACGCAGGTGAATTGACGCGGCCACGACGCGCCGGTGTTCAGCCCGCAGTCGCGTTGGCCGGCATGAACGCGGCGCGCAGCGCCTGGCGCTCGCGCGCCTGCTGCATCGCGTGGACGGCGCGTTGCAGCAACTCGTTGGCCGATTCGCCACGTCGCGACATCACCAGGCCGACGCTGACGCCGACCGCGATCTCGCGGCCGTCGATCCGGAACGGCTGGCGCGCGAAGCCCGCGCCGATGCGCTCGGCGAGGTGCTCGCAATCCTCGCGCCGGCACTCGCTGACGATCGCGAAACGCGCACCGTCAATGCGGGCGATGGTGTCGTCGGCGCGCAGCAGGCTGCGCATCCGCGCCAGCGCCTGCTGCAGCACGGCATCGCCGAACACCTTGCCACGTTGCGCGCGCAGGGCATCGAAGTCTTCGATCTCCAGCATCAGCAGGCCGTAGCTGTTGCGGCCGAAGCTGGCGCGTCGGTACCAGCTGCCGAGCAGGCGCTCCAGTGCGCCGCCATCAAGCGCGCCGGTCAGCGGGTCGCATTCGAGCGAGTCCTGCGCGCGCAACGCGAGGCGATGGCGGGCGATGGCGTGGTGGGCCAGCGCCACCGCCAGCACCAGCGACTCCAGCACCGCCAGCAGCGGCAGCGCGGCATCGGCCCAGCCGGCCCGCAGCAGGCCAAGCTGGTGGGCGCTGGCCAGTGCCGCGACCAGCACCATCGGCGACCAGCCGAGCAGGAACCAGCCGCCGTACACGGCGCCGCGGCGCCAGGCCAGCGCGGCCACCACCAGCAACAGCGGTGCGCACGTCACCAGCAGGGTGTTGCCGACGACCGGATACCAGCCATGGACCAGCTCGCGGCCCAGCAGCAGCGTTGCCAGCAGGGCCGCATGCAGCCACAGCAACACCCGAACCAGCGCGGCTGCGCGCGGCAGGACCCGGTCGAGTTCGAGGAAGCGCAGGCTGAATACCAGTTGCAGCACCACCGCCAACGTCACCAGTCCCCAGCGCAAGGTGGCGCCGCCGCGCACCAGGCCATCGAGCCCGGGGATCTCGGCCGCGTCGCCGGACAACACCAGGCTGTAGCCGACCACGCACGCCAGGTAGCCCGCGTAGCCGAGGTAGAGCACGTCGCGGAACATCGCCCACAAGCCCAGCATCGCCAGCACCATCACCAGCATCGCGGTGGCGGTGGCGGCACCGACGCGGGCGCCGTTGCGCTGCTGGTGGATCAGTTCGGCAGTGCCGGCGATGCGCAGGCGCAGCGGCTCGCTGCCGTCGCCGCTGACCTGCAGGTAGGCGACGCTCGCCTCGGGCCAGCCATGCGGCAGCGGCAACACCCAGCCGCGGCGCAGCAATGGCGAACCGCCGGCGCGTGCCTCGCGCACGACCCGCGGTGGCGCGCCCGGCGGATAGAACGTCACCGCGCCCAGTCCGTGCGAACCGTTGAGCACCAGTACCGGCTGCTGCCCGGCGTCGAACGCGCGATCGCTGGTGATGCGCAGCCAGTAGTGGCCGTCGCGTCGCGGTACGTCGAGCTGGACTTCGTCACCGGGCTGCGCGGCCTCGGCACGGGTCAACACCGGCGCCGACGCCGGCGGGCCGTCGAGCTCGCCGTCGGTCAGCAGCACCTCGACATGCAATGCCTGCGCGGTGGCCGGCGGCAACCAGCCGCCCAGCCACAACGCCAGCACGCACATCGCTGTGGGCCACCAGTGCCGCATCCGCATCATCCGCCTCGTCCCCCCCCGGGTCCGGCGATTCTAGCTCAGCGCCCGGTCGGCCGATCCGTGACCGCGCAGGCGATGCGCCAGCCCCGAGACCCGCACGACATGGCGGCCGAGCGCGGCACGCAGGACCGCTTCATCGGCGCACAGGTGCAGTTCGCGGCGGGCCCGGGTCAGCGCGGTGTAGACCAGCTCGCGCGAGAGCACCCGGTTGTCCTGCCGCGGCAACTGCAGCCAGACCGTGTCGAACTCCGAGCCCTGGGCCTTGTGCACGGTCATCGCGAACGCGCTTTCGTGTGCCGGCAGCGCGGCCGGGTGGAACGCGCGTACCCCGCCGGCACGGTCGCTGTCGGGGAACCACGCGACCAGGGTGCCGCGGTCGTCGCGCAGGCAGATGCCGATGTCGCCGTTGAACAGGCGGTGGCGATAGCTGTTCTCGGTGACCAGCAGCAGACGGCCGTGAAAGTGCGTGGGCGGGCGCGGGCCGACCAGCGCCTCCTCGATCCGCGCGTTGAGCCCGCGGGTGCCCTGTGGCCCGCCGCGCACCGCGGTCAGCAGGCGCAGGCGTGCGGCGGCGGCGAGCGCGGCGGCGGGATCGCCGGTGGCGGTGAGCGCGCGCCAGTGCGGCAGCAGGTCGGCGGCGCCGGTCGCGAGCGGGTCGGTCGCGTCCTCGTGGAAGTGCACGCCCTCGAGGGTGTTGCCGCGCAGCAGCGTGAGCGTGCGGTCGGCATCGCCGTCCCTTGCCGCTTCGGCCAGCGGCGCGAGGTCGAACCCGGCCGACTGGCGGTAGCCGCGCTGCAGGTGCACGCGGTGGCCGTGCAGGAAGGAACCTGCGCCGGTGTCCGCGCCGGCGGGCTCGGCCGGGACGGCTGGCGCGAACAGGTCCGGGGTCACGCCGACCGGCGGCATGTCGACAACGCGCGAGTCGGCGAGCGCCGTCGGCGCGTCACGACCCGCCGCCTCGCAGATCGAGGCGAGCACATCGCCGGCCTCGACCGACGGCAATTGGTCGGGGTCGCCGAGCAGGACCAGCCGGGCGCCATCCGGCACCGCTTCGGCGAGCTTGCACATCAGCGGCAAGTCGACCATCGAGGCCTCGTCGACCACCACCACGTCGTATGCCAGCGGGTGGTCGGCGTCGTGGCGGAAGCGTGGGCTGCCGGGGATCGTGCCGAGCAGGCGGTGCAGGGTGCTGGCGCCGGCCGGCAAGCCTTCGATCCAGACCGGGTCGAAGCCGTCCGCCGCCGCCATTCGCGCCACCGCGGCCTGCAGGCTTTCGGCCATGCGCTCGGCCGCACGGCCGGTCGGCGCGGCCAACGCGATCCGTGGCGGCGGATTGCCGGCCAGCCGCGCCTGCGCCAGCAGCAGCACCAGCATCCGCGCGATCGTGGTGGTCTTGCCGGTGCCGGGGCCACCGGTGACCAGCAGCAGCGCGCGTTGCAGGGCGAGCGCGGCGGCGCGTGCCTGCAGCGGGTCGGAGGCGCCGGCCGGGAACAGCGCGTCGAACACCGGGGTCAACGCGGTGGGATCGACTGCGGCCGGCGCGTGGGCGGCGAGCGCACGCAGACGGGTCGCCAGCCGGTGTTCGTACTCGCGGTAGCGGCGCAGGTAGAGCAGGCCGTTCTCGAACACCAACGGGCGCTGCCCGGTCGCGTCCGGCGTGGCGCCGGCGACCCAGTCCGACGACGCCAGCGCGTTTGCCCAGACCTCGGCCGCGGGCCAGTGCGGTTCGCCCTCGACCAGTTGCTGCGGTCCCGCGGGATCGAAGCCGGCGTGGCCGCGCGACACCGCCAGCGAGGCCAGCGCGGCGCCGGTCAGCACCAAGTCCGGCGTCGCCGGGTCGAGCCGGCGCAGGGTCGCGGCGAGTTCGCGGTCAAGCGGGCGCAAATGGCGGCCGAGGTCGTCGAGCAAGCTCATGCCTGGCCTCCGGCGAACAGCGCGTCGAGTGCGTGCACGAGGCCCGGTTCGGGACGATGCGCGTGGATGCCTTCGCGCCCGTCCGGGGCCAGTCCGCGGCTGAACACATAGCGCACGCCGCCAAAGTCGCGCGCGTAGTCGTAACGTCCGCCAACCGCCGCGTCACCAAGCCGGAACCGCAGCCAGCGGTGCAGCGCGAGCGTGTACAGCAGCGCCTGCAGGTCGTACTCGCTGTGCGCCATCGCCGCGTCGAGGCTGGCCGGGTCGTAGGCCGGCAGCCGGTTGGACTTGTAGTCGAGCACGTACCAGCGGCCGCCGGCGGTGTAGGTCAAGTCGATCTTGCCGGTCATCAGGCCTTCCAGCCGCTGCCGCGCGCCGAACGCGTGGCGGTCGCGCAGTACGCGGTGTCGATGCAGCAAGGCGATCAGCGCGTCGACCCGGGTGGGCGCCAGGGCGAAGTGGAATTCCATCTCGGCGCGGCGTGCATCGGCGGCGAGGTCGCACAGCCGGCCGTCCTCGGGCAGCGGCGCGACCAGGGTGTGGCCGGCCAAGCCGGCCAACAGCGACACGCCGTCGTCGAGGTCGGCATCGGGATAGCCGCCGCTGCGCAGTGCCTCGCGCAGCGGCGCGTCCTGGCCTGGCGGTGGCGCGTCGCCGTGGCGCCAGTCGCGCCAGGCCTCGAACGCGACGTGTTCGAGCGCGTCGTGCAGCACGTTGCCGAAGCGGCTGCCGGCGAAGCGCGGGTCGTATGCGTCATCCGGGGCGATGGCGTTTTCATCGCCACCGGCGCCGGCGTGCACGGCCGGCGTCATGGCGTCGGCGAGCGCTTCGTCGTCGGCGCCCTGTTCGGCGCCGATGGCGGCGGCCAGCGGTGCGGCGCCTTCGCCGGCGTCGGCGCGGGCGAGCTGGGTGAAGCTGTAGACCCACCAGTCGCGCGGGATCGTGCGTTGCGCGATACGCGCGGCCGGGACCGCGTCCTCGAGCTGCGGCGGCAGCGGCGCGGGCGCCGGGCCGACCGGCGCGTCGTCGATCGCGATCGCCGGTTCCCGCCGCAGCCGGTCGAGATCGGCCAGCATCGGTGCGAGCCGGGTCTTGGCGTGGCCAACGAAGGCGCCGGTCGCCAGCCACAGCGCGTGGCGCGCGCGGGTCAGGCCGACGTACAGCAGGCGCGCCTGTTCGGCCTGCTCCTCGCGGTCGTGGGCGTCGCGCGCGGCCTTCCAGGCCGGCGACTCCTTGTCGATCTTCCAGTGCAGCACGCGGCGGGCGCCGTCGTGCACGGCGTGGTGGCGGACGTCGTTGTGGCCGTTGCCGCCGATGCCGATGAACGGCAGGAACACCAGCGGGTATTCCAGCCCCTTGCTCTTGTGCAGGGTCACGATCTGCACCCTGCGGGCGTCCGACTCCAACCGCAGCAGCTGCGCCTCGTCGTCGCTGTCGGCCTCGGCGATCGCCGCGCGCAGCCAGTCGAGCTGGCCGTGCAGGCCCGGCGTGCGCGCCTGCGCGTCCTGCATCAGTTCGCCGAGTTGCAGGGTGTTGGTCAGCCGGCGCTCGCCATCGAGCAGGCCGAGCAGGCGCTCGCCGGCGGCCGCGCACAGGTCGGCGACCAGCGCGAACGGGCCGCTGCGCTGCCAGCGCTCACGCCAGTCCTGCGCCTGTTGCTGCAGCGCGGCGTGGGTAGTGGCGTCGTCGTCGAGCGCGGCGATCGCGGCGGCGTCGAGGCCGACCAGCAACGTAGCCAGCGCCGCGCGCAGGCGGCTGTCGTCGGCCGGATGCAGCAGCGCCTCGAACACCGCCAGCAACTCGCGCGCCTCGTCGGTAGCGAACAGGCTCTGCTTGCCGGCGGCGACCGCGGGGATGCCGGCCGCGGCCAAGGCGAGCTGCACCTGCGTCGCTTCCCTGTGGCTGCGCACGAGCACCGCGATGTCGCCGGCGGCGACCGGGCGCCCGTCGATGCTGGTGGTGCCGGCGCGGCCTTCGACCAGCAGCGCGTGGATCTCGGCGACACAGGCGCGGGTGGCGAGTGCGCGCGAGCGGTCGGCCTTGATCGACTTCGCATCGGGCTCGGCGGGGTCGACGATGGTGCGCACCGTGAGTGCGGGCGCGGCGGCGCCGTTGCGGAGGAAATCGTCGTCGCTGCGACGGCCGCCGGGGTGCACCGGCATGAAGCGGATGCGCGGGTCGACGAATGGCGAAGGGGCATTCCCGTCCTCGTCGCTCCCGGTGTTCGAGGTGTCCGGCGCGCTCGTGTTCGAACCCGCGGCGACATACAGCGCGGCGATGGCCTGGAGCACGCCCGGTCGCGAGCGGAAGTTGCGGTCCAGCGGCGGCGCGGGTTCGGCGTCGTCCTGAGCCCGCAGGTAGGTATGCACGTCGCCGCCGCGGAAGCCGTAGATCGCCTGCTTGGGGTCGCCGATCAGGAACAGCGCTGGCGAATGCACCTGTGCGTCTGCAGGCGCGTCACCGTGCGGTCGGCCGAACACGCGGCGGAAGATCGACCACTGCCGGGGATCGGTGTCCTGGAACTCGTCGACCAGCGCGATGCGGTACTGCTCGCGCAGCGCGGCGACCAACGCGTTCCCACGCTCACTTTCGAGGGCATCGGCGACGCCGTCGATCAGGTCGTCGTAGGTCTGCAGCCGGCGCGCCTGCTTGAGTTCGGCCAGGCGCGTCCGGGCCTCGTCGCGGATGCGGTGCAGCAATGTCGTGCTGCGCGCATCGAGCCACGCTTCGTGTCGCGCGCGGGCGTCGAGGAACGCGTCGATCGCGTCGCACAACGGCGACTGCGGCGTGCTGCCCTGGCCGGCCTTGTTGGTCTTGTCGAGCAGCACCCGCGTGCCGAGTCGCGCAAGTTTGTCATCGAACCCGGCGGCCGGGTCGGCGCGATCGCACCAGTGCTGCAGCGCCTGCCAGCACGCGTCGAGCGTGTCCGATTTGTACATCGCCGCGTTGATGAACTTCGTGGCGACAGCGGCGTCGAGTGCATCGCGCAGTTCGCCGCCATGCGCCGCGAAGGCCTCGCGAAGAATGCCTGCGGCCTGCGCGAGCGCCGGCAACGGGTCGTCGCCGGGAGTCGAAGGCGCCGGCAACAGCGGATCGTGTGACAGCAGCACGCGCAGGTCGTCCTGCAACTGCTGCGGTTGCGTCCACAGCCGCGGCAACAGCAGCGCGGTGTCCGGGTCGGCGGCGAAGCTGCGCCACAGGTCCGCGGCGAGCTCCTCGCGCAGCGCGGCGTCGCTGGTCAGCAGGGTCCGCGCGTCGAAGCCGTGGCCGCTCTCGAGTGCGTGCTCGCGCAGTACCCGGGCGCAGAAGCCGTGGATGGTGAAGATCGCGGCGAGATCGACTTCCCATACCGCCTGGTGCAGGCGCCGCGCGAGCTGCACGCGGGTTTCGCCGCCGGCGGCTAGGTGGCGCTCGACGATCGTGCAGCTGAGCGCCGCCGCGGCATCGGCGTCCTCGCCGTCTTCCGACAGCACCACGCGTGCGGCCAGCTCCAGGCGCTCACGGATGCGGCCGCGCAGTTCCTGGGTTGCCGCCTCGGTGAAGGTCACCGCCAGCACCTGGCCGATCCGCAGGCTGCGCTCGACCACCAACCGGGTGACCAGGGTGGCGAGGGTGAAGGTCTTGCCGGTGCCGGCGCTGGCCTCGATCAGGCGCACGCCGTCGAGCGGCAGGTCGAGGTAGGGGTCGACGCCGAGGTCGTGGTGGGCGGGCGCGTTCATGCGCTCGCCCCTTCGTTGTCGATCACCAGTCCGTCGGCTCCGTCGTCAACAAAACCTTCAAATGCGACGCCCTCCACCAGTGCGCGGAAGATTTGCGCGTTGACTTCCCCGAAACGCCGGAACAGCTCCGCGTCATCGAACAGGTCGCGCCCCCGCAGCGTCAGCCGCAACGCGTCGCCGCCGCCTTCGCTCCAACTCTGGTGGCCACCCTCCCATTGCTTGCGGGCCTTGTCGAGCGCGGCTTCCGGCTTCGCTCCGCTGGACTCGCTGTAATGGGTCCAGCCGGTGTACGGCCCCCACGGCAACGGTTCGGTGAGGCCTTGCGCGCGCAGCTGCAGCAGCCCGCGCAGCGCGGCACGGGCGGCGTTGGGTTCAAGGGGTGCGCGCTCGTGCAGGGTCGCGCCTTCGCCGTCATCGTGGAACTGCACCAGCGCGCGCGGCGTGTCGTTGGCGCTGGCGAGCAGCCAGTCGAGACCGTCGCGAATCGTCGACGGGCCGTTGGGCGCACCCACGCGCAGGCGGGCGATGGCATCGCCGTGGTCACCTTCGATGCGACCGCGCACGTGCACAGTGCCGCCGGGAAGGTCGATTTCGATGTCGACCGGCAACGACGTGGCCTCGCGGCCATTTCGCCAACGGTTGAACAGCTCCGCGTAGCTACGGGTGTCGCGCAGCAGCGCTGCGAGCTGCGCGGCCGCCAGCGGGCCGGGCGGCAGCAGCCCGCGGGCGCGCAGGCGCTCGTGCAGGTCGCCGGTGTCATCGGCGATCGCCGCTTCGAGCACCGCGGTCTGCAGGTGATGCTTGTCGAGTCCGCGCGTCGGCAGCAGCAGCGGCTCGACGTCCTCGACCGACGCGACCTCCTCCGGCAGCCGCAGCGCCAGCCGGCGTCGCAGGTACTCGCCGGCCGGGTCGCGCAGGAAGCGGCGCAGCTCGGCGATGGTGATGACTTCCGGTTCGACCTCGGCGTCCGATGCCTTCGCCGTCAACGGCCCGGTGCTCCACGCCGGCAGCGGCTGGCGCTGGCCCGCGCTGCGGCCCGCCGCCGGGTGCCATTCGCCACGGAAGCTGAAACGCCGCGGCTCGGGGCCGCCACGATCAGCCGCACCGAACGCGGTCGGCGCGAACGGTTGCAACGGGTGGTGCACCACCAGCGCCTCGCGCGCCGCCGCCGGGTCGACGTGCTGCGCGGCGGCGGCATCGAGCAGCTCGGCCACCAGCACCGACGGCTCGCGAGCGCTGCCATCGCGCGCGTCGGCGCCGAGATGACTCAGGTAGAACACGTCGCCGGCCGAGGCCAGCAGTTGCAGGAACAGGAAGCGGTCGTCCTCGCGCAGCGAGCGGTCGCCATGGCGGCGACGGCTGCTGCCGAGCTCGGCAGTCAGCCGGTTGAGGCCGCCGGCGGGGTCGCGCCGCGGGTAGTCGCCGTCGTTGAGGCCGAGCACGCAGATCGCGCGGAACGGCAGCAACCGCAGTGGCACCATCCGGCCGAAGCTGATGCCGCCGGTCAGCAGCGGCGCGCGGGTGTCGGCCTCGCCGAGAACGCCGGCGAAGTGCGCGCGCACCACCTCCGCTGCCAGCGGCGCATCGAAGCCCGCGGCCGCGGCGCTGTCGGCGAACGCGGCGACCAGCTGGCGCAGGCGGTCGAGCCCACGCTGGGTCGCCGGCGCGGACGGCACCTGCGGGAACAGTGCATCAAGCAGGCCGAGCAGGCGCTCGCGCCAGCGCGCGGGGGACATCGATTCGGCCAGCGTGCGCTCGTTGCGTTCCAGCGTGCGCAGCAGACGCAGCAGGACGTCGAGCGCATCGAGCGCACCGCCCTCGAGCTCCGGGCACGGCGCCAGCATCGCGCCCGGTCCAAGCGCCAGCGGCGCGTCGTCGCCGATCGCATGGCCAAGCAGCAAGCGGTCGAGCGCGAAGCGCCAGGTCCAGGTGTCGTCGGCCGGTGCGCCATGTCGCTGGCGGTGGCCGGCATCCAGGCCCCAGCGCGCGCCGGCGGCCTGCAGCCAGTCGTGCAGGCGCTCCAGCGCGGGCGCGTCGAGCCCCGCCGCCTCGGCCAGCGGCGGGCTGGCGAGCAGGTCGAGCACCTCGTGCAGGCCGAACCGCGACACCGGCAGCGCCAGCAGGCGCAGGAACACCTCGGCCAACGGTTCGCCGGCGAGCGGACTGGCGTCGGCCAGCGCGTACGGAATGAAGTCGGGCTGGCCGGCGCGGCCGCCGAACACCGCCTCGATGTACGGCACGTAGGGGTCGATGTCGGGCGCCAGCACCGCGATCTCGCGCGGCTGCAACGGCGGGTCGAAGCGGTCGTCCTCGAGCAGGCCGCGCAGCTGGTCGTGCAGCACCTGCACCTCGCGAAGGCGAGTGTGGCAGGCGTGGACCTGCAGGGTCGGGTCGAGGCGGTCGACCGTTTCGCGCAGCGGTGCGCCGGATTCACCGCGGCGGTGAAAGAGGTCGCGCTGCAGTCGCTTGAGCAGGCCGTCGGCTAGCGCGTCGTCAGGTCGTGGCACCGGCTCGGCATACGCGGGGACGTCGCCCGACGGGTGCACCACCTCGTAGCTGCCAAGCACCGCCATGAAGTCGCGCCCGGCCGCGCCCCAAGCCTGCAGCAATGGGTTTTCGTCGTGTTCGAAGGCGTCCTCGCCGGCGCCGCGCAGGCGCTCGCCGAGGGTCTGCAGGTCGCCCCAGTACGCCTGCGTCGGCGACGGCAGGTAGAAATGCAACGTGCCGACCCGCGCCTGGGTGGCGACCACGCGCAGCACGTCGGGCGAGATGTTGAGGGTGGCGAACGCGAACAGCCGTGGCGGCAAGCCGGCGGGCAGCGGCGCGGCGTCGCCGGTGAAGCGACGCAGGTAGTCATCGATGCGCCGGGCGCGGTGGCGGCGGCCGGCGCCGACATGGCGCCACAGCAGCGCCTGCGGGTCGCGCGGGTTGGCGCCAGTTTCCCAATCCAGCAGCCAGTCGCGGCGCCAGGCCTGGTATTTCTCGAACACCGCCGCCAACTCGCCGGCCAGGCCCCAGGCCTTGAGCGGGTCGGCGTCGGCCAAGCCATTCCCGCCCAGGTATTGCCGCAACCCGGCCATCGCCGGTGCGCGCATCAGCGTCGCGTCGCCGAGCGCGGCGTACAGCCGCCAGCGCAGCGCGTCGGCATCGAGGTCCTCGCCGGCGCCGTCGACGTTGGCATCGAGCGCGCGCCGGACCAGTTCACCCGGGGTCAGGAACTCGAGGTTGGCGGCGATCCCGTGCGCCTTCGCCAGCTCCGCCTGCAGCCAGCGGCGCATCGCCACCTGCGGGATCAGCACGATGTCCGGGGTCAGTAGCGACTGCCCCGGCGCCGGCGCACGCAGCTCCTGCGCCAGCAGCCCGGCGAGGACATCCAGCGAGTTGGAGTGGTACAGGCGAAAGTCGGGCGCAGCGGGCATGCGGCCATCTTGCCGCAGCGGTGTCGCAGCGGGCGAGATTGGTCGGGGCCGGGCGCCGGAGCCGCCACGATGCAGCTCCCGGCCGACCTGCGATAATGGTGCGACCCCATTCAGCACGTCGCCGCCAAGCTGTGCGGCCCGAGCGCCTGTCCCGATGACCGATTCCGATCCCATCGTCCGCCTGACCGACCTCCGCCTCGACCGCGGCGGCCGCGCGGTGCTGCGCGACATCAACCTGTCGGTGCCGCGCGGGCAGGTGGTCGCCGTGCTCGGCCCGTCGGGCAGCGGCAAGTCGACGTTGCTGGCGGCGCTGACCGGCGAGCTGGAACCGGCGGCCGGTTCGGTCGAGGTGCTCGGTCAGCCGGTGCCGCGCAACCCGCGCGCGCTGCTGGAGTTGCGCAAGGGCATCGGCGTGCTGCTGCAGGGCAACGGCCTGCTGACCGACCTGACCGCGGCCGAGAACGTCGCGCTGCCGCTGCGCGCGCACACCAAATTGCCGAAGGTGGTGATCGACCGGCTGGTGATGATGAAGCTCAACGCGGTCGGCCTGCGCGCCGCCGCCGACGCATTCCCGCGCGAGCTGTCCGGCGGCATGGCGCGCCGGGTCGCACTGGCGCGCGCGCTGGCTCTGGACCCGCCGCTGATGATCTACGACGAACCGCTGACCGGGCTCGACCCGATTGCCAGTGGCGTGGTCATGGACCTGGTGCGCCGGCTCAACGACAGCCTCGGGCTGACCAGCATCGTCGTGACCCACCACGTCCACGAGACCCTGCCGGTGGCCGACCATGCGATCGTGATCGCCAATGGTTCGATCGTGTTTTCCGGCACCCCGCAGGCGTTGCAGGCGTCGACCGACCCGTTGGTCCGGCAGTTCCTCGACGGCGAGCCGGATGGGCCGATTCCCTTTGACGCCGCGCCGCGCACCGCAGAGGCCGCCTGATGCCATTTGTTGCCGCCACCCGCTCGGTCGGCCGCGCCGGCCTGTTCACCCTGTCGGTGCTGCACGCGTCGACCCCGAGCGCCGACCTGTTCCGCGAGTTCGTCCGCGAGATCTACAAGATCGGCGCACGTTCGCTGCCGATTATCGCCGTTGGTGGCGCGTTCGTCGGACTTTCCGTGACCCTGCTGGGCTATCGCGCACTCGACACCTACGGCGCGTCCAATCAGGTCAGCGCGATGCTCGGCCTCGGCCTGTACCGCGAACTCGGCCCGGTGCTGACCGCGCTGCTGTTCATCGGCCGCGCCGGCAGCTCGATCGCCGCCGAGCTCGGCCTGATGCGCGCCACCGACCAGATCACCGCGCTCGGGCTGATGGCGATCAACCCGGTCGGCAAGGTGGTCGCCCCGCGGTTCTGGGCGGCGGTGCTGTGCGTGCCGCTGCTGACCGGCTTCTTCTGCAGCATGGCGATCTCGGCCAGCTACTTCGAGGCGGTCCACGTGATCGGGATCGACTCGGGGATTTTCTGGCAGGTGCTGAAGGACAGCGTCGATTTCGTCGACGACTTCGGCATGGCGCTGGTCAAGTCGGCGGTGTTCGGCGCGGTCGCGGCGCTGGTCGCCTCGTACGTCGGTTTCCACGCCGAGCCGACCATCGAGGGCACTTCGGTGGCGACCACCAAGGCGGTGGTGAATGCCTCGCTGCTGGTGCTGATGTTCAACTTCGTCATGTCGGCGCTGTTGTTCAAGTAATGCGAGTCCTTCGCACAACCCCGCACCCCGCTGTGCGGCCTCATCAATGCAACACCCGCTCGGTCGCGGGTTGAGGTAACTCCCATGTCCTCCCGAGCCCCACGTATCGAATTCGCCGTCGGCGCCTTCCTGCTGCTCGCGCTGGCCTCGCTGCTGGTGCTGGCGATCGCCTCCACCAACGGCAAGTTCGGCTTCGGCGGCGATCATTACGAGATCACCGCGCGCTTCACCAACCTCGGCCCGCTGCGCGCGAACGCGCCGGTCAAGGTCGGCGGGGTCGCGATCGGCCACGTCTCCGACATCGCGCTGGACCCGGTCAAGCTCGATTCGGTGGTGACGCTGGCGATCGACAAGCGCTATTCGGACCTGCCGGCCGACACCAGCGCGGCGATCCTGACCTCCGGCCTGCTCGGCGAAAGCTACGTCGGCCTGCAGCCCGGCGGCGATCCGGAGCCGCTCAAGGAAGGCGACGCGATCTTCCTGACCCAATCCTCGGTCGACCTGATGCAACTGGTCGGCAAGTACATGTTCAGCGGCGGCCCGGACAATGGCGGCAATCCTGCGGGCGCGGACGAGGCCCCCGCCACCGACGTGCCCGCCTACCTGCAGGAAAGCGACCCCGTCTCCCCCACGGAATGACTCTTATGAAGCGCACCCTCATCGCCACCGTCGTCGCCGCCGCGCTGCTCGCCAGCGCTCCGGCTGTCGTCCTCGCCGCCCCGCAGGCCGCGAGCGCCACCACCACCGCCAGCTCGCCGAGCAAGATGGTGCTGGACAACTCCACCCGCATCCTGACCACGCTGGAAGCCCGCCGCGACGAGTTCAAGACCGATCGCGAGGCGCTGCGCGAGTTCATCGCCAGCGAGTTCAACCAGATGTTCGACCGCACCTACGCCGGCCGGCTGGTGCTGGGCCGCCACGGGCGCGGCGCCTCCGACGCCGACGTCCAGCTGTTCGCCGACGCCCTGGCCGAGAACCTGATGCAGCGCTACGGCTCCTCGCTGCTCGATTTCAACTCCGAGCTGCGGGTGCGGATGAAGTCCGAAACCCCGCTGCGCGGCGGCTCGATGGTCAAGGTGTCCAGCGAGTTCCTGCGCGAGGGCGGCGAGCCGATCCCGGTCGACTACCTGATGCGCAAGACCGGCGGCAGCTGGAAGGTGTTCGACGTGATGGTCGAGGGCGTGAGCTTCGTGCAGACCTTCCGCAACCAGTTCGACGGCCCGCTGTCGCGCAAGTCGATCGCGCAAGTCGCCGCCGACCTCAAGGCCGGCAAGATGCAGGCCGGCAAGTAACGATGACGCCCGTGCCCGCCAGCGTCGTCCGCGACGGCGACGCCCTGGTGTTCAGCGGCGCGCTCGACCGCGCCGCAGTGCCCGGGCTGTGGAAGCAGGTGCCGACGTTGCCGGCCGGGATCCGCCGGCTTGAACTGGGCGCGGTCACCGTGGTCGACAGCGCCGGGCTGGCATTGCTCGGCGAACTGGCCGCGCGGCTGCCCGGGGTCACGGTGCACGGCGACCCGCCGGGATTGTCGGAACTGCGCGCTGCCTACCGGCTGGAACCGCAGCTGGGCTTCGTCGGCGCGTCGCCTGCCGCGACCGCCACGACGTCCGCCTGACCGCTCGGGCGGCCCTCCGCAACGCGCTGTTGCGCCCGCGCATGGCCGTCATCGCCGCCGCGCCTTAAACTGCCGACCATGCGCCCCCACGCCATCGACCTGCCGGCCCACGCCGCCGGCCCCCTCCGTCGCGCTCGCGCGCTCGCCCTCGGCCTGTTGCTGGCCGCCGGCGCGAGTGGCTGCACCTCGACCCCGGCCGTCCGCGCCGAACCTCCGGCAGTAGCGGCCACGCCGCCGGCGAGCGCCGATGGCGTGGCAGTCGCCGCCGGGCCGACTGCGCCAACGACCGCCACCACCCTTGCGACGGAGATCGAGCCTGCTGACGCCACGTCCGGATCCACCACCGCCGAGTTCGCCGCCACCGAGCCGCTGACCGTCGACCCCGACCTCACGACAGCCGATCCCGCCGCCGATCCGACCGCCGCGCCGACCCAGGCCGAGCTCGACTTCGCCGCG
Organism: Novilysobacter erysipheiresistens; assembly: GCF_036663935.1. Classification (NCBI taxonomy): domain Bacteria; kingdom Pseudomonadati; phylum Pseudomonadota; class Gammaproteobacteria; order Lysobacterales; family Lysobacteraceae; genus Novilysobacter; species Novilysobacter erysipheiresistens. Next base: position 282,607 of record NZ_JAXGFP010000003.1, read on the forward strand.
ATCTACGGCGGCCAGGACCCCTACAACCCGGTCGCCGACCCGACCCTGCCGCAGCCGACCCCGGTCGCCGAAACCTACGACCCGTGGCAGCGCTACAACCGGCAGATGCACCGCTTCAACAACCTGGTCGACCGCAGCATCGCCCGGCCGCTGGCGCGCGCCTATGTCGCGGTGGTGCCGCGGCCGGTGCGGCTCGGCGTGCGCAACTTCTTCAGCAATCTCGGCCAGCCGGTGTCGGCGGTCAACGCGTTGTTGCAGGGCAAACCGAAGCAGGCGGCCCACGCGATCGGCCGCTTCGCGCTCAACACCACACTCGGGATCGGCGGCATCTTCGACCCCGCCAGCGACGCCAAACTGTCGCGGCGCAGCGAGGACTTCGGCCAGACCCTCGGCATCTGGGGCTGGGAAAAGTCGCGTTACGTCGAGTTGCCGCTGTTCGGTCCGCGCACCGTGCGCGACGTGTTCGGGATGATTGGCGATGCGCCGCTGAGCCCGTTGCGCCAGGTCAATGACGACGCCACCCGGATCCCGCTGCAGGGCCTGCAACTGGTCGACGTGCGGACCCAGCTGCTGGCCACCGACAGCCTGCGCGCCGGCGCCGCCGACGACTACGCGCTGGTCCGCGACGCCTGGATGCAACGCCGCGACTACCAGATCTTCGGCGACCGCGTCGAGGAAGGCGAAGACGTGGCCCTGCCGGAGTACATGCGTGACGACAGCCTGCCGATCGTGCCGGCCGCCGCGGTGCCGGTGATGCCGACCGACGGCTGAGCGCGACCGCTACTCGTCGTCGGCCTCGTCGATCCCCAGCAGGACCTGGCTCTCGTCGGCCGGCAATGACTCGACCTCGCGCAGCTTGCGGGTCAGCACGTTGGTGCGGGTGCGGGTCTGCTCGATCTTGTTGCTGGCCTCGTCGAGCTTCTTCTTGACCCCGGCCAGCACGTCGCCGAACTTGCCGAACTCGGTCTTGACCGCGCCGAGCGTGCGCCAGACCTCGCTCGAACGCTCCTGGATCGCCAGCGTGCGGAAGCCCATCTGGAAGCTGGTCATCAACGCCAGCAGGGTGGTCGGGCCGGCGACGGCGATGCGCTGGTCGCGCTGCAAGGCATCGACCAGCCCGGGCCGGCGCAGCACCTCCGCATACAAACCCTCGGTCGGCAGGAACAGGATGCCGAACTCGGTGGTATGCGGCGCGCACAGGTATTTCTCGCGGATCCGCGCGGCTTCCTTGCGCACCGCACGCTCGAGCGCGTCGCTGGCCGCGCGCGCAAGCTCGACCTCGCCGCGCTCCTGCGCGTCGAGCAGGCGCTCGTAATCCTCGCGCGGGAACTTGGCGTCGATCGGCAGCCACACCGGTGCCTCGCCACTGGAGCCGGGGAAACGCACCGCGAACTCGACCCGCTCGTTGCTGCCCGGTACCGTCGCCACGTTGGCGGCGTACTGGTCAGGCGCGAACACCTGTTCCAGCAGCCCGGCCAGTTGCACTTCGCCGAACACGCCGCGCGACTTGACGTTGCTCAGCACGCGCTGCAGGCCGCCGACATCGGCCGCCAGCTTGGTCATGTCGCCCAGGCCCTGGTGGACCTTGGCGAGCATGGTGGTGACGTTGCCGAAGCTCTCGGTCAGGCGCGTCTCCAGGGTCGCGTGCAGCTTCTCGTCGACGGTCGCGCGCATCTGCTCGAGCTTGCTGGCGTTGTCGGCCTGCAGCTCGCGCAATTTCTGTTCGAGGGTGGCGCGCATCTCGCCGATGCGCTGCTCGTTGCGCTGGGTCATCTCGCTCAGGCGCTGGCCGATCGCCTCGCTGGAACGCTGCTGGACCTCGGCGCCCTCGGCGCGGGCCTTGCGGGCGTCATCGATCAGCGCCTCGCGCAACAGGTCGAGCCGCTGGTCGGTGCGCTGGGTCAGTTCGGCGAGGTTGCGGCCGAAGCCGTCGATGCGGGTTTCCTGTTGCCCCGACAGGCTGTCGAGCTGCTGCCGCAACTCGGCGCGGCCGCCCCGCTGCTCCTCGCGCAAGGCCTGCTCCAGCCGGCTGCGGTGCGCCTCCAGCAGCGCGTCGGGCTTGCGCAACAGCAACAGGACCAGCAACACGATCGCGACCAGGACCGCGACCAGCAGGACGACAAGGAGCGTGGATTCGGGCATGCCGCCAGTGTAGCCGCCGGCGTCGCGCCGGTTGAGACCGTGCGACGGGAGTATCGTCGTCCCACCATCCACACGGAGAGACCCCGATGACCTACAAGGGAAGCTGCCATTGCGGCAAGGTGACGTTCGAGGCCGACGGCGCGATCGAGGGTGCGGCGTCGTGCAACTGCTCGATCTGCCAGCGCAAGGGCTGGCTGCTGTGGTTCGTGCCGCGCGACACGCTGCGGGTGACCGCGGGCGAGGACGCGTTGTCGACATATACGTTCAACAAGCATGTGATCAAGCACCGCTTCTGCGCGGCCTGCGGCATCCATCCGTTTGGCGAGGGCACCGACCCGAAGGGCAACGCGATGGCGGCGATCAACATCCGCTGCATCGAGGGCATCGACCTGGATGCGGTTCCGGTCAAGCAGATCGACGGGCGATCGTTCTAGCCGCGGCTACGACTCAGCGGTTGTCGGCCTTCGGGAACCGCACGCGACCCGGTTCGGCGTTGAGCCGATGCAGCATTTCCACGATCAACCGGGTCTTGACCGAGCCGGCGCGCTTGGGCTCGATCACGTAGCGCACGGTGGCCTCGACCCAGGTGTTGCTGCTGACCCGGAACAGCACCGACGGCCGCTCGTTGACCTCGACCTGGTCGACCGGGGTCTGCGCGAGGATCTCGCGGAAGGTCCGCACTCGTTCGATCATCGCCTCGCCGAGCGCTTCCTCGACCGTTTCGCGCATGACCCGGTCGACGAACTCCAGGTCGCTGTCATAGGCGACCTGGAAAGTGATCTCGTTCCAGATGTACGGGAACACCGGCCACGAGTAGTTGTAGACCGCGGTCGACAGCACGTTGGCATTGGGGAACTTGACCAGCCGTCCGCTCGGATGGTCGGTCGAGATGTACTCGCCGCCGACCTCCCACAAGGTGGTGTCGAGGTAATCGACATCGATCACGTCGCCGGTCGCCTCGCCGATCCGGATCCGGTCGCCGACCCGATACGGCTCGCGCGCGAGGATGTAGACCCAGCCGATCAGGCTGGTGATCGGCGTCTGCAGCGCAAATCCCAGCACCAAAGAGATCAGCCCGAGTGACGCCGCCGCCGCGTACCAGTTGGCGAACAGCACCGAGATCACGATCACCGCCAGCAGCAGGTAGACCGCCAGTCTCAGCACACGCTCGAGGTTGTAGCGGGTGACCGCCTCCTGCGCCCGGCCGATCGCGTAGGCCTCGATGGCCTTGGCCAGGCCCAACACCAGCACCACCGCCATCGCCCCGAGGGTCATGCGGCGCAACAGCGGCAGGTACTGCTCGGCGAAGCCGAAGAACTGCAGCCGAAACAGGTAGTACACGACCGCCAGGCCAAGCAGCATCAACAGATAGCCACCAAGCCAGACCTTGTGCCGCGGCGCGACCGGCGGCGGCGTCACCTCATCGCGGGTGGTGGCTGTCTGCCGCAGAGCGCGCTGGATCTGCTCGGAGTGCGCGTCGCCTGATGGCAGTGAGCCGGGATTTTTAGGCGGCTTGGCTTGATTCGAAGACATCTCGATTCCCACCCGCCGTCAGCGGTGGCGGGGCATCACGAGCAAACCACGCGAGCGGTACCCATCAAGTGAACATCACCCAGGCCGCAGCGCTTCATCCGCAACCAGACCACGACCTACAAACACCGACGCGGCGTCCTGGCCGGGTGCTGCGTAAAGCACGCCATGGATGGCGTGCGGCGGTGAGTGCGGCCATGGATGGCCGCCCGAACCGGGGAGCTGCATCCGGCCAGGGCGTCGCCCCTCCCGAAGCCCGCGCAGTCCTGCTTTTGTTTGCCGTTGCCGTTGCCGCGGATCAGATCAATCCAGCACGCGACAGAACACCGCCTTCAGATACCGCGACTCCTGCACCTGCGCCAGCCACGGATGGTCCGGCCCCGCACCGGCGACCTTCAACACCTGCACCGTGCGGTTCGAATAGAACGCTGCCCGCCGCAGCATGTCGAGGAACTGCTCCTCGCTGACCAGTCCCGTGCACGAGAACGTCGCGAACAGCCCGCCGGGCTTGACCACCGACATCGCCAGCTTGTTCATGTCGAGGTACTTCTTCAGCGCCGGGATCACCTGCTCGCGATCGCGCGTCATCTTGGCCGGATCCAGGATCACCACGTCGTACTGCTCGCCCGCGTTGCCCGCATCGCGCAGCCACGGAAAGATGTCGGCCTGGATGAAGCGCGGCCGCACGTTGTTGAGCTTGGCATTGCCCTTGGCGATCTCGATCACATCCGCATCGATATCGACCCCGACCACCTCGGCCGCACCGCGCACCGCCGCGTACACCGCGAAACCGCCGGTGTTGCAGCACAGGTCCAACACCCGCTTGCCTTCGACCTGCTGACTCAGCCACTGCCGGTTTTCGCGCTGGTCGGCGAAGAAGCCGGTCTTGTGCGCACCGGCCGGATCGGCGCGGAACTTCACTCCGTACTCGGTGATGATGCTCGGCTGTACCGGCTCGGTGCCGCGGAAGTCGAACGACTCCTGCTTCTGCACGTGCTCGTCAGCGAACATGTAGAAGCGGCAGCCCGGGAACTGCTCACGCAGCGCCGCCTGGATCCACTCGCGATGGCGGAACGCGCCGGCGCTGAAGAATTCCAGTACCAGCAGGTCGGCGTAACGGTCGATGACCAGCCCGCTGATGCCGTCGCCCTCGCTGTGGAACACGCGCCAGGCGTCGGACACCTCGTCGAGCCGGAGCAGGTCGCGGCGCAGCGAGACGGCGGCGGCGATCTTGCGCGCGAACCAGTCGGCGTCGATCACCGCGTTCGGATCGCTGTCGAGCATGCGCAGCGCAATGCGCGAATGGCCGTTGTAGAAGCCACGACCGATCAGGTCGCCGTCGACCCCGATCACGTCGACGATCGAGCCCGGCCGCGGCCGCTGCTCGGGCTTGGCGACCAGTCGCTGGAAGATCCACGGGTGCGAGGATTTCCAGGCGTTCTTGAGATGGACGGTGGGGATCGGGGCGGGCGCATTGTTCATCGCACCATTCTACGCGGGCGCCCGCCAGCATCGGGTTTGCCGCGCGGCGGCACCCATTGGAATGGCCGACGCCGGCACCATGTCGGAGCCATGCACCTGTCCGACGACGCCGTCCCGCTCGATCCCCACGCCCAGCGCGCCGCCGACCGCCGCCGCTGGCTGGGCGCGTTCAACCTCAGCCTCGCCTTCGTGCTGGTGCTGTGCGTGGTGTTCGCGCTGCAGTCGAGCATCGACCTGCGCGCCTGGACGGTGCAGCCGTGGTCGGCCGCGGGCCTGCTCGGCCTGATCGGCGCGCCGCTGCTGCACGGCTCGGTCGAGCACATCGCCGCCAACGCGATCTCGTTGTTGCTGCTCGGCACCCTTGCCGGCGGCATGTACCCCCGCGCTAGCGCCCGCGCGCTGCCATTGATGTGGCTGGGTTCCGGCCTCGGCGCCTGGCTGCTCGGCGAGGCCGGCTCGCACCACCTCGGCGCCAGTGGCCTGACCCACGGCCTGATGTTTTTGGTGTTCGTGCTCGGCCTGCTGCGCCGCGACCGCCCGGCGATCGCGGCGGCGATGATCGCGTTCTTCCTCTACGGCGGCATGCTGCTGACGGTGTTCCCGCGCGAGGCCGGGATCTCGTGGCAGGCGCATCTTGGCGGTGCGATTGGCGGCGTCATCGCGGCCGCGCTGTGGCGCCGGCTCGACCCGCAGGCGCCGCGGCGCATGTACAGCTGGGAGCTCGAAGAGGAGCCGCGCGCGATGGAGGCGCGGGCCGGCGACGATCCGCTGGAGCCGCCGTCGCCGGAGGAGGTGCCGGTGTTGTGGCGGCGGCCGGAGCAGGGTGATGTCGGGACGGTGTTGCCGTTTCGGCGGCGTGGGGAGTGAGACGAGCGGTTGTTTTTTGCGTGTGGCGCGGTGATGTACAGGTCGCGACTTACATCGCTCCTGCAACGACGGTACGACGCGTTTTGGGGGCGTGATTGAACCGGTTTTCGGATCGCGGCTGAAGCCGCTCCTACGACCGAAGGAAGTCCAGTCGGACAAGAGCTTGATGGCCGAAGCCCACGCCACCCATGCGCCGAAGCGGCGTCCCTTGGCGGGTGCGGCGCACAGCGGCCAGGGATGGCCGCGGCCGGTGAGTCGGACAGGATGTCCGACCGAACCGGGAAGCCGCACCCGCCAGGGGCGTCGCTCCCCGCCGAAGCCGAGAACCCCGCCCCGCCCTCCACCAGAGCCGAGAAATCCGCCCCGCGCAATGCCAACCACTTCCGGCATACGCAACCCCCGACCGCAACGCCTAGACTCGCAACTCCACCCCAACCTCGACAAGGAATTCGCATGGAACGTTGGTACTTCAGCGCCGGCAGCAACAGCCCGCGCATCGGTCCGCTCGACGACAACGCCGCCAGCGCGCATGCGCAGCAGCATCCCGAGGATTTCTGCTGGCGCGAAGGTTTCGCCGCGTGGCAGCCGGTCGGCGATGTCGCCGAACTGAACCCCACCCGCGCCACCGCGCCGCCCAGCATGCCGGCGTTGCCGTCCACCGGCTCCGGCGGCGGTCGCGACGACGAGATCGACTACCGTATCGTCGGCAGCGACATGCAGTTCGTCGAAGTCGAACTCGACCCCGGCGAGAGCGCGATCGCCGAAGCCGGTTCGCTGATGTACAAGGACGCCGCGGTGCAGATGGACACCGTGTTCGGCGACGGCCGCCATTCCGGCCAGGGTGGCGGCCTGATGGACAAGCTGCTGTCGGCCGGCAAGCGCGTGGTCACCGGCGAGAGCCTGTTCACCACCGTGTTCACCCATGCCGGCCAGGGCAAGGCCCGGGTCGCGTTCGCCGCGCCCTACCCCGGCACCGTGATGGCGATGAAGCTGTCCGACCACGGCGGCCGGCTGGTCTGCCAGAAGGACAGCTTCCTCGCCGGCGCGCGCGGAGTGCAGGTCGGCATCCACTTCCAGCGCAAGATCCTGACCGGCCTGTTCGGCGGCGAGGGCTTCATCATGCAGAAGCTCGAGGGCGACGGCTGGGTGTTCGTACACGCCGGCGGCACCGTGATGGAAATTGACCTCAAGCCCGGCGAGCGGCTCGAGGTCGATACCGGCTGCGTGATGGCCTACCACTCCACGGTCGACATGGACGTGCGCGCGGTCGGCGGCATCAAGAGCATGCTGTTCGGCGGCGAGGGCGTGTTCCTGGCGACCCTGACCGGGCCGGGCAAGGTCTGGCTGCAGTCGCTGCCATTCTCGCGGATGGCCGGGCGGATGCTCGCCGCGGCGCCGGGCGGCGGCGGTCGCGACAAGGGCGAGGGCTCGGTGCTCGGCGGCCTCGGCGGTTTGATCAGCGGCGATCGCGGATTCTGAGTACCGCGACGGCTGGCGTTCAAGCGCTTGCGGCTATGCTGCGGCGCCTGAACTCCCGCCGCCGCTGCGTTATCCGATGAACTTGATCCCGCGGCTGCGACCGCTGCTGTTGATGTTGGCCACGGTGCTGTTGGTCGGGTGCCTCGGCGACCCGCGGCCGACGCCGCCAACGGCGGTCACGCCGCCGCCGGTGGTGCCCAAGGTCCGCATCGGCATCGCCCTCGGCGGCGGCGCGGCCAAGGGCTTCGCCCACATCGGCGTGATCAAGATGCTCGAGGCCCACGGCCTGGAGCCGGTGGTGGTCGCCGGCACCAGCGCCGGCAGCGTGGTCGGCGCCTTGTATGCGAGCGGGATGGACCCGGCGCAGTTGCAGCGCCATGCGATCGCGCTGGACGAGGACGAGATCCGCGACATCAGCCTGTTCTCCGGCGGCCTGATCGAAGGCCAGCTGCTGCAGGACTACGTCAACCGGCTGGTGGCGCGGCGCCCGATCGACAAGTTCGCCAAACCGTTCGCCGCGGTCGCGACCCGGCTCGAGGACGGCAAGCGCAGCGTGTTCGTGCGCGGCGACACCGGCCAGGCGGTGCGCGCCTCGTCGAGCATCCCCGGGGTGTTCGAGCCGGTCGCGATCGGCAACTGGCATTACGTCGACGGCGGGGTGGTCAGCCCGGTGCCGGTCGACGCCGCGCGCCAGCTCGGCGCCGAGCTGGTGGTCGCGGTCGACATCTCCAGCCGCGCCAGCGGCACGATGTCCGGCAGCCTGCTCGGCATCGTCGACCAGTCGATCACGATCATGGGCCGGCAGCTGGCCGCGCAGGAACTGGCGCGCGCCGACGTGGTGATCCGGCCCAGGGTCAACGACATCGGCGCGGCCGACTTCGAACAGCGCGACCGCGCGATCCTCGCCGGCGAGCAGGCCGCGCTCGCGGCGATCCCGCAGATCCGCGCGCAGCTGGCGCGGATGAAGCAGGCCCGCGTCGATGCGGTCGTCGCCAAGACGCGCGCGGCGGCCGCGGCAAAGGCACGGGCCATCGCCCGCTGCAAGGAAGCCCAGGGCTGGTTCGACGACGAGTTCGAGTGCGACGGCGCGACCGTCACCGACGGCAGTCGCTAGCGGCTCGCGGCGCACCGCAAGCATTGACGCCGGCGACACACCCGCGCGCGCAGCCTGAGCCGGGCGCGCGCGCTCGACTTGTTGTCGCGCGTCCTAGTCCCGGAGCCGACTCGCTGGATCGGCGGACGCTACACAGGAACCACCATGGAAGCCGATGTAAACGTGTTCGACTGGTATCGGATCCTGCTCGGCCCGCCGCCGCCGTGGTTCCTGCTGGAAATCGTCTTCCGGGTGCTGATGATCTTCCTGCTGCTGATGCTGGTGGTGCGGCTGATGGGCAAGCGCGGCCAGCGCGACCTCAGCCCGATGCAGAACGTGTTGCTGATTGCGCTGGGTTCCGCCGCCGGCGATGCGATGCTGTACCCGGACGTTCCGCTGACCTATGCCGCATTGATCCTGATTGGCGCGACCGTGGCGACGGTCACCCTGGAGTGGATGTCGGAGCATTGGCAGCCGATGCGCGACTACCTGGAATCCCGGCCGCGGGTGCTGGTGCGCAACGGTGAGGTCGATTTCGAGGCGTTGCGCAAGGAGCGCACCACCCGCCGCGAGTTGTACGCCGAACTGCGAATGAAGGGCGCCTCGTCGTTGTCGCAGGTCGACGCGGCGATCCTGGAGGTCACTGGCGACGTCAGCGTGTTCCTCAACGACCGCAACCCCGACGCCAACGATTTGCTGGAATACGTGCTCGACCCTGATCGGCACGCCGCGCCTCAGAGTGACAAGCCCGGCAAACCGGCGTCTGAATGAGTACTTCGGCCGCACCGGCCCGCCGATTGTCACGCCATCCCAATGGTTTTTTCACCCGGGCCACTGGCCCGGCAGCACAGGCTGGATATCCCGACCCGGAGATCCGCCAATGAAAAAGTCCGCTTTCGACCAAGCCCAGTTGCACGAACTTGTATACCAGGCGCTGGAAACCGAGCTTGGCGGCGCGAAGGTGTATGAGGCCGCCCTGCGTTGCGCGGTCAACGAGGACCTGCAGAAAGAATGGACCGAATATCTCGAGCAGACCCGGACCCACGTCGACGTCGTGACCCGGCTGTGCGAAACCCTTGGGCTGGATCCCGCCACGATGACGCCGGGCCGTGAGGTCGTCGGCCATCTGGGCAAGTCGCTGGTCAAGGCGATGGAGATGGCGCTGGCCGCTGGCGACCCAGCCGCGGCCGAACTGGTCGCCTGCGAGTGCGTGGTGCTGGCCGAAACCAAGGATCACTCCAACTGGGAGCTGATGGGACACGTCGCCAAGCACGGCAAGGGCGAAGAGACCAAGGCGCTCAAGGCCGCATACGACGCGGTCGAGCAGGACGAGGACCACCACCTGTTCCACACCAAGGGCTGGTGCCGGGAGTTGTGGATCCAGTCGCTCGGCCTGGACGCGGTATTGCCGCCGCCGGAGGAGGAAAAGCAGGTGGAAACCGCAATCGACGCCGCCCGTGCGAAACAGTCACGCGAGCAGATGATGAAACACTAAAGCGTGCGACTGCGACAGGCACAGGTCAGGGCGTCGACCCCGGCAGCGGCATCCCGCGGAACGCCTTGACCGTGCGCAGGACGAAACTGGAATTGACGTCGTCGACCCCCGCCTGGTTGAGCAGGCGGTCGAGCAGGAAATGCGAGAAGTGCTCGAGGTCGCGCACCGCGACCTGCAACAGGTAATCCATGTCGCCGGTCAGGGCGTGGCACGCGACGACCTCGTCCCACTGGTTGACGAAGCCGCTGAACGCCTCCACCGCGGCGCTGTCGTGGCGACCCAGCTGGACCCGGACGAACGCCTGCAGGCCGAGGCCGAGCCGATCGGGGTCGACCTCGGCGCGGTAACCGGCGATCACCCCGTCGCGCTCCAGCCTCTGGACCCGACGCAGGCAGGCCGACGGCGACAGGTTGACCCGTTCCGCAAGCTCGGCATTGGTCTGGCGACCGGCGCGTTGCAGTTCGGCCAACAGCAGCAGGTCGGTGCGGTCAAGGGTGACGGCTGGCATCGAAAGGCGCCTATCGTGGGTTTGACGCAATAATCGTGCGCCGCTTGCCGGATATCAAGCAACGACGCAACACGATTGCGGGCACCTCCCGGTAAAGTGGTGCTTCAAAGGCACCATACTGGAGACCCACGCCATGGAATCGCCCAAGCGCGTCGAATCGCAGCTGACCGACAAGGGGTACGTCCCGGTCTACACCACCGCCGTGGTCGACCAGCCGTGGGACGACTACAGCGAAACCGACCACCGGGTCTGGGCGCAGCTGTTCGAACGCCAGAAGCAGGTGCTGCCCGGCCGCGCCAGCGACGAGTTCATGGCCGCACTCTCCGCCATGGAGATGACCGCCGACCGGATCCCGAAATTCGCCGATCTCAACCTGATCCTGCGCGAGGCCACCGGCTGGGAGCTGATCGGGGTCGAAGGCCTGTTGCCGGAGCTGACCTTCTTCGACCACCTCGCCAACCGCCGTTTCCCGGTGACCTGGTGGATCCGCACGCCCGAGCAAATGGATTACCTGTCGGAGCCGGACCTGTTCCACGACCTGTTCGGCCACGTGCCGCTGCTGATGAACCCGGTGTTCGCCGACTACATGGAGGCCTACGGCCGCGGCGGGGTCAAGGCGCACGGCATTGGCGAGGACGCGCTGGTCAACCTGACCCGGTTGTACTGGTACACGGTGGAATTCGGCCTGATCCGGCAGAAGGACGGGCTGCGGATCTACGGCAGCGGCATCGTCAGTTCCAAGGGCGAGTCGATCCATTGCCTCGAATCGGACGCGCCGAACCGGATCGGTTTCGACCTGCAGCGGATCATGCGCACCCGCTACCGGATCGACACCTACCAGAAGACCTACTTCGTGATCGACAGCTTCGAGCAGCTGATGGAAGCGACCGGCCCGGACTTCGCGCCGATCTACGACAAGCTCGCGCAGCTCGACTCGATCCCCGCCGGCGACGTCCGCGACGACGACAAGGTCTACCACCGCGGCAGCGGCGAGGGTTGGCTGAACGACGGCGACGTCTGAACGCCCGTCACACCGTCGACCGCGATAGCGGCTATCCTGCGCCGCCGCCGAGACCCGGCCTTCACCCGCGCCGGGCGATCATGGCGCTCCGGTCTCGGCTGCTGCGACCGACACGAACCAAGCTGGACTGCATGAACGACTTCTCTGCCGATGAGCTGCGCGCCGAACTGGAGCGCTGTGACGCCACCATGGCAATCGCGATGCGTCGGGCCGGCCAGGGTTCCGACCCGGTGTTCGAGCGCCGCCTCGACGCCCACGCCCGCAGCCTGCGGGCGATGCTCGATGCCGACGGCGCGGCGGTGACGATGGACACCATCGACGCCGCCAAGCGGGTCATGAGCGCCGCCGACCCGGCCGCGCCGCTGCTGATGCTGGCGATGGCCCGCGAGAACCTGGCGGCGGTGATCCGACGCTCGCAGCGCATGCGCAACGCCGCCTGATCGCCTCGGTGCGAGGGTGGCCGGCGCTACAATGCCGGCCTCCCGCCATGCCCCGTCCGTGACCATGACCAACGTTGCCGCGTCCGCTGTTTCCGCTTCACCCGGCCCGCTCTCCCCGGCCCCGCTTTCGTCGAATCCCATTTCGCTGACCCGCTTCCTGATCGAGGAGCAGCGCGCCGGCCACCTCGGCCCGGACCTGCGCCTGCTGATCGAAGTGGTGGCGCGCGCCTGCAAGCGGATCTCGATCGAGGTCGGCAAGGGCGCGCTCGGTGGCGTGCTCGGCGATGCCGGCAGCCCCGGCGTCGGCAGCATCAACATCCAGGGCGAGGCGCAGAAGAAGCTCGACGTGATCGCCAACGACGTGCTGCTGGAGGCCAACGCCTGGGGCGGCCACCTCGCCGGCCTGGCGTCGGAAGAGATGGACCACAGCATGCCGATCACGGACATCTCCCCCGACGGCTCGCCGAGCGGCAACTACCTGCTGCTGTTCGATCCGCTCGACGGCAGCTCCAACATCGACGTCAACATCTCGGTCGGCACGATCTTCTCGGTGTTGCGCTGCCCCGACGGCGTGACCACCCCGGGCGACGAGCATTTCCTGCAGCCCGGCACCGCGCAGGTCGCCGCCGGCTACTGCACCTACGGCCCGAACACCACGTTGGTGCTGACCGTCGGCCACGGCACCCACGCCTTCACCCTCGACCGCGAGGTCGGCGGCTTCATGCTGACCACCCGCGGCATGCGGATCCCCGAGGAGACGAAGGAGTTCGCGGTCAACATGTCCAACCAACGCCACTGGCAGCCGCCGATGCAGGCCTACGTCGCCGACCTGCTGGCCGGCAGCACCGGCCCGCGCGGCAAGGACTTCAACATGCGCTGGGTCGCCAGCATGGTCGCCGACGTGCATCGCATCCTGACCCGCGGCGGCATCTTCAGCTACCCGCTGGACGCCAAGTGCGCGGCCAAGGGCGGCCGCCTGCGGTTGATGTACGAAGCCAACCCGATGGCGTTCCTGGTCGAGCAGGCCGGCGGCGCCGCCAGCACCGGTCGCGGGCGCATGCTGGAAGTGCAGCCGGAGGGCCTGCACCAGCGCATTCCGGTGTTCCTGGGATCCGCCGGCGAGGTCGAGGTCGCGGCGCGCTACCACCGCGAACACGGCAGCGTCAGCGCCTGACCAGTGCCCGCTCGCCCGGCCGCCGGGTGGGCGAGCGGCCGGCCAGCCTGAACGGGACAGCATCGCCCTGACCGCTAACGGCCGCCACTGCCGTTGATATCACTTGCCCGGAGGAGTCGACGCGGCTGTTGCGCGACGGGGGCAAGGAGTATCGGATGGCGCACGACGGATCACGTGCAGAGCTAGCCGGGGGGACCGGCGAACGCAAGCTGATTTACGTCACCCGCGGCGGCGCCGGTCGGGTGCTGTCGCTGGGCGGCCTGCAGCAGCTCGGCTGGGAGCTGCTACGCGCGCCCGATGCACGCAGCGTGCTGCGGCTGCTGCAGCGCGACAGCGGGCACCCGCATGCCGCGCTGCTCGACCTGCGCGAGGGATTCAGCGAGCAGGATCTGGCCGAGTTCGGCGATGCGCTGTCGGCCAACAATGTCGGCTGGGTCGCGGGCGTCGATGCACGCCATCTGCGCGAAGAACCGGTGCGCCGGCTGATCCGCGACTACTGCTACGACTACGTCACCCTGCCCTGCCCCGAAGCCGTGCTCAACACCGTGATCGGCCACGCCCACGGCATGGCCGCGCTGGCCTGCGAACGCAGCGGGCCCGCCCCGGTCGAGAACGGCACCGACGGCATCATCGGCGACAGCCCGGCGATGCGCGCGCTCAGCCGCACCCTGCGCAAGGCCGCCCTGACCGAGGCGCCGGTATTCATCGCCGGCGAGACCGGCACCGGCAAGGAACTCGCAGCGATGGCGGTGCACCGGCATTCGCGCCGGCATGCCCATCCGTTCGTCGCGATCAACTGCGGCGCGATCCCGCACAACCTGGTGCAGTCGGAACTGTTCGGCTACGAGCGCGGCGCGTTTACCGGCGCCCAGCACCGCAAGCTCGGCCGCTTCGAGATGGCCGATGGCGGCACCCTGTTCCTCGACGAGATCGGCGACCTGCCGCTGGAGAGCCAGGCCTCGCTGCTGCGGTTCCTGCAGCAGGGCAGTTTCGAGCGCCTCGGCGGCCACGAGCAGATCCGGGTCGATGTGCGGATCATCTCGGCCACCCACCACGCGCTGGAAGAGGCGGTGGCCGAAGGCCGTTTCCGCGCCGACCTCTACCATCGCCTGTGCGTGCTGCGGCTGCAGCAGCCGCCGCTGCGCGACCGCGGCAGCGACATCGACCGGCTGGCCGAACATGCGCTCAAGCGCTACTCGCAGGAAGGCCAGCACGTGTTCAAGGGTTTCGCGCCGTGTGCCCGCCACGCGTTGCACAACCATGACTGGCCCGGCAACGTGCGCGAGCTGATCAACCGCGTGCGCCAGGCCGTGGTGATGGCCGAAGGCCGGCTGATCACCGCCGCCGACCTCCACATCGAGGGCAGCGCCTCGCGGCCGCCACCGACCCTGGAAGACAGCCGCGATGCAGCGACCCGCGAGGCGATCGAGCGCGCACTGCAACGCAACCGTGGCCGCCTGATCGATACCGCCCGCGAACTCGCGGTGTCGCGGGTCACGCTGTATCGGCTGATGGGCCGGCACGGCTTGCGCCAAGGCGACGCCGGGTCCGACGACAAGTCCGTCAGCATCGCCTGACGCCGGGGCCCGCGGCGCCGGCGGTCAGAACGACTTCGACGCGCGGATGCCCATCACGAAGTTCGGTGCGTCGGGGGTCAGGCCGGCGGCCAGCTGGCCACTCATGGTCCAACCCGACGGCAGCGCGTAGGTCGCACCAATGTTGAGCGCGGTGCTGTTGCTGGAACTGCCGGGCACGCGCATTTCCGCCTGCCCCGGTGCGGTGGTATGGGTGGCGGCGGAGAACGCGCTGGCGACGCTGAAACTGACCGCGGAACGGTCGTTGAGCGCGATCGCCAGGCCGGCGCTGAGCTGGATCGAGTTCCCCAGCGACACCTCGGCCGGCGAGACCTGGTCGAGCACCGGGGAGATGTCGTCGAAATCCTCCGGTCGGTACATGGTGTAGCCGACATTGGCGAACAGGATCACCGGGTCGTAGGTGCGCAACGCCGAGACGTTGGCGGTCGCGCTCCACAGGCCGGTGCCGGTCGGCAGCGCCTCGGGCACGTTGAGGTTGTCGTTGGTCTCGTCGGCCTGGATGAGCTTGAGGCCGAACGGATCGCGCCCGGTCGGCGCGCGTACGCGCAGGCTGGCGACGAGGTCGGGCCAGCGCGCCGACTCCTTCACCAGCTGGTAGTACGCCGCGACACTGGCGTCGCCGATGCCGCTGGAGCTCAGCTGGACCTCGCTGACCGCGGTGGACGCGCCACCGACGCCAGCGCTGACGAAGCGGCTGTCACGCCAGACGTACGGGATGCTGGCTTCCAGGCTGATCCGGTCGGTGAGGCCGTAGCGACCGGTGACGTCAAGGGTGGCGACGGTGACCTTGGACTGGTCGAGGTTGAGGTTGCCGAGGAAGATCGCGTCGAGAGCGAGGAAGCCGCTCAATGCGAGCTGGCGCCGGTCGTAGTAGCTGTAGTTCATGCCGGCGTCGAAGGTGAACTTGCGCTCGAACAGCGGCGCATGCTCGCGGACAACCAGTGCCTTCTCCTGTTCGCGCTGCGCGGCTTCCGCCTCGCGCCGCGCCTCGCCGATCTGCATCGGTTCGTCCGCCGGTGCCGGGGGCGGAATGGGTTGCGGGGCTTGCGGGGCTTGCTGCGCCAGTTGCGTCGGCGGGGGTTCTTGCGGCGATAGCTCCTGCGGCGACTGCTCTTGCGGCGCCGGGCCGAGGCCGCGGCCACGCTGGGCCATCTCGAGCCGCTCGACCTCGTCGCGCAGGCGCTGGATTTCGCGTTGCTGCGCGGCGAGCGTCTCGCCGAACTGCTGCAGTTGCTCGCGCAAGCTGGCCTCGCCGTCGTCCTGCATGCTGCCGGTGGCGAGCGGGTCAGCGGCATGCGCAGTGCCGGTCAGCGCCGCCGCGATGGCGAGCCCAAGCAGGTTTGCGGTCAGGCGCGTGGTCCCTGGCGTCCCCATCATCCTCGAGCCCCCTTCGTCCTCGTCGTCTTCATGTCCCCGGCCTCTCCGTGGCAAGCATCCCTTGGTGCAACATCGGCCGGGAAACGGCCGTGCACTGCGCGGGTCCCCAGTTCAACGTCCTAGTCCGTCGAGACCGGCCAGCGCCTGGCGCACGCCGAGCTGGTGCAGCTCGCCGTTCGACATCGGGCTGGTCATGAGCTGCAACTGCAACTGGTTGAACCCGACCATGCCGTTGCCGGCGATCTGTCCGCTCTGCAGCACCTGGCCATTCGCGCCGGACGCGTGCAGCTGCTGGGTCAACCCGGCGCCCGGACCACTCAGGGCCAACTGCAGGCCGCGATCGAGGAACGTGACCTGGGCGGTCATGCCGCCGGCACTGGCGCTGCTCGATGTGGCGCCGTTGAACTGGCCGGCGCCACCGGCCGTGGCCGGCATGAAGGAGATGGTCGTCAGGTTGGTCATCCGGTTGCCGTCGCCGGCGATCTGGCTGACCTGGCCGATGCCGTCGACCTGCAGGCCTTGCGCACCGACGGCGCTGCCGTGCGGGAGTCCCGTCGCGGCGGTGCCCTCGGTAGCGCTGCTGCGGCTGTCGACGCGCACGTCGAAGCCGTTCCCGACGCGGATCATCTGCAGGCTGCCGGTTGCATTGGCGGTGCCGCCCTGGGCCGTGCTGAGTGACGACACCAGGTCGATGCGCAGGCCGACCAACAGGTTGGCGCCGAAGTACTTGCCGTTGAGCGTGCCGAGGGTGGCGTCATCGACGATTTCGACGCGAACAGGGGGCAGGGCGGCCGCCGGGGGAGCGGCCGCCACTGCCACGAGGGCCATGAACAGGGCACGGGGGAGTGTGTTTCGATTCATGAGGCCTCGCTTGGAACAGGTGCATCCATATGTGGGCGTCTGGCACGGCCAGCCCGCCGCTCAGAACAGATCGGTGACCACCAGCCCGAACTCCACCACCCGCGGCGGTGTGGTCGCGTGCTCGAGCGCGTCCACGCGTCGCTTCAGTGCGGGCGACTCGTGGCTGTTGACCAGATAGGAATCGGAGCGGATCGGGATGTCGGCGACCACCGCCAGGACGATGCCGTTCCAGCCGGCGATGAAGTCGTCCTCGACCATCACCCGATGGCCCAGCGCGGGATCGGCGACGTACACGCGTCCGGCCGAGGCGCCCTTGACCAGCACGAAGTGGCGGTAACCCTTGATGTCGAGCAGCGCGATCACCGGGATCTGCAGCCGGTACAGCGCATCGGGTTCGATCCGGTAGCCATGCGCACGCATGCCGACGGCTTCGACGTAGCGCTTCATGTCGAGCATCGAGAAACCGTTGCGCACGACTTCCTCCGGGTTCGCGCCGACCATCATCTGCTTGATCAGCTCCTGCTCCGACACGTCCATGCCGTAGCCGTACTGCAGCAGGCTGGCGAGCGCGGCCGAGCCGCAGCTGAAGTCGTAGTGTTGTTGCACCAGTTCGCGAAAGCGCAGGTCGCGCAGGCTGCGAACCGACTTCTGTGCCGGCGCGATGCCGGTCAGCACGCCGATGCCGTGGCGGCTCTGCGCCTGCACGTCGGCGACGCCGGCGATGGGCCACAGGACCACCGCCGCGACGCCGGCAAGCAGCGGGCGCATGCCGGCTGCCTTGATTCTCTGGAACGCGTTGTGTTGCAGCTTCATGTAGAGCCCCGTCAGGCCCGTTCCGACCGCGGCGTATGCCGCGGCCGGAACGGAGACAACGATCAGAGACCGCCGCCGACCGCGATCGCGGTGCCGTTGTGCTGGGCATTGCCGGCACCGGAAGCGACGTTGACACCGATGTTGCCGATGGCGTCGGCGAGTGCGTTGCCGTCGATCGACGCGGTGTTGTCGATATCGCGAAGCGCGAGCACGACGTTGAACACCGAGAGCTGCTCGCTGTCGGCGCTCGCCTTGGCGATCGCACCGGAGCTGTTGACCGACGCGGCCAGCGCATTGGTCTGCGCGTTGCCGGCGCCGGCGGCGACGTTCAGGCCGATGTTGCCGGAGGCATCGCGCAGCGCGTCGTCACCGACGTGGGCGTCGTAGATCAGTTCGCCGACGGGACCGCTCGGGAAGTCGGTGGCGATGTTGGCACCGGTCGCCTGGCTGTTGAACACCATCGCCGAGGCGAACACGTTGTCGGCGTCGATCGCCGACAGCGCGGCGTCGTTGGCCTGCAGGTTGCCGGCACCGGCGGCGACGTTGGCCTGGATGTTGCCGAATGCACCGCGCATCGCGTTGTCTTCGACCGAGGCGAAGTTGTCGCCGTCACCCAGCATCAGGCTGAGCAGGCTGAGCTGGTCCTGGTCGACCACGGCGGCGGACTCGCCGTCGACCCAGATGTCGCCGTCGACGAAGACATCGCCGTCGACGTCGATGGTGTTGGTGGTGTACCACGAGGTGTAGAGATCGGCGTCGTCGCCGGCGGCGAACGCCGAAGCGGAGAACAGGCTGCCGAGGGCAATGGCGAGCAGGGTGGCTTGCAGTTTCATGGTCTTTCTCTCCTGGTGTGGGTGTTGCGGGTTGGTACGTCGATGGTTCTTGCCGATGGTTCTTGCGCTTGCGATTTCAGCGTTGCGCCTTACGGTGTGCCCCCCGGCAGCTGGAGCACGATGGCGTTGGCCGAGACGTTCCCGACCCCCGCTGTCTGGTTGACCTGGACCACGCCCTGGCTGCCGTGGAACGCGCCGTCGGCGATCTCCACCTGGCGCAGTCCGCGCGGGGCCTCGGCCCCCTCCGTGGGGTTGCTGCCGGCGACGGCGGCCAAGGCCGCGTCGTCGAGTCCGGTCGGTCCGCTCGTCGCGATGGCGGCGCCGGCATTGCCGAGCGCGAACACGTTGAGTTGGGCGTTGCCGCTGCCGGCGACTTGATTGATCGACAGCAGGCCGGCGCTGCCCGCGAAGGCATGGCCGCCGATGCGCGCGCTGGCATCGCGCTGGCGCAGTTCGGCCACCTGCTCTGGCGACATCGGCAGGTCCTGTTGGATCTGCAACGTGGTCATGCCGAGGCCCCCGGCCGACAGCGCAATCGCGGCGAGGTTGGCTTGCGCGTTGCCGCTGCCGGCGGCGAGGTTGATGGCCGCACGGCCGCCGAGGTCGCGACCGGCGTCGTCACTGATCGAGGCGGCATCCGCCGGCGCGGCTTCCGTGAGCGACGACGGCACGGGACCCTGCTGCGCGATCGCGGGCGCCGACAGCGCGAGTGGCGCGAGCAGCAGCAGGCGCAGCGACATTGCGGTCACGGGCCACCCCCTTGCTGGGTCGGCATGATTGCCGGCAACGCGCCGAACAGGCCGCCGGCCGCGGCGCCTCCACCGACCGCACGGCCGATGGCGCCGCCGCCCATGGCCGCCCCGCCGACCGCCCCGGCGCCGCCGCCGAGGCCGTTGGCGCCCATGCCCGCGGCACGTGCGCCCAGGCCCGGGCCAAGCGGGCTGGACTCGCCGGCGAAGACACGCCGCATCGCCGCTTCCGTGGCCGCACCGGCATGGACGCCGGCCGAGCCGCGCGCGCCTAGCGCATGGTCGCCGAGCAGTTGGCCGGTGACCCCATCAATGGCGGACTGGAACGTCCGCGCCGGGAACAGCGTGGCTTCGGAATGGATCGGGTTTTCCTCGGTGGGAATCCCGCGGTAGGCAATGCGCGGATTGACCGTGCGGGCGATGACCATGCCCGGATCCTTGGCCGACCCGGCGCCGTCCGCATTGGCTGCGGCAGCTGTCGCCTGCGCCGCGGCCTGCGGCGCCAACGCGCAGAACACGACGGCGGCGGCGATGCGGGCGATGGTGGATCGCGGGACGAGGACGGATGACATGCCGGCTCCAGATGCGGCCCGGCGCGAACTGCGCGGGGCAAGTCGAAGCCAAAGCCGATTCCGTGCCAACCTCGCAAGCGATTGTTTTTATTGTTCTTTTCAGCGCGCAACGACCGCGCGCCAGGGACGGCGGCGACGGAACGTTACAGCCGCGAAACGTCGACGCGATGGAAACGCGCCCGAAGCACACCGTCACGTTGCTTGAACGAGTGCGCGCGATCGGTGCGAGGGCCGCGCGGCTGAACGCTGTCGGAGTCTCGGCGGCACCGCGGTCCCGGCGACGTTGCATTCTTGCAAGCCGGTTTGCCCGTGCGAGGATGTCCGCTTTCCCGCAAAGTTGCGTAGTCGCCGACCCGAGATCGCGGCCGCACTGCGGACACCGACGACGAGATCCTTCGATGACCGTTCCGCCCAGCCCAGCCGCGAACGTCGCCGACAACGACTTCATCGAGGTATACGACGGCGCGCTCGACCGCGCGCAATGCGCGGCGCTGATCGAGCGTTTCGGGCGCAGCGGCGACAGCCATCCCGGCCGCGTCGGCGGCGGCGTGCACGTCGACCTCAAGGACAGCCGCGACCTCACCATCAGCGGCCGCGCGGATTGGCGCGATGCCGAGGCCGCGCTCAACACCGCGGTGTTCAACGGCGTGCTGGCCTACCTGCGGCGCTATCCGCATACGCTGATCGCGCCGTTGATGCTGGAGGTCGCCGGCGAGGGTGGCGCGCGCCACCGGCTCACCGCCGAACGTTTGCAGGCGATGGACGACGCGGCGTTGGCACCGGTGGTGAGGACCGTGCTGCGGCCGGCCTCGATCAACCTGCAGCGTTACACCGGCGGCCGTGGAGGCTACCCCTACTGGCACTGCGAGCTGTACCCGCGCGACCCGCGCGCGGAGACGCTGCATCGCCACCTGCTGTGGACGATTTACCTCAACGACGATTTCGAACAGGGCGAGACCGAGTTCCTGTACCAGCGCCGCACGATCACCCCGAAGACCGGCTCGCTGCTGATCGCCCCGGCGGCGTTCACCCATACCCATCGCGGCAACCGCCCGCACGGCGGCGACAAGTTCATCGCGACCAGCTGGGTGCTGTTCCAGCGCGCGGAAACCTTGTTCGGCGCGAGTTGATGCGTCGGCGCGAGGGAGGCGCGGTCAGGCGGTGCGCGGGTGGTTCAACACCAGCCAGTACAGCCCGACCTGCTTGACCGCCCACACGAACTGCTCGAAGTCGACCGGCTTCTGGATGTAGCTGTTGACCCCGAGCGCGTAACTGGCCTCGACGTCGAACGGCTCGGTGCTGGTGGTCAGCACCACCACCGGCAGGGTCTTGGTCGCCTCGTTGGCGCGTACCGCCTGCAACACCTCACGGCCGTCGACCTTCGGCAGGTTGAGGTCGAGCAGCACGATCGAGGGCAGGTCGTCCGGATCGCGCCCGGCATGCTTGCCCTGGCCGAACAGGTAGTCCAGCGCCTCGGCGCCGTCGCCGACCACCACCAGGCGGTTGGCGATCTTGGCCTCGTCGAACGCCAGCCGGGTCAGCTCGACGTCGTCGGGGTTGTCTTCGACCAGCAGGATTTCCTTGTGCATCATCGGCGTGGTCCGGAATCGGCGGCTGGAGACAGGCGGTCGGTGGCGGGAAGGTCGAGATGGAAGGTGCTGCCGACGCCGGCTTCGGATTCGGCGCGCAACCGGCCGTGGTGGCGTTCGGCGATGCGCTGGGCGATCGCCAGGCCGAGTCCGTGGCCGCCGCCCTGGTCCGGCCCGTGCAGGCGCTGGAACGGCTGGAACAGCTTGTGAGCATATCGCATGTCGAATCCGCTGCCGTTGTCGCGCACGTGCAGGTGCAGGCGCTCGCCGTCGCGACGGCCGCCGACCTCGATCCGGGCCGCGGCGCGCTCGCGGGTGAACGTCCAGGCGTTGCCGAGCAGTTGCGTCAGCAGCATTTTGAGCAGATGTTCGTCGCCGTGCGCGGCCAGACCGGGCTGCACCGTCGCCTCGATCACGCGGTCGGGCTCGGCGTCCTGCAGTTCGGCCAGCACCCAGTCGACCAGCAGGCTCACATCGACCGGCCCGGGCTTGAGCTCGACCCGGGTCGCGTGCGACAGGTCGCCCAGCGCCAAGAGCAGGCCGCTCATCCGCGCTGCGGCCTTTCGGACCCGGTCGAGGTGGTCACGGGCGGTGGCGTCGAGCTGGTCGCCGGCGCGGCTGGCCAGTAGTGCCGAGAAGCTCTCGATCGACCGCAGCGGCGCGCGCAGGTCGTGGGCGACGGCGTCGGCAAACAACTGCAGTTGCCGGGTGGAGGCGTCCAGTGCCTCCCTGCGCGCGTCGGCCTCGGCAGTGCGCAGCCGCTCGGCATCGCGCTCGGCGCCGATGTCGCGCAGTTGCACCAGCAGGTATTGCGGCGCGCCGGCGTCGTTGCGCATCACCGCGACGTTGGCGTGCACCCATACGGTCTTGCCATCGCGGTGCAGGTAGCGCTTGGGTGCGTCGATGAACTCGATCCGGCCGGCGAGCAGTTCGTCGAGCGCGGCGCTGGAGCGTTCGAGGTCTTCGGGGTGGGTGAACTCGGCCGCCTCGCGTCCCAGCATTTCGCCGGGCGCATAGCCGAACATGCGTTCGAACACCGGGTTGACCTCGAGCCAGCGGCGGTCGAGGTCGACGATCGCCATGCCGATCCCGGAAGCGGCCATGGCCAGCCGCAGGCTGTGGTCTCCCGGTTGTACGGCTTGCGGTTTGGACATAGACGACCTCGCGCGTTACGGCCCGATTCTAGCGGCAGCAGCGGTGACGGACGGGTGCATGCATGGCCGGACGGACGCTCGCTGGCCGGGGCGCCATCGCCGTCATGATAGGTTGCGTCCCGGTTCTAACGCACAATGCCGGCATGGACCTCCCCTACGTGCTTCAACAGATCACGTTCGACCAGATCCTGTTCCTGTTGATCCTGGCCGGCGCGTTGTATCTGTTCATCAGCGAGCGGCTGCGGATCGACGTGTCCGCGATGGTGGTCCTGCTGGCGATGGTCATTGCCGGCGTGCTCGACCCGGAGCAGGCGCTGAGCGGCTTCGCCAGCGAGCCGGCGATCATTGTCGCGGCGGTGTTCGTGATCTCCGGCGGACTGGCGGCGACCGGCATCACCGAGCACATCGGCCAGTGGATCGGGCGGGCGTCGGGCAAGAGCGAGGCACGCGCGATCGCGGTGACGATGCCGGCGGTCGCGGCGATGGCATCGTTCACCCACCACGTGATGGTGACGGCGATGATGCTGCCGATCCTGACCCGCTTCGCCAAGGCGAACGGCTTGTCGACTTCGCGCCTGCTGATGCCGATGTCACTGGCAGCGTCGCTCGGCACCTGCCTGACCCTGGTCAGCGCGCCGGCATTCCTGCTCGCCGACAACCTTCTGGAGCGCACCGGCGCCGAAGGCCTGGGGATCTTCTCGATCACCCCGATCGGCATCGCCCTGGTGTTCATCGGCATCGTCTACATGTTGCTGACGCGCTGGATCCTGCCCAAGCGCAGCGGCAAGTCCGGCGACGACGAGTACCTGCGGCTGGACCGTTACCGTACCGAACTGCTGGTGGTCGAAGGTTCGCGCTGGAGCACCCGGCCGCTGGCCGAACTGCAGAAGGCGCTGGGCGACCGGTTCCGGATGATCGGCTGGTTGCGCGAGGGCCGGATGCGCCCCGACCTGGGCGCCAGCAGCCCGCTGATCAGCGGCGACGTGCTGCTGGTGGAGGCGTCGGCCGACGCACTCGCATCGCTGCATGACGACAGCGGCCTGGACCTGTATCCGATCGCGCGGTTCGGCGGCACCACCAGCCACGACGCCGACGACGAGGACGACGACGCCCAGCTGGTGCAGGCGGTGGTCGCGCCGGGCTCGGAGTTCATCGGCCGCAGCATCCGCGAGCTGGAGTTCTCGCGCCAGTTCAAGGCGGTGATCGCCGGACTGTGGCGGCGCGGCGCCGACATGACCCCGCGACTGGCCGACGCGCGCCTGCGCGAAGGCGACCTGCTGGTGCTGTGGGGACAACCGACGCGGTTTGCCGAACTGGCCACCCACCACGGCTTCCTGATGCTGGTGCCGTTCTCCGGCGAGGCCAAGCGCCGCGTGCGCGCGCCGTTGGCGCTGGCGATCCTCGGCGTGACGATCATCGCCGCGGTGAGCGAGTGGCTGCCGGTGCCGCTGGCGTTCCTGCTGGGGGCGGTCGCGATCGTCGCGACCCGCTGCGTCGACATCGGCCAGGCCTACCGCGAGATCGACGTGCGGGTGTTCGTGATGATCGCCGGGGTGATCCCGCTTGGCATCGCGATGGAGCAGACCGGCACCGCGCAGCTGCTGGCTTCGGGCCTGCGCGAGGTGGTCGCGGGGTGGCCGGTGCTGGCGGTGTTGCTGGTGTTGTTCACGATGGCCGCGCTGCTGACCCAGATCCTGTCGGACTCGGCGACCACGGTGCTGCTCGGGCCGATCGCGGTCGAGCTGGCACAGTCGCTGGGGCTGGCGCCGACGCCGTTCGTGGTGGTCACCGCGCTGGGTGCGGTGGTCGCGTTCCTGACCCCGATCGGCCACCACGGCAACCTGCTGATCCTCGGGCCGGGGCAGTATCGCTTCGGCGACTTCGTCCGCATCGGGGTGCCATTGACCGCGCTGATCGCGTTCGTATGCGCGTGGATGACGCGCTGGCTGTGGCTGGGCGGGCCGCTATTGCCGACCTTCGGCTGACATTTCCACGGCCTTCCAGCCGATGTAGGAGCGACGTAAGTCGCGACCTGTACATCGCCTCCAACGTTCCGCGGGTCGCGACTTACGTCGCTCCTACAATGGAATCGCTGCTAGAACAGCTCGCCCTGCGGCGTCGGCACACGCGGCGCCACGAACTTCGAACTGTCCAGCGCCGGCAGCCGCCCGAATCCGAGCCGCTTGTAGGCCTTGGCGAACCGTTGCGCGATCAGGTCCGCGAACGGTCCCTGCCCGCGCATGCGGCGCCCGAACGCGGGGTCGTAGTCCTTGCCGCCACGCATTTGCTGCAGCAGGCTCATCACATGCGCGGCGCGCTCGGGATAGTGCAGCTGCAGCCATTCGCGCCAGACCTGCTTGAGTTCATGCGGCAGTCGCAGCAGTACGTAACCGGCGGCGCGCGCGCCGTGTTCGTGCGCGGCCTGCAGGATGTGTTCGAGCTCGTGGTCGGTGACCATCGGCACCACCGGCGCGACCATCACCCCGACCGGCACCCCGGCATCGGCCAGTGCCCGCATCGCGCGCAGCTTCGCGTGCGGCGCCGAGGCGCGCGGTTCCATCCGCGACGCCAGCTTGTTGTCGAGCGTGGTGATCGAAAAATACACACTGACCAGCCGCTCGCGCGCCATCGCCGCAAGCAGGTCGACGTCGCGCTCGATCATCGCGCCCTTGGTGACGAAGCTGACCGGGTGGCGACATTCGGCCAGCAGCTCCAGCACCTCGCGGGTGATCCGGTAGCGTCGTTCGATCGGCTGGTAGGCGTCGGTGTTTATCCCCAGTGCGATCGGCTGGGGGACGTAATTGCGCTTCGCCAGTTCGACCCGCAGGCGTTCGGCGGCGTTGGTCTTGGCGAACAGCCGGGTCTCGAAATCCAGCCCCGGCGACAGATCCAGGTAGGCATGCGACGGACGCGCGAAGCAGTACACGCAGCCATGCTCGCAGCCGCGGTACGGGTTGACGGACTGGCTGAACCCGACGTCGGGCGAATCGTTGCGGCTGACCACGCTGCGCGCGCGTTCCTCGGTGACCACGGTGGCTGGCCGCGGCGTGTCGGCGAGGTCGGCGTACACCGAGTCCCAGCCGTCGTCGATGCCGATCGCCTCGGTCGTCGCATAGCGGCCGGTCACCCGGGACGCGGCGCCGCGGCCCTTGATTGGCGTCTGGGCTTTGCGGGCGTCTTCCATGCGCTTAGCCTAGGCTGGCGCCGTCGCACCGCAAGCGACCGCCCCTGAATCGTTCAGAGACCGTTCCCGCATGCCCGACCTCCTGATCGACCTGTGGCACCAGTTGGTCTCGGTCGAGCATCTCGGCCTGTACCTGACGCTCGGATGGCTGGCCTACGTGCTGTGGCTGGGCTTATGGATCACGTTGCAGAAGCGTGCGCCCGCCGCGACCCTGAGCTGGCTGATCAGCCTCGCTGCCCTGCCCTATCTGGGCTTCCTGATCTATTACTTCTTCGGTCCGCAGCGGATCAAGCGACAGCGCCTGCGCCGGGTGCGCGCACGCGCGTCGCTGCCCGCGCCGCCGGCGGGGCTGGCGCCGAGCGCCGAGGCGATCGAACTGGCGCGGGTGGCCCAGGCCACCACCGGGTTGCCGCCGACCACCGCGACCAGTGCACAGCTGCTGATCGACGGCGCGGCCACGTTCGAGGCGCTGCTTGCCGCGGTGGCGCAGGCACGCGAACACGTGCACCTGGAGTACTACATCTACGAGCCGGACCGCACCGGCGCGGCATTGCGCGACGCGCTGATCGCACGCGCGCGGGCCGGGGTCGAGGTGCGACTGCTGCTCGACGCGGTCGGCTCGGGCAAGGTCTCGCGGCGGTTCCTGCAACCGTTGCTGGACGCCGGCGGCGAAGTCGCGTGGTTCCATCCGATGCGCCTGCGCTGGTTCTGGAAGCGGCCTTGGCTCAACCTGCGCACCCATCGCAAGATCGTGGTGATCGACGGCCGCGTCGCGTTCACCGGCGGCATCAACATCACCGACGCGCAGGACGAGCGCCTGCGCGACGATGCCTACCGCGACCTGCACCTCCGACTGGAGGGCGACGTCGTGCGCTCGCTGCAATTGGTGTTCGTCGAGGACTGGGCGTACGCCACCGGCGAGGCGCCGCTGCGGCTGCCGGACGTGCCACCGCAACCGGGCGCGGTCGCGGCGCAGGTGCTGGTGTCGGGACCGGACTCGTCGTGGGAGGCGATCCACCGCCTGCACGTCGGCGCGATCCACGCCGCCCAGCGCCGGGTCTGGCTGGTCACGCCGTACTTCGTGCCCGGCGAGGCGGCGATGATGGCGCTGACCTCGGCCGCGCTGGGCGGGGTCGACGTGCGCCTGCTGGTGCCGAAGCTCAGCGACAGCCGGCTGGTGACCTATGCCGCGCGCTCGTATTTCGACGACCTGCTCGCCGCCGGCGTGCGGATCTACGAGTACGGTCCGCGACTGCTGCACACCAAGGCGCTGTTGTGCGACGACGCGTTGGCGATCATCGGCAGCGCCAATTTCGACAACCGCAGCTTCCGGCTCAACTTCGAGGTGTCGGTACTGTTCTGCGATCCCGCGCTGGCCGATGGCCTGTCCGGGCTGATCGAGCACGAATGCGGGCGCGCCATTCGCGTTCGCGATGATCGCGACCGGCCATTGTGGCGGACCCGGGTGCCGGAGGCGCTGGCGCGACTGGTGTCGCCGTTGCTCTAGCGCGGATGGCTTCCGGCCGGACCGCGCTCGCCGCTACACTTGTCGGGCCTGCCTTGCGGAGCTTGCCGATGCCCTGGTTGATGTTCCTGTTTGCCGTGGCCGCCCTGCTGGTCGCCTTCAAGACCACCTCGATGGCATTGCTGCTCGCCTGCCTGCTGGTCGCGCTGGTCCTGGTCGTCACCGGAGTCATGCAACTGCTGGCCCGGCGCATCGACAGCCGCAGCCGCGATGCCGGCCTGATGCTCGACCCCGACGAACTGCGCCGCCTGCGCGAGCAGGCCGAGGCGCGCGCATCGGTCGATCCGTTCGATCGGGCCGGATGAGCACGGCCGACCGCTGGCTGCCGCGATGACCGTCCTCAGCGTCAACGTCAACAAAATCGCGGTGCTGCGCAACTCGCGCGGCGGCAACGAACCCGACGTGGTCCGCGCCGCCCGTGCCTGCCTGGACGCCGGTGCCCACGGCATCACGGTGCACCCGCGGCCCGACGCCCGCCACATCCGCGAAGACGACGTCCACGCACTGGCCGCGCTGACCCGCGCCCACGCCGTCGAGTTCAACCTCGAAGGCAACCCGTTCGCGCCGCCACGGCCGGGCTACCCGGGCTTCCTCGCGTTGTGCGAGCAGGTCCGACCGGCCCAAGCCACATTGGTGCCCGACGACGACGGCCAGCTGACGTCCGACCACGGCTTCGACTTCGCCCGCGACGGCGCGCGGCTGCGACCACTGGTCGGACAGCTGCACGACCTCGGCTGCCGGGTCAGCCTGTTCGCCAACGCCGACATCGAACCGGGCGCGGCCGGCATCGAGCACGCCGCAGCCACCGGCGCCGACCGGATCGAGCTGTACACCGGACCTTTCGCCGACGCCTGGGTGGACAGTAGCGCGGAGCCGATGCTGCGGCGTTTCGCCGCGATCGCCCGGCTGGCCGGTGCCGCGGGACTCGGCGTCAACGCCGGCCACGATCTCAACCAGGCCAACCTGGGGGCGTTCCTGAGGGCGGTGCCCGAGGTGCTCGAGGTCTCGATCGGCCACGCCCTGATTGGCGAAGCGCTCTACGGCGGCCTGGCCGCGACGGTCCGCGGCTACCTGACGATTCTCGGGGCCGACCCGGGCCGCTGAGCGCGCGCTCGCACTCCATCGCCGGGACAAAAAAACGCCGCCCTGGGGCGGCGTTTCCAATACGACAGTAGGCAACTGCTATCGATGCTTCGATCAGTTCTGGACGAATCCGATCTTGTTCATGTCCGCGTTCTTGGCGTGCGCCAGCACCTGCGCCAGGATGCCGTAATCGGCGTCCGGGTTGGTGTCGATTTCGAGCTGCGGCTGGTTGGTCGGGTCGCGCTGGACGGTCTCGCGCATCATGTTCGCGATCGTGGACAGCGGGTACGGCGAGTTGTTCCAGTAGACCTGACCCGACGCGTCGATCCGCAGGCTGATCGGCGGTGGTGGCTCGGTCAGCGGCGGCGGCGCGGTGGTGCGCTGCGGCAGGTTGACCTCGATCGGATACGAGGCGATCGGCGCAGTCACCATGAAGATGATCAGCAGCACCAGCATCACGTCGACCAGCGGCGTGACGTTGATGTCGGCCATCGCGCCGCCGCTGGAGTTGGAACTGAAAGCCATGTTCTGTCTCCGGGGTTAGTTGGAGCGATCCTTGATCGCGACGAAGCCGACCTTGCGCATGCCTTGGCGTTGCGCGAGTTCCACCACGTCCCGGATGGACCGGTACTTGGTCGTCTTGTCGCCGCGAACATTGATCTGCGGCTGTGGCGTCTTCTGCGCTTCGACCGACAGGCGGCTTTCGAGCAGTTGCACGGTAACCGGCTCGTCGTTCCAGTACACCTTGCCGTCCTGGGTGATCGCCAAGGTGATCGGCGGTACCTCGGGAGCCTTCTCGTCATACCGACCGATGTCGACTTCCGGCAACGCGACCTCGATTTTGTGCGACATCAACGGTGCCGTGATCATGAAGATGATCAGCAGCACCAGCATCACGTCGACCAGCGGCGTGACGTTGATCTCGGCCATCGGGCCGGTCGCGCTGTTGCCTGTACTGAAGGCCATATCCGAACTCCAACTAACCTTGAGTGACGACGGGTCGCTTAGCGCTTCTGCTCGCCGACGCGCGAACCGGTCGCGAAGAAGTCGTGCAGGTCATGGGCGAAGGTATCGAACTTGTTGTTGGTCAGGCGGTTGGTGCGGGTGAAGAAGTTGTATGCCAGCACCGCCGGGATCGCCACGAACAGACCGAACGCGGTCATGATCAGGGCCTCACCGACCGGGCCAGCCACCGCCTGGATCGACGACTCGCCGCTCTGGCCGAGGCGCAGCAGCGCGTGGTAGATGCCCCAGACGGTACCGAGCAGGCCGACGAACGGCGCGGTCGCACCGACGGTGGCAAGCAGGGTCATGCCGCTTTCAAGGCGCATCGACTCGCGGGTCACGGCCTGGCGCAGGGCGCGATCGACGAACTCGGAGCGGTTCAGCGACTCGACCAGGCGCGAACCTTCGTTGCGCTGGTGGTGTGCCGCGGCCTGGGCGGCATCGAGTGCGATCTTGGAGAACGGCTCACTGCGCTTCTGCTCTTCCATGTAGCGGATCGCGTCCTGCGCGTTGGAGGTTTCCCAGAAGGTGCTCATGACCCGCTCAGAACTGGCGCGCAGGCGCACGTTCTTGATGAAGTTGACCACGATCCAGTAGACCGACAGGACCGAGAACAAGACCAGCGTGACGAACACGATCCATGCGACGGCGTCGAACGCCTGGACCATGTGGGTGAAGCTCATTTGCTGGAATGCTTCGGCGTTGGAGCCTCCAGCAGCGGCAGTGGTGGTTTCCTGAAGCATGATGCTTACCTATGGATGTCGTGGAAGAAGGGACTACGAGTACAGCAACTGGATCTCAACGGAAGCGGCTGGGTGAAGCTTGGGCGCCGCGTCAGTTGAGGTTGAAATCGACCGGGACACGGACCCGGCTGGCAACGGCTACGCCGTTTTTGATCTGCGGGGTGAAGCGCCATTTCCTTGCCGCGTCGACCGCAGCACGGTCGAGGTCACGGTTGCGGCTGGACTTCTCGACCTCGATGTCCAGGACGTTGCCCTGGGCATCGATGCTGATCACCAGGATCACCGTGCCTTCGACCCCGCTGCGCAGCGCATCCGGCGGATAGCGCGGCGGGTTCATCGCCCTGGACGAGGGGTCGACCGAACCGAGGGTGTCTTGCGGCGCCGGCGGTGCCGGCGGTGCCGGCGGCGGCGCCGGCACGTCGACCGGGCTCGGGTCGTCGAACACGACCGGCGGCGGCTCCGGCGGCGGCGGCAACGGGGTCGGCTTCGGCGGCGACAGCTCCTTCGGTGGAGTGATCGGCTTGGGCGGCTCCGGCGGCGGCGGCGGCGGCGGTGGCGGCGGCGGTGGCGGCTTGATGATGTTCACCAAGGTCACCTCTTCCTCCACCGTATCGCTGGGTGGCGGGGCCATCGGCGCGAGCAGCAGCAGCAACGCCGCGCCGTGCACGGTGAGCGCCATGGTGATACCGGCGATGCGCGCCCAGTTCAACCCTTCGCGGTCGTCTTTGTTCTTAGCGGGGATTTCCAAGTCTTGCGTCATTGCGCCGTCAGCTCGGGGAAGGAATGCCGTGCGCCATGGGACGCCGCGGACCGGGTGTGGCCCCCACGCCTTGCCGGCCGTGAGAACCTCCTAGGATATACCAAAGTCTGCCCATGCTTCCAAGCAGAACTTCTTGTTTTCGTGATGCGGTTAACCGCCCGCCGACTGGATGATCGAGGTCGCCTGGTCAGGCTGTTCGAGGCCCTTGGCCTTGGCCTGTTCGGCCGCGGCGCGAGCCTCGTCCTTGCGACCCTCGTTGAGCAGGATCTTGGCCAGGTTGAGGTAGGTGCTGCCGTCCGAGTCCAGCGGTGCCGCCTTCTGGTAGGCCTCGATCGCCGGAGCGGTCTGGCCGGAGAAGTAGTAGCTCTGCGCGAGCGCAACCTGAGTATTGAAGTCGGGTTGCAGGATGCCCTTCTGCAATCCCTCCTCGATGACCTCGATCGCCTGCGTCTCCTGCCCCTTCATGTTGATGTAGGTGACATACAGCTGCTGGTACTCCGACGCCTCGGTGAGCTTGCCCGCGGTGCGCAGCTTCTCCAGCACCGCGATCGCTTTCTCGGGTGTGCCGGCCTGCTGGTAGAGGACCGCCAGGTTCATCTGCGCGCGCTTGTCGTCGGGCTGGGCGGCCGCGACCTGCTCGGCTGTCTGCAGCGCCGCATTGCCCTGGCCACCCTCGACCTGGGCCTGCATCAGCAGCGCCTGCCACTCCGGCTTCGGTGCCTCGCTGGCGGCGATCGCCTGCTCCAGCGCGGTGATCGCCTCCGGGTAGCGCTTCGCCAGGTACAGCGCCTGGCCCTTCATCATCAGGTGCGACGGGTCCTGGCTCTTGGTTTCGGCGAGGAAGCGCTCGATCGTCGCCAGCGCCTCGGTGGGCTTGCCGTTGGCCTGCTGCAGTTGGCCCAGGTTGAACATGGCGTTGTAGTGGGAGTTGTTGTCGAGGCTGTCGAGCTCGACGGCCTGGGCGTAGTACTGCGCCGCCGCCTTGGAATCGCCGCCGGTGTAGGCGACCTGCGCGGCGATCTGCGCGGCATACGCCTTGGCGTAGGCGCTGGCTTCGGCATCGGCGATGACCTGGTCCGCGGCGGCACGCGCCTCGGCGGTCTTGCCCGCCTGGTAAAGCGCGGTCATCGCCTCGAGCGACTTCGCGGTCGTCGCCGCCAACTCGGGTTCCGGGGCTTCGCGGGTCGCCTGCGGGTAGAGCACCGCGGTTTCCGTCTTTTCGACCTTGGCGGTTTTGCCGGCCTTGCGCTCTTCCGCCTGCTTTCGCTCTTCCAGCGAACGCTGGGCGCTGGCTTGTCCAATCACGCCGAACGTGAGCACGGCGGCGACAGCGGCCGCGAGCAGGGCGCGGTTGCGGGGGGTGGGGGACGTCATCGAATCACCTCAATTACTACCCAACGCGGAAGCGTGGACGTGGCGTGAACACCAAGGGGAGGTCACGCTATCAGAAAGTCGTGTCACGACGAAAGTGTGGCCTTGCCGAGTCTGGCGTCTGGCTAACCGCAGTCCGGCGTCCGGCCGGCGGCTCGAGCCTGCTGGTAGGTCGGCATCAGATCGCCCGCGCGGGCGCGCAACTCGTTGATCCGGGACTGCGGGTCGGGGTGGGTCGACAGCCATTCGGGTGCGCGGCTGCCACTGCTGGCGGCGATCATGTTCTGCCACAGGTTGACCGCTTGGCGCGGGTCGAAACCGGCGCGGGCCATCAGGCGCTGGCCAACCACGTCGGCCTCGCCTTCCTGGGCCCGGTTGTTGGGCAGCAGGAAGGCGGCCTGGACCGCCGCGCCGCCCAGTTGCTGGGTGGCCTGGGCGGCGTTGGCGCCATATTGCGAGCCCACCAGCGCGCCGATGATGCCGAGTCCGGCCTGGGCGCCGAGTTGGCGGGTGACGCGCTCGTCGTGGTGGTGGGCGATCACGTGGCCGATCTCATGGGCGATCACCGCTGCCAGCTGGTCCTGGTTGCGGGCGACGTCGAAGATGCCGGTGTAGACGCCAACCTTGCCGCCGGGCAGGGCGAAGGCATTGGGCGATTCGTTGGTGAACAGCGCCACTTCCCATTGCGTGTGGGCGCCGGCCGGCAACTCGCGAGTGATGGTGTTGACCACGCAACGGACGTACGCGGTCTGGCCGGCATTGCGGCTTTGCGGCAGCTTGGCCTTGTACTCGGCGAACGCCTGCGCGCCCATCTGGTCGAGCTGCTGTTGGGACACCGCGCCGACGCGCTGGGTGCGCCCGGTCGGCGAAGTGGTGGTGGCGCAGGCGCCGACCGCGGTCGCGATCGCCAGGCCGAGCAGCAGAGATTTCATGGGCGGTCCCTGTTCCGTGA
This sequence comes from Novilysobacter erysipheiresistens, assembly GCF_036663935.1. Classification (NCBI taxonomy): domain Bacteria; kingdom Pseudomonadati; phylum Pseudomonadota; class Gammaproteobacteria; order Lysobacterales; family Lysobacteraceae; genus Novilysobacter; species Novilysobacter erysipheiresistens. Next base: position 316,004 of record NZ_JAXGFP010000003.1, read on the forward strand.
CATTTTGCCGAGGGGTTGGTTGTAGTCCGGCCCGGATGAACAGGCCGTCAAAGCACACCGTCAGACGTCGAGGTTGGAAACCTTCAGCGCGTTGTCCTCGATGAACTCGCGTCGCGGCTCGACCACGTCACCCATCAGGCAGCTGAAGATCTGGTCGGCCGCGACCGCGTCCTCGATCTTGACCTGCAACAAGCGGCGGGTCTCGGGGTTCACGGTCGTGTCCCACAGCTGTTCGGGATTCATCTCGCCCAAACCCTTGAAGCGCTGGATCTGGCGGCCTTTCTTGGCTTCATCGAGCAACCAGGCCTGGGCCTCGGCGAAGCTTTCGACCGGCTGTTCGCGGTTGCCGCGGACGATCTTGGCACCGTCGCGGATCAGCCCGTGCAGCAGCGAGGCTGCCTCGCGCAACGGGCGCAACTCGCCGCCCTCGAACGCCGCCAGCGGCAATACCTGCAGCAGTTCCTCGCCCATGTGGATGCGTCGCACCAGCAGCGCGGCGGGGTGAGCGTCGGTTGCCGGCTGCAGGCTGACGGTGTAGCGCGGCTTGCCCAGGCCACTGCGGTTGAGCCGTTTCTCCAGCGCATCGAGCTCGTGGCGCTCGTCGGTGTTCTGCGCCAGGTGCTCGGAGTCGAGCGGGGTGTAGTCGATCAGCGCTTCCAGCACGTTCGGGTCATACCGATGGGCGTTGCGGGCGATGGTGTCGCGGGCGCCGGCGTAGGCCAGCAGCAGCGTCTCCAGTGCGTTGCCGGTGATCGACGGCTCGCCCTCGGCCGGCACCAGCGCGGCGCCCTCGATCGCGTTGGCGGCGAGGTAGGCGTTGAGCGCGGCATCGTCCTTGAGGTAGATCTCGTTCTTGCCCTGCTTGATCTTGTACAGCGGCGGCAGGCCGATGTAGATATGGCCGCGCTCGATCAGTTCCGGCATCTGCCGGTAGAAGAACGTCAACAGCAGGGTGCGGATATGGCTGCCGTCGACGTCAGCGTCGGTCATCAGGATGATGCGGTGGTAGCGCAGCTTGTCGGGGTTGTACTCGTCCTTGCCGATGCCGGTGCCGAGCGCGGTGATCAGGGTGCCCACTTCCGCGGAAGCCAGCATGCGGTCGAAGCGGGCGCGCTCGACATTGAGGATCTTGCCCTTCAGCGGCAGGATCGCCTGGGTCTTGCGGTTGCGGCCCTGCTTGGCCGAGCCGCCGGCGGAGTCACCCTCGACGATGAACAGCTCGGACTTGGCCGGATCCTTCTCCTGGCAGTCGGCGAGCTTGCCGGGCAGGCCGGCGATGTCGAGCGCGCCCTTGCGGCGGGTCAGGTCGCGGGCCTTACGGGCAGCCTCGCGGGCGCGCGCGGCGTCGACGATCTTGCCGGCGATCGCGCGGGCTTCGTGGGGATGTTCCTGCAGGAACTCCTCCAAACGTGCACCGAACGTGTGCTCAACAACTGGTCTCACGTCGGATGAGACCAGCTTCTCCTTGGTCTGGCTGGAGAAACTCGGATCCGGCACCTTGACCGACAGTACCGCGATCATGCCCTCGCGCATGTCGTCGCCGGACAGGTTGACCTTGGCCTGCTTGGCGATGCCGTTCTGTTCGATGTAGTTGGACAGGGTACGGGTGAGGGCGGCACGGAAGCCGATCAGGTGGGTGCCGCCATCCTTCTGCGGGATGTTGTTGGTGAAGCAGAACATCGTTTCCTGGTAGGCGTCGGTCCACTGGATCGCGACGTCGACGGTGATGCCGTTCTGCTCGCCGGTCACCGAGATCACGTTCGGGTGCAGCGGGGTCTTGAGCTGGGCCAGGTGTTCGACGAACGAGGCGATGCCGCCCTCGTACTGGAACACGTCGCGCCGGCCTTCGCCGCGCTCGTCGGCGAGGACGATCTTGACCCCGGAGTTCAGGAACGACAGCTCGCGCAGGCGCTTGGCGAGGATGTCGTAGTGGAACTGGACGTCGGTGAATATCTCCGCCGCCGGCTTGAAGCGCAGCAGGGTACCGCGCTTGTCGGACGCCTCGAGTTGCTTGAGAGGGTACAGCGGCTCGCCGAGCGCATATTCCTGGCGGTAGTGGAAGCCATCGCGCCAAATGTCGAGCCACAGGTGCTCGGACAGCGCGTTGACCACCGACACGCCGACGCCGTGCAGACCGCCGGAAACCTTGTAGCTGTTGTCGTCGAACTTGCCGCCGGCATGCAACACGGTGAGGATGACCTCGGCGGCCGAGACGTTCTCTTCCTTGTGGATGTCGACCGGGATGCCGCGACCGTTGTCGGACACGCCGACCGAGCCGTCCTCATGCAGGGTCACGACGACTTCGTTGGCGTGGCCGGCGAGGGCCTCGTCGATCGAGTTGTCGACCACCTCGAATACCATGTGGTGCAGGCCGGTGCCGTCATGGACGTCGCCGATGTACATGCCGGGACGCTTGCGCACGGCCTCGAGCCCGCGCAGGACGGTGATTCGACTGGAATCGTAGGCTTGGGAGGTGGCCGGGGCTTCGGTCGACGAGGCGGTGTCGTCCTGAGACGGAGAGGGGTCGTGCTCGGTCTGGGTCATTGCGCAGCAGGCTCCGACGGCGCGGCCGCTGGGTGCGCGACGACGCCGAAAAACGCATTAAATATGTGTTCCCGAGTATAGCGGACGGGGATTGACCGCGCCTGTCGGGACAGCAAGCAACGCGTCGCAGCCGAGTTCCACGTGGAACCTTTAACTACCCCTCGTTACCTGCCCTTGTTCCACGTGGAACAACGAGAACCTCGACGCGACATCCGCGAGGGCCGACGGCGGCTCGGTGCCGGTCACGAAGATCTGGGCCCGGCTCGCCAGCAACCACTGCAGCACCCGTCGCTGGTGTGACCGGTCGAGCTCGGAGGCCAGATCGTCGAAACCCAACACCGGCCACTCGCCGCAGGCCGCTGCGTGGTGTTCGGCCTGGGCGAGCAAGGCGGTCAGGGCGGTCAGTTTGGCCTGCCCGCGCGAGAGCGCCTCCCGTCCCGGGACCGCGGAAAACTCGATCCGCCAATCCGCGCGATGCGGCCCGACCGAGGTGAACCCTGACTGCAGATCGCGCGGCCGTGCGAGCAACAGGGCATCCGCCAGTGACAGGTCGTCGCGCCGCCAGCCAGGCAGGTAACCCAGCCGGGTTTCGCCGAGGGTTGGCGCAAGCTCGGCCGCGAGCCGGGAAAACCCTGGTTGCAGCGCCGTCAGGTAGTGCTCGCGGTGCCGGCCCAAGGGCTCGCCAGCTTCCGCCAGCTCATGGTCCCAGGCGTCGAGCTGGGTATCGGACGCCCGGGCCTTCAGCAGCGCATTGCGCTGCTTCAACGCCCGGGAGTACCGCCGCCACAGCGGGAGAAAACCGGGTTCCACGTGGAACAACCCCCAATCGAGATAGCGTCGACGTCCTTCCCCGGCGCCAGCGATCAACGCATGGCTGCCGGGTTCGAAGGTCACCACTGCCAAGGCGGCGCACATTTCTCCCAGATGGGTGACGGACTGACCGTCGAGTCGTCCTTCCCAAGCATGACCCGCATGCCGCAGGCCGGCCTTGCGAATCCGAGCGACAGGGTCCGCGCCGTCGGCGTTCGAGGGCCGGGCACGGGCGTCATCCCCGCCCACGCAGGACTGCCATTCGACGAAAACCTCAAGCGCGGACTGGCCGCTGCGGACCAGGCCGTCGCGGACCCGGCCGCGAAAGCTGCGTCCGTACGCCATCAGGTGCAGAGCCTCGAGCACGCTGGTCTTGCCGGCGCCGTTGTCACCGGTGATGACGTTAAGTCCCGGCGCAGGCGACAGGTGGACCTGCTCGAAGCGGCGGAACTGATGGATGTCCAGTCGGGTTACATGCATGCGTATGGCTTCCACGGTCGCACCGGAAACACGCCGGCGCCAAAACCGACACGCCCGGGCAAGCCGGGCGTGTCGTTGATGCTACCGTGTTCCACGTGGAACACGCCGATGCGCTGCGCCCTTCAGAGCCGCAGCGGCATCACCACGTGCCGGCACTTGTCGTTGGCGGCCTCGCGAACCAGCGCCGAGGAGTTGGCATCGCGCAGAGCCAGAACCACCTGTTCGCCTTTCAGCGCCGACAACGCGTCCAGCAGGTAATTGACGTTGAAACCGACCGCAAGGTCGTCGACCCGGGTGTCGGCCTCGACCTCTTCCTGTGCCTCCTCCTGCTCGGGGTTGTGCGCGCTGATCTTGAGTTGCCCCGGCGAAACCTCGATCCGAACTCCGCGGTACTTCTCGTTGGACAGGATCGCGGCGCGTTGCAGCGAGGCGCGCAACACCTCCCGGTCGATCTTCACCTCCTTGTCGGCACCGATCGGGATCACCGCCTCGTAGTCGGGGAAGCGGCCGTCGATCAGCTTGCTGGTGAAGGTGACATCGTCGCGCTTGACCCGGATGTGGCCGCGGCCCATTTCCAGTTCGAGCTCGCGTTCGCCACCTTCGAGCAGGCGCTGCAATTCGGTCACGCCCTTGCGCGGCACGATGATCTGGCGCTTGGCCTGGGTGCTGCCCTCGTAGGCCGCCTCGCACAGCGCCAGCCGGTGGCCGTCGGTGGCGACGCAGCGCAGGGTGTCCTCGCGCAGGTCGAACAGCAGGCCGTTGAGGTAGTAGCGCACGTCCTGCTGGGCCATCGCGAACGCGGTGCGCTCGATCAGCTCCTTCAGGGTCGCCTCTGGCACGCGGACCCGTTCGGTCGCCTCAACCTCGTCGATCGACGGGAAGTCGTTGGCTGGCAGGCTCGCCAAGGTGAAACGCGACCGCCCGGCCTGCACCGTGACCTTGTCGGCACCCTGGGCCACCGTGACCTTGCTGCCGTCGGGCAGGGCGCGAACGATGTCGAACAGCTTGCGCGCCGGGATTGTGGTTTCGCCATCTTCGGCGTCGTCGACCGAAATGCGCGACACCATCTCGACTTCCAGGTCGGTACCGGTCAGCGACAGCTGGCCGTCCGTGACCTGGACCAGCAAGTTGGCCAGCACAGGCAGGGTCTGGCGTCGTTCGACCACGTTGACGACCTGGGCCAACGGCTTGAGAAACACTTCTCGTTGCAGGCTGAAACGCATGCGGTCCTTCCCCTATGCCCAATACAAAAGAGTTGAATAAATCAAAAGCTTGATGGTGATGGTGTCGCGCAAAACCCGGGAAAACTGACTCAAACGATTGTTTCTACTGGATTTTTCTCAACGGCAAAGCCCGGTACAACCACCATCCGAACCTTGGAACAAGCTGTGGACAACTTTGATGTCCGAACTCGGGTGTCGAGTTGTCCACAGCTTGTTCCCAGCCGCCACACAGGCCTCACTCACTCAGCTTGCGGATCAGCTTTTCCCAGTCCTCGCGCATCTTGCCGTCCGACTCCATCAACGTGCGGATCTGCCGGCACGCATGCAGCACCGTAGTGTGGTCGCGGCCGGCGAACGCGTCGCCGATCTCCGGCAGGCTGTGCTCGGTCAACTCCTTGGTCAGCGCCATCGCCATCTGGCGCGGCCGGGCCAGCGAGCGGGTCCGCCGTTTCGACAACAAGTCCTTGATCTGCAGGCCGTAGTAGTCTGCCACGGTCTTCTGGATGTTGGGGATGGAGATCGACTGCTGCTGCGAGCGCAGCAGGTCGCGCAGGGTTTCCTGGGCGAACTCGGCGGTAATCGCCCGACCGGTGAAGTTGGCGCGTGCGGTCAGGGTGTTGAGCGCGCCCTCGAGGTCGCGCACGTTGGAGCGCATCTTCTTGGCCAGCAGGAACGCGACCTCCTCGGGGATCGTCGCGCCGCGCTCCTTGGCCTTCGACAGCACGATCTGCGCGCGGGTCTCGAAGTCGGGCGGGTCGATCGCGACCGACAGGCCCCAGGCCAGGCGCGACTTCAGCCGCGGCTCCAGGCCCTCGACCTCGCGCGGGTAGCGGTCGCAAGTCAGGATGATCTGCTGCTTGCCGTCGAACAGCGCGTTGAAGGTGTGGAAGAACTCCTCCTGGGTGCGGTCCTTGCCGGCGAAGAACTGGATGTCGTCGATCAGCAGTGCGTCGACCTGCTGGAACTGGCGCTTGAAGCCGTCCATCGCCTTGTCCTGCAGCGCCCGCATCATCGCGCTGAAGAACTGCTCGCTGCGCAGGTACATGACCCGGGTACCGGGATTGGCGGTGCGCATCGCGTTGCCGGCGGCGAACATCAGGTGGGTCTTGCCCAGGCCGGTGCCGCCGTACAGCAGCAGCGGGTTGTGGGCGCGGTCGCCGGGCTTGAGCGCGGCCTGCCAGGCGGCGGCGCGGCCGAGCTGGTTGCTGCGGCCCTCGACGAAGTTGTCGAAGGTGTAGTGGCTGTCGAGATGGCCGTTGAACGACTCCAGCGGCGACACCACGTTCGGTACGGGCGTTGCGGCGATCGGCGCGGCGACCGGAACGGCGCTGGCGCGCGGCAACGAACCGACCTCGAGGCTGACATCGTCGCTGCCGGCAAAATGCGACAGCAGTTCGCGGATCCGGCCGAGGTAGCGCTCGCGCACGAACTCGACCACGAACGCATTGGGCGCGTACAGCACCGTGGTGTCGTCGCGGCGGCTGGCCTGCAGCGGCTTGAGCCAGGTGTGGACGTCCTCGGCCGGCAGTTCGGCTTCGAGGCGTTCTAGGCAGCGGGGCCAGGCATCCATGGGTCTTTGTTGCTGTCCGGCGGCAGGTCGCGACCGCCCCGCGCAGCACATTGGCGCGCGACGGGAGTCGAATGGGGCCGGCCAGACTATCACCGCCCGGAGGCCGGGAGTAGGCGCCGCGCGCCGATCGCCAGGACGCGCCAGGCGTCGGCGCGCGGCGGCCGCCGGCGGGTCTGGCTTGACCGGCGCGCGCGCGGGCCGCTAGACTTGCCGGTCAATTCCGCACCAGATACCGAGCCGTCCTCATGGCGACCAAGCGCACCTACCAGCCCAGCAACCTCAAGCGCAAGCGCGACCACGGTTTCCGTGCCCGCATGGCGACCGCCGATGGCCGCAAGATCCTCGCGCGCCGCCGCGCCAAGGGTCGCAAGCGTCTCTGCGCCTAAACCGCGCGTTGTGTCGCAGCGGCCGCCCCTCGCCGCCGTTGCCCGCCCAATGACGACGACCCGCTTCCCGCGCAGCGCGCGGGTACGCGCAGGCTCGGACTTCGATCGCATCTTCAAGCATGGCCGGCGCGTGGCGCTGCCCGTGCTTGCATTGCATTGGCAGGCACCTTCGTCGGACCAGCCCGATAGCGCAACCGACGGCCCGCGACTGGGCCTGGCGGTGTCGCGCAAGGTCGATCCGAATGCGGTCGGCCGCAACCGGATCAAACGCGTACTGCGCGAGACCTTCCGCCACCATCGCGCCATGCTGGCCGACGGCGATTACGTCGTGGTCGCGCGGGTCGGCGCCGCCCGCCTCGGCGGTGCGCAGGTGCGCGATGCCTTCCTCAATCTGTTGCAGCGCGCCGGCGCCTTGTCGGCCGATGGGCGTGCGTCGTTGCCCGTGCCTGCCGTGGCCGGCACAATGCCGGCGCCCGCCGGGTCCCGGTCCGAATCCGCTCCGGCCGCGACCGGTTCCCCCTCCATTGCGCCCGCGCCGCCCGTCGACGGCGACTGAGCCTTCCTGTTGTCCGTGAAAACCTTCCTATGAACCAGACCCGCATGTTCCTGATCCTCGCCTGGCTGATGGTGGCGACCCTGCTGTGGATGGCGTGGGACAAGGAACAGGTTGCGCCGCCGACCCCGGTCACCAGTCGCGTCGATGCCGGCGATGCCAGCGTGCCGGATGCCGCCACCGCCGGCGCGGTCCCGACGCTGGCCGCCACCGCGCAGCCGGGAAGCCAGGCCGTGCCCGCCGCGGCGACCGCGGATGCCAACCGTCCGGCTGCCGTAACGGTTCGCACCGACGTGCTGCAGGTCGTGCTCGACGGCGGCGAGATCCGCCAGGCCGACCTGCTGGCGTACCCGAGCACGGCCGACGAGGACAGCGCGCCGGTGCGGCTGTTCGCGCAGGATCCAGCCAACTACTTCGTCGCCCAGAGTGGCTGGGTCAGCAACAGCGGTGCCGCGCCTAGCCACCTGCAGGGTTTCGTGTTCGACCGCGCCGCATTGCCCGCCGGCGCCGACCTCGCCCTCGATCCCGGCGAGCAGCAGGTCGTGGTGCCGTTCACCTGGACCGGTCCGGACGGCGTCACCATTCGCCGCACCTACACCTTCGGCCGCGGCGACTACGCGGTGCAGGTCCGCGATGAAGTGGTCAACGGCAGCGATGCGCCGTGGCAGGGTTTCGTCTACCGCCAGCTGAGCCGGGTGCCGCGCGCGCTGGAGAAATCCGGCCCGATGAGCGTCGAGCAGTACAGCTTCCAGGGCGCGGCGTGGTTCGGCGCCGGCGAATACGACAAGCGCGACTACGACGACTTCGTCGATGACGGCCCGCTCAACCAGCAGGTCACCGGCGGCTGGATCGCGATGCTGCAGCACCACTTCTTCGGCGCCTGGATTCCGGCCGAGGACGCTACCAGCACGTTCTCGCTGGCAACCCCGAGCGGCACTGGCGGCACCCACTACCTGATTCGCGAACTCGGCCCCGGCGTCAGCGTCGCCCCCGGCGCGACTGCCGCCAGCCAGGCCCGACTGTGGGTCGGTCCCAAGCTGGTAGCCAACATCCAGTCGCAGAACGTGCCCGGACTGGAGCGCGCGGTCGACTTCAGCAGCTTCAGCATCATGGCGACGCTCGCCGGCTGGCTGTTCTGGGTGCTGGCCAAGCTGCACGGACTGCTCGGCAACTGGGGCTGGGCGATCGTCGGTCTGGTGGTGATCCTCAAGCTGGTGATGTTTCCGCTGTCGGCGGCGCAGTACAAGTCGATGGCGAAGATGCGCAAGTTCCAGCCGCGCATGGCCCAGCTCAAGGAGCGCTACGGCGACGACCGCCAGAAACTGCAGTCGGCGATGATGGAGCTGTACAAGAAGGAGAAGATCAACCCCGTCGGCGGCTGCCTGCCGCTGCTGCTGCAGATGCCGGTGTTCCTGGCGTTGTACTGGATGCTGTCGGAGTCGGTCGAGCTGCGCCACGCGCCGTGGATCCTGTGGATCGACGACCTCACCGCGGCCGACCCTTACTTCGTGCTGCCGGTGATCAACATCGCGCTGATGTGGGCGACCCAGAAACTCAACCCGATGACCGGCATCGATCCGATGCAGGCCAAGATGATGCAGTTCATGCCGGTGGTGATGGGCGTGGTTTTCGCGTTCTTCCCGGCCGGCCTGGTGCTGTACTGGGTGACCAATGCCGGACTCGGCCTGATCCAGCAATGGTGGATGGTCAAGAAGTACAGCGAGGAGCCGGTCAAGGCCTGAGCCTGAAACCGGCATGCAAGAGCCGCCGCGCGCGGGCTTTTGTTTGCGTCGCCTTGCCGGCCACCGCGATGACGCACACTACCGAGATGGCCCAGCGCGACACCATCGCCGCCATCGCCACCGCGCCGGGTGCCGGCGGGGTCGGCATCGTACGCCTGTCCGGCCCGCGCGCTCGCGCGATCGGCGAGGCGATCACTGCCCGCGCGCTGACCCCACGCCACGCCCATCACGCGCGTTTCCGCGACGAGCGTGGCGACACCCTCGACGATGGCATCGCTTTGTACTTCGCCGCGCCGGCCAGCTACACCGGCGAGGACGTGGTCGAGCTGCAGGCGCACGGCAGCCCGGCGGTGCTGCACGAGCTGCTGGCGCGCTGTTGCACGCTCGGCGCCCGACATGCGCGGCCAGGCGAATTCAGCGAGCGCGCCTTCCTCGAAGGCCGGCTCGACCTCGCCCAGGCCGAAGCGGTCGCCGACCTGATCGCCGCCGGCGACGCGCGCGCCGCGCGTGCGGCCCGGCGCGCGCTCGATGGCGAGTTCTCGCGGCGGGTCGAGGCCCTGGCCGAATCGCTAATGGCGATCCGCATCCACGTCGAAGCGGCGATCGACTTCGCCGACGAACCGCTCGACACCCTCGGCGGCGCCGCGTTGCGCGCGCGTTGCGAGGCCCTGGCTTCGGCGCTCGACGACCTGCTTGCCGCCGCCGAGCGCGGCCGGCGCCTGCGCGACGGCCTGCACGCGGTGATCATCGGTCCGCCCAACGCCGGCAAGAGCTCGCTGCTCAATGCGCTCGCCGGCAGCGAGCGCGCGATCGTCACCGACATCGCCGGCACCACCCGCGACCTGCTGCACGAGGTGGTGCGGATCGACGGCGTCGAACTGGGCCTGGTCGACACCGCCGGCCTGCGCGAGGGCGGAGACGCGATCGAGCGCGAGGGTATGCGCCGCGCCCACGGCGAATTGCAGCGGGCCGACCTCGCGATCGTGGTGCTCGACGCGCGCGACCCGCAGGATGGCCGGTCCGCCGTGGCCGACGCGATCGTCGGCGTGCCGAGGCGGCTGTGGCTGCACAACAAGGCCGACCTGCTCGACGTCGTCGCGGCGCTGCCGGACGACACCGCCGGCGACCGCCACCTATCGATCTCGGTACGCACCGGCGCCGGCCTCGACGCCTTGCATGCATGTCTGCGCCAGCTCGCTTCGGCGGAGGGGGGCGACGCGGTAGACGGCGCATTCACCGCTCGCGCGCGCCACGTCGATGCGCTGCGTCGTGCCGGCGACGAACTGGCCCAAGCGCGGGCGCAGCTCGATCACGAAGCGCTGGATCTTGCCGCCGAAGCGCTGCGGGTCGCCCACGACGCGCTCGGCGAGATCACCGGACGGGTGCGGGCCGACGACCTGCTCGGCCGGATCTTCTCCAGTTTCTGCATCGGGAAGTAAAGCGACTTAAAATGTGATGAAAGTCACCGTTTGACGCATCGGCCCTGTACCGTTCAGCACCATCCGCCCGCGGCGCCTTGACAAGGATGGTACGCGCTCGCGACCTTGTGCGGGTGCGCCTGCGAGGCCGCACTTCAGGGGAGTTCGTCATGATCGTCAATTCACATGTCCGGCAATCGTGCCGGCTGTCTGCTGTTTCCAAAGTGTCGCTGGTGCTGGCCATGGGCCTGGTGCTGGCGGCGTGCAACAACGAGCAGGCCGCGCCCGATGGCGCCGCGCCTGCTTCCGTCGACACCGCCGCCGCGGCGGCGGTCACCGCGCCGGCCATCGCGCCCGAGGACGCGGTGTCGGGCAAGGTCAGTGCGATGACCGTCGAGCAACTGCGCGACGCCGCCCGCAAGGCCTACGGCGACAACCGCCTGTACGCGCCGGCCGAGGACAACGCGGTCGAGTACTACCTCGGGCTGCGCGACAAGTCGCCGGACGACGCCTCGGTCTCGAGCGCGCTGACCGACCTGCTGCCGATGACCGTCATCGCCACCGAGCAGAGCATCAGTCGCGGTGATTTCGCCGAAGCCCAGCGTCTTTCCGCGCTGCTGGAAAAGGCCGCGCCGCAGCATCCCGCGCTGGCCCGGCTCAAGAGCAACATCGAGACCCAGCAAGCCGCCGCCGTCGCCCGCGCCGCGGAACTGGAAGTGACCGCCGAGGAGCAGGCCGCCGCCCAACTCGAACTCGAGCGCCAGCGCCTGGCCGACCAGAAGCGCCAACAGGAGCAGGCCGCTCGCGAACTGGCCAAGCGCCAGGCCGAAGAAAAGGCGGCCGAAGAAGAAGAGGCGGCGGCAGCCGCACTCGCGAGCCAGCAGGCTGCCGAGAAGCAGGCTGCCGAGCGTCGTGCCGCGGCGGCCCGCCCCGCGGCGGCGAGCAAGCCGACCGTCGCCGACCTGCGGCCGCTGTCGATGCCGGGGCCGCAGTATCCCCGTGATGCCCTGCGCGCCGGCCAGTCGGGCGAGGTGCTGGTCGAGTACACCGTCGGTACCGATGGTTCGGTGATCGCCGCGGAAGTGGTGAGCTCCAACCCGCGCCGGGTGTTCGACCGCGCCGCGCTGGAAGCAGTCCAGAGCTGGCGGTTCCAGCCGATCTCGGCGCCGGTCACCACCCGCCGCACGATCGACTTCAACCTCGGCGGTTGAGTCTTCGCTGTCCCGGCTGGGGAGCCGGGACGGACGGGCAGAAAGATACGAGTAGAAAAAAGAAGCCCGGCGCGAGCCGGGCTTCTTCGTTTTCGGGGTGGGCCGGCGATCAGCCGGCGATTGCCAGCTTCTCCTGCCGGTACAGGCGCACCGCCGCGAACCACAGCAACGCCGCCAGACCGAAGCCGGCGAGCAGGTACACCGCCCAGATCTCGGCCCCGATCGGCTCGCCGCGGACGACCTTCAGGATCATCTGGTTCTGCGCCAGGAACGGCACCGCGAACTGCCACAGCTGGGTCTTCAGCGGAGTGAACATCAGCACCATCGACGGCAGCATCGGCAGCAGTACCACCCAGCTCATGTGCGACTGCGCCTCCTTCAGGCTCTTGGCCGAGGCGGCCAGCAGGGTCAGCAGGCTGTTGCCGATCAGGATCATCGGCACCAGGATCAGCAGCAGCTTGCCGACCGACGCCAGGCGCACGTCGAGCATTTCGCCGATCCCGCTCGCCAGCTGCGCGCTGCCCTTCAATGCCAGCAGGGTCAGCAGTACCGACAACAGGCCGAGCACGCCGGCGGCGGCGAGCTTGCCGCTGACCAGGGCGCCGCGCGACGCCGGGGTCGCCAGCAACGGTTCCAGCGACTGCCGTTCGCGCTCGCCGGCGGTGGCGTCAAGGATCAGCGCCATGCCGCCGATGAATGAGATGAAAATCAGCAGGTACGGCAGCAGCATGCTCAGGACGATCCCGCCCTTGGCTTCCGGGGTCGCGAGGTCGCGGCTGCCGAGCGAGATCGGGCGGGTGATCGAGGCGTCGATGCCACGGGCGTACAGTCGCAACGCGCCGACTTGCTCGCGATAGGCCGTCAGCGCCGCGCGCAAGCGCTTGACCGGGATCTCCGCATTGCGCCGGGTGCTGTCGTGGATCACCTCGACCCGCGCCGGCCGACCCGCGCGCCAGTCCTCGGCGAACTGCGGATCGATCGCCAGCGCGACGTCGACGTCCTGATCCAGCACCGCGGCGTCGATGTCGCCCGGTGGCTCGGTCACGGTGATGCCTTGGCCAGCCAGGAACGCCAGCAGGTTGGGTGCGTGCTCGGCGCCGAGCACCGGCACCTCGAGCTTCTCTTCGAGCTGGGTCTCGGTGCGGCTCTGCATCAGCGTGAACAGCCCGAGCATCAGCAGCGGGGTCAGCACCGGGCCGAGGAACACGGTCAGCAGCAGCGTGCGGCGGTCGCGCACGATGTCGCGCAGCTCCTTGCGCAACACCGTCCAAACGGTGGCGAAGGTTCGGCGGGCAGGGCGGGCGGATCGGGTCGTGCCCGGATCGATATGGATCGCGCTCATGCGTGCAGGCCCTCGTCGCTGCCGATCGCCTTGACGAAGGCGTCTTCGAGATTGGATTCGCCGAACCGCGCGCGCAGCTCGTCGGCGCTGCCGGCGGCCACCACCTGGCCCTTGGCGATGATGACAATGCGGTCACACAGCGCCGCGACCTCCTGCATGATGTGGCTGGAGAAGATCACGCAGCGGCCTTCGTTGCGAAGTTGCTGCAGGAAGCCGCGCATCGCCCGGGTGGTCATCACGTCGAGGCCATTGGTCGGTTCGTCGAGGATCACGTTTCGCGGGTCGTGCACCAACGCGCGGGCGATCGCGGTCTTGGTGCGCTGGCCTTGGCTGAACCCTTCGGTCTGGCGGTCGAGGATCTCGTCCATGTCGAGCGCGGTAGACAACGCCTTGGTGCGTTGCGCGATCAACTCGGCCGGCATGCCATGCAGCTCGCCGAAGTAGGCGATGTTCTCGCGCGCGGTCAGGCGCTTGTAGACGCCGCGCGCGTCCGGCAGCACGCCGAGCGCGCGGCGCACCGCGGTCGGGTCGACTGCCGCATCGATGCCGTCGACTTCGACCTTGCCGGCGTCGGGCGTCATCAAGGTGTAGAGCATGCGCAGGGTGGTGGTCTTGCCGGCACCGTTGGGCCCGAGCAGGCCGGTGATCTGGCCATCGGGGGCGTCGAAATGGACGCCGTCGACCGCCTTGACCGTGCCGCTCTTGGTCTTGAACGCCTTGTGCAGGTTGTCTGCGCGAATCATCGGGAAATCCTCGCGGCACCGCGTGGCGCCTCGGCCGCATCGAAGGGAAAGGTCGGAACGCGACTGGTGCTCATGGTGCCCAGCCGTTGAAGTGGACGAACGGCGGCACGTAACGCAGCGACTCCAGGCACTGCGTGTCGAGCGCCTTGGCATCGGCGCTGTCGATGAACTGGCCGAGCAGCTCGGGCATGCAGCCGGTCGCCGAGACGTTGTGGCCCTGGCCTTCCAGCACCAGGTGGCGGCCGTTGGGCAGGTTGGCGACGACCTTCTCGCCGTAGCGCGGCGGGGTCACCGGATCGAGCTCGCCCGACAGCAGCAGCACCGGCAGGTCCGAGGCGAACGGCTGATGGAAGCCGGCCGGCGCCCGCCCGTGCGGCCACGCCGCGCACGGCGCGAAGAACATCTCGGCCAGCTCGGCGCCGGCGATCGTGTCGCCGGCACCGGGATCGGCGCGATAGCGACCGGCATCCTCGGCGCAGACCACCGACCACTGCATGCCGGGCGTCATCTGCCCCTGCATCTGTTCGCCACTCATCTGCAGCAGCGACATCAGCGGCGCGTAGCGGCCGTGCGCGGCCTCGTCGATCATCAGCGGCAGCAGCGACGCGGTCTGCGGCACGTAGGAGAACATGAAGGCGAGGCTGCCGACGGCATCGGCGGTGACGGTGTCGCGGCGCAGCTCGCCGGTGCGCGAATCGCGGTAGTCGACCGCGACCGGCTCGGCCTCCAACGATGCCATCACCGTGCGCAGCTGCGCGCGCATGTCGGTCGGGAACCGCGCACTGCACGCCGGCAGTTCGCGACACTGCGCCGACTGCAGTGCCAGCGCATCCTCCAGGGTGGTGGCGAACTCTCCGCCGATCACCAGCGAGTTCGGCGCGACGCCGTCGAGCACCACGGTGCGGGTGTGCTGCGGGTAGGTCGCGGCGTAATGCTGGGCGACGCGGGTGCCGTACGAAACACCGAGCAGGTTGATCTGGTCGACGCCGAGCGCGGCGCGTACCGCATCGAGGTCGCGCACCGCATCGGTGGTGGTGTAGAAGCGCGGGTCGGCGCGGCCTTCGAGGCCGGCCGCGCACTGGCGGGCGAACGCGACCAGCTGGGCGACGTCCGGCGCGGCGGTCGGGTCGAGCTCCATCGGCTTGCCGCTGGCATCGCGGCAGTCGAGCGGGTTGGAGCCGCCGGTGCCGCGCTGGTCGACCAGGATGATGTCGCGGTGCTTGCCGACCTCGGCGAGGGTGGCCTCGACCGCTGCCGCATGCTCGGTCGCGGCCTGGCCGGGGCCGCCGGCGAGGAAGAACACCGGGTCGTCGCTGTCGCCGTCGGCATCGCTGGCCGGCAGCCAGGCGATGTCGAGCGCGATCCGACGGCCGTCGGGCGCGGCGGGATTCTCGGCAACCTCAAGCGTGCCGCACTGGGCTTCGGTAGCGGGACCGCCGCTGGCGCTTTCCAGCGAGCACGGCTCGAACGCGATGGTGCCGAAGTGACGGGTGCTGTCGATGCCGGGCTCGGTCGCAGCATTGGCGCCGTCGGCATCGCAACCGATCAGCGCGGTCGCGGCGATCGCCGTGGCAATGGCGGTGTGCAGTATGCGGGTGGTGCGCATGAGTCCCATCTGGTCCGTAGGGCGGATCGCCCTGCAGGATGACAGACGGGGGTTGCGCGGAAAACGTGACAAACGTCGTGGCGCGATAGCCCGCGGGCGTCGCGTTGCCCGCGCTATTTGCTGCTGACGTACTTCTCGCGGCGGATCTGCTTGATCTCCAGCCCCGCGTCCTTGAGCGCCTCGAAGCAGGCGTCGACCATGTTCGGATTGCCGCACAGGTAGGCGATGTCGGTCCCGGCATCCGGCGCGAACTCGCCGAGGAACTGCTGCACGTAGCCATGCCGCACGTCGGCATGGGCGACGTCGGAGTCCGGCGCCGGCAGCTCGCGCGAGAAGCACGGCACGAACCGGAAGTTGTCCGGGTGCTTGTCGGCGAATGCACGGAACTCGTCGCCGTACAGCAGCTCGGCCGGAGTGCGCGCGCCGAACAGCAGCACCACCCGGATACCGCGCTCGGCGATCGCCGCCTCGAGCTGCGGCAGCATCGCCCGGTACGGCGTCACCCCGGTGCCGGTGCCGATCAACAGGTAGCGCGTGTTGGCGTCGGCCGGCATCAGGCAGAAGCGCCCGAACGGCCCGCTGGCATCGACCGTGCCGCCGTCGTCGAGCCCTTCGAACAGCGCCGTCGCCGCGCCGCCGGGCACGTAGCTGACCGCGATCTCGACCGCCTCGCCCGGACCCATCGCGTGGTCGTGGATGGTTGCCAGCGAATACGAGCGCTTGGTCGGGGTGCTGTCGGCGTACTGGAAGTGGACCTGGATGAACTGGCCGGGGATGAAATCCAGCGGTTGGCCGTCGTCGCGCACGAACACGTAGTGGCCCACGCTGGGCGCGAGCATGCGGCGGGAGACGAGCCGGAGAGGGAAATGCTGGATTGCCACGCGCGGTAGACCTTGGGAAAGCGACGAAAGGGAGCTGAAACACAGCGTCGCCGGAGCGCGCCAATGCAGCCGCCTATACTACCGGGATCGCCGTGACGCTTCCCCGCGCGACGCCGCCGCCGCGGCCCGCCACTCGCGGCACCAACCAAGGTTGCACACCAATGACCCAGATCCAGGCGACCGCCGTCGCCGCACCGGACCGGGCAGTCCCGGCGCTTTCGGTACAGAACCTGCGCAAGACCTACGACGTCGGCGCCGGCAAGCGCGGCGTCGAGGCGCTCAAGGGCGTCTCGCTGGACGTTGCCGAGGGCGACTTCTTCGCCCTGCTCGGTCCCAACGGCGCCGGCAAGAGCACCCTGATCGGCATCGTCAGCTCGCTGGTCAACCTGAGCTCCGGCGCCGTCAAGATCTACGGCACCGACCTGCAGGCCGACCGCAGCGCGGCTATGCGGCTGATCGGGCTGGTGCCGCAGGAAATCAACTTCAACATGTTCGAACAGCCGCTCGACATCCTGGTCAACTACGCCGGCTTCTACGGCATCGCCCGTGACGAGGCGCTGGTCCGCGCCGAACAGGAGCTCAAGCGCGCGCAGCTGTGGGACAAGGCGCGGATGATGAGCCGCACCCTGTCGGGTGGCATGAAGCGCCGGCTGATGATCGCCCGGGCGATGATGACCCGACCGCGCCTGCTGATCCTCGACGAGCCCACGGCCGGCGTCGACATCGAGATCCGCCGCGGCATGTGGGAGACCCTGCGCGAGATCAACGCCGCCGGCACCACCATCATCCTCACCACGCACTATCTGGAAGAAGCCGAATACCTGTGCCGCAACTTGGCGATCATCGACCGCGGCCAGATCGTTGCCGCCGGGCCGATGCGCACCTTGCTGGCGCGGCTCGACGTCGAGGGTTTCGTGCTCGACATCGACGGCGCACTGCCATCGGTGTTGCCCGAGATCGACGGCACCACCGTGCTCGCGCGCGACGACCACACCCTCGACATCGAGATGCCGCGCGCGATGGACCTCAACCGGGTGTTCGCCGCGCTCGGCGAGGCCGGCATCCGGGTGCGCTCGATGCGGACCAAGAGCAACCGGCTGGAGGAGCTGTTCGTGCGCATGGTCGCCGCCGGCGATTCCGCCCCCGACGAAGTCGCCAACACGACGCCGGAACAAACCCGATGAGCCAACCGAACCCCACGCAAGCCAATCTCGTTGCACTGGGCACCGTCGCCCGCCGCGAGATCCACCGCATCCTGCGCATCTGGGCCCAGACCCTGGTGCCGCCGGCGATCACGATGACCCTGTACTTCCTGATCTTCGGCGGCCTGATCGGTTCGCGGATCGGCGAGATGGACGGCATCTCGTACATGGACTTCATCGTCCCCGGACTGGTGATGATGAGCATCATCCAGAACAGCTACGGCAACATCTCCTCGTCGTTCTTCGGCGCCAAGTTCGGCCGCCACGTCGAGGAGCTGCTGGTCAGCCCGATGCCGAACTGGGTGATCCTGGCCGGCTACGTCGCCGGTGCGGTCGCGCGCGGGCTGGCGGTCGGCGTGATCGTGCTGGCGATCGCCTCGCTGTTCACCGACGTGCGCATGCCGCATCCGCTGGTGACGCTGTCGACGGTGTTCCTCGGCGCGGTGATCTTCGCCCTGGCCGGCTTCATCAACGCGGTGTACGCGAAGAAATTCGACGACGTCACCATCGTCCCGACCTTCATCCTGACTCCGCTGACGTACCTGGGCGGCGTGTTCTATTCGGTCAAGCTGCTGCCCGACTGGGCCGAGGCGATGACCCACGCCAACCCGATCTTCTACATGGTCAACGCGTTCCGCTACGGGTTGCTGGGCGTGAGCGACGTGCCGGTGTGGATCGCGTTCGCACTGATGCTGGGTTTCGTGGTCGTGCTGACGATGGTGGCGCTGTGGCTGCTCAAGCGCGGGGTCGGGTTGCGCAGCTGAAGCCGGGGGACATCCCGGGCAACCCTGATGGTCGTCTATCCTCGAGGGGTCCACACGGACCGCGGCGGCGTCAAGGTGACCGATTCGAAGATCCCGCAAGACGTGCTGGACAGTCTCGAGGACAGCTACACGGTGCGGTATTCCGACGGCAACGGCGACATCTACAACAACCCCGTGCAGACCTATCTGCTGCGCCGCGCCGACCGCGAAATCTGGGTGCACCTGGCGACCGACTCGGCGTCCGGTGGCTGGATCATTGCCGAGACGACCGGTGATCCCTCCACAGGTCCCGGCGCCGGCTAGCCGGACAAACCGAAGAACGCGCGCGCGGTGGCCGTGCTGTTGGCGGCCGTCACCGCGACCTCCTCGCCGCGGTCGCGCGCGAGTTCCTCGACGATATGGGCCAGGTACATCGGCTCGTTGCGGCGGTGGCTCGGCGCCGGCTTGACCGTGCGCGGCAGCAGGTAGGGGGCGTCGGTCTCGATCATCAGGCGGTTGGCCGGGATGTTCCTCACCAGTTCGCGCAGGTGCTGGCCGCGGCGCTCGTCGCACAGCCAGCCGGTGATGCCGACGTGCCAATCCTGGTCGAGGTAGTCGAACAGTTCGTCGCGGCTGCCGGTGAAGCAGTGCACCACCGCCGGGCCGAGCCGGCCGTCGAACCCGC
Source organism: Novilysobacter erysipheiresistens (assembly GCF_036663935.1). NCBI lineage: Bacteria > Pseudomonadati > Pseudomonadota > Gammaproteobacteria > Lysobacterales > Lysobacteraceae > Novilysobacter > Novilysobacter erysipheiresistens. Next base: position 335,143 of record NZ_JAXGFP010000003.1, read on the forward strand.
GCATCACCGACATGAAGTCGGCATGGGCGTCGCGCTGGTGCAGGAACACCGGCTTGTTCGTTTCCGCGGCGATCTGCAGCTGCATCTCGAATGCGCGGCGTTGCGCCGGTCGCGGCGAGAAATCGCGGAAGTAGTCGAGTCCGCACTCACCGACGGCGACGACTTCGGGATGCTGGTGCAGCGCACGCATCTCGGCATCACATTCGGTGGTGTACTCGCTCGCATGGTGCGGGTGTACGCCGGCAGTGGCGAAAAGTTCACCAGGATGGGATTGCGCCAGCTTCAATGCCTGCGGCGAATGCTCGCGGCTGGCGCCGGTCACGACCATCTGCACCACGCCGGCGTCGCGCGCACGTTGCATCACCGCGTCGCGGTCATGGTCGAAGGAGTCGTGGGTGAGGTTGGCGCCGATGTCGATCAAGTCCATCGGGGTAGTTTAGGGGAGGGTGGCGACGGCAACAGCAACAGCAACAGCAAAGCGGCGCTGGATCTCGGCTTCGGGCGGGGCGACGACCTGCCGGGGCATTGCTACTCGGTTCGGGCGGCCATCCCTGGCCGCACTCACCGCCGTGCGCCATCCATGGCGCACTCTCCGCAATACCCCGACAGGACGCCGCGTCGGCGCGTGGATTTAAGCGGACTTTGACTTTTATGTAGGAGCGGCTTTAGCCGCGATCTGGAGTCGGCTCGAGTGGGCGGTTTCAGATCGCGGCTAAAGCCGCTCCTACAAGAGCATCTACTCACCGGAGCCGAAACTATCCAGGCGGGAGGCGGGGTGCGGGGGAATTGCGGAAAAGCGGGCCATGGATGGCCCGCGGCCCGCCTCAGGGCAGGATTGCCCCGACGAAGGGCTGCAGCAATCCCTCGCGGCCCGTCTCCCGCAGCGCGCAGACCGCCCGAAGCCCGCCTTCGCACTTGCCCCCCCTGAGCCGATGTACAGGTCGCGACTCACGTCGCTCCTGCGACCGAAGGAAGTCCAGCCGGACAAATGCGAGCCCGACGTCATCTGTCACCTATGCTTTCACCGGTGAATCGCCCGACATTCCCCATCGACGCTCTGCTGCCGCAGATCCGCGACAGCCTCGCCATCCACCCGCGGCTCGTCCTCGAAGCCTCGCCCGGCGCTGGCAAGACCACCCAAGTGCCGCCGGCCTTGCTCGATGCGCCGTGGATTGCCGATCGCCGGATCCTGATGCTGGAACCGCGCCGGGTCGCCGCGCGGGCGGCGGCGCAGTTCATGGCGCGCCAGCGCGGCGAAGCGGTCGGACAGACCGTCGGCTACCGCATCCGCTTCGACAACCAGGTGTCGGCGCAGACCCGGATCGAGGTCGTCACCGAGGGCATCCTGACCCGGATGCTGCAGGACGATCCGACTCTCGAGGGCGTCGGCGCGATCGTGTTCGACGAGTTCCACGAACGCCATCTCGCCGCCGACCTCGGCCTCGCGCTCGCGCTCGACGTGCAGGCCGCGTTGCGCGACGACCTGCGGATCGTGGTGATGTCTGCGACGCTCGACGGCGAACGGCTGGCGCAGTTCCTCGACGCGCCGCGGCTGAGCAGCACCGGGTGCAGCTTCCCGGTCGAAGTCGGCCACTTTCCGGCGCGTCGCGAGGAAAAACTCGAACACCAAGTCCGGCGCGCGGTCGAACACGCGCTTGCCGCGCATCCCGGCGACGTGCTGGTGTTCCTGCCGGGCCAGCGCGAGATCGCCCGTGCGCAACAGGCGCTGGCGACGTTGCCCGCCGACGCCGACATCCTCGCCCTGCACGGCGAACTGCCGGTCGAACAACAATCGCTGGTGCTGCAGCCGCACCCCGACGGCCGTCGCCGCGTCGTGGTCGCGACCAATGTCGCCGAGTCCAGCGTGACCCTCCCCGGCGTGCGCGTGGTGATCGACAGCGGCCTGGCGCGCGAGCCGCGCTACGACCCCAACAGCGGCTTCGGCCGGCTCGACGTAGTCGCGATCGCCCAAGCCTCGGCCGACCAGCGCGCCGGTCGCGCCGGCCGTGTCGCCGAGGGGTGGGCCTACCGGCTATGGCCGCAGTCGCAACGGCTGGAACCGCAGCGCCGGCCGGAGATCGTCCAGGTCGAACTGGCCGGGCTCGCGCTCGAACTCGCGGCCTGGGGCGACCCCGACCTGCGCTTCGTCGACCCGCCGCCACCCGGCCCGATGGCGGCCGCGCGCGAACTGCTGCAACGGCTCGGTGCAATCGACGATGGGGTCATCACGCCACTCGGTCGCCGCATGCTCGCGCTCGGCACCCATCCGCGCCTCGCCGCGATGCTGCTGGCACCCGACGACACGACCGAACGCGCGCTGGCCTGCGATCTCGCCGCGCTGGTCGAAGCGCGCGATCCGCTGCGCTCGCGCAGCGATGCCCTGGCCGAACGCTGGCAGGCGCTGGTGGCATTCCGCAACGGCCGGGTCGCAGCGGATGCCTCGCGCGCGGCACTCGCCGCGATCGACCAGGCCGCGCGGCAATGGCGCCGTCGCCTTCGCATCGATGCGCCGCCGCCATCGACCATCGCCGCGCACCGGCTCGGCGACCTGCTCGCCCATGCCTATCCCGACCGCATCGCCCGTCAGCACCCCGCCGACCCGCATCGCTACCAACTCGCCAACGGCCGCGGCGCGCGTCTGTTCGACGACAGCGCGGTGTTCGGCGAACCGTGGCTGCTGGTCAGCGAGTTGCGCGCCGCCACCGGCGCGCGCGCCGACGCCACCCTCCTGCGCGCCGTCCCACTCGACCCACAGCGGCTGCAGCGCGACTGGCCGCAGCGTTTCATCACCATCGACCGGGTGCTGTGGGACGCCGACAGCCAGCGCATCCACGCCGTGCGCGAAACCCGTTTCGACCAGATCGTGCTCGAGCGCAAACCGCTCGCCCATCCCGACCGCGGCCGCTACGCCGAGGCGCTGGTCGACGCGGTGCGCCAGCTCGGGCTGGACGCATTGCCGTGGAGCGAGTCGTTGCGGCAATGGCGCGCGCGGGTGCGCTGCCTGCGCGCGTGGTGTCCCGAGTTGTCGTTGCCGGACCTGTCCGACGAAAACCTGCTGGCGACGTTGCAGACCTGGCTGCAACCCGCGCTGACCGGCAAGACCCGGCTCGCCGCACTGGCCGAAACCGAACTGGCCGAGGCGCTCAAGCGCGACCTCGACTGGCCGACGCGGCAGCGCATCGACCAGCTCGCGCCGACCCGGATCGCGGTGCCGTCAGGGCTGGAGCGACCGATCGAATACGGCTTCGACGCCGCCGCCGACACGCCACTGGCACCGGTGCTCGCGGTCAAGCTGCAGGAGCTGTTCGGCCTGGCCGACACCCCGCGGATCGTCGACGGCCGGGTCTCGTTGACGCTGCACCTGCTGTCGCCGGGCGGGCGCCCGCTGCAGGTCACCGGCGACCTGCGCGGCTTCTGGGAACGCACCTACCCGGAGGTCCGCAAGGAGATGAAAGGCCGCTACCCCAAGCACCCGTGGCCCGACGATCCATGGACCGCGAAGGCGACCCACCGGGCCAAGCCGCGCGGTACCTGACGGCGCGACGCCCGCGGCGTTCAGTTGTGAGTCGAGCGTGGCCGGTGGGCTCACGCGGTTTCAACGACCGCTTGCCGACACTGAAGCGGCATCCCCTTCGCAGGCATTTCCCGATGAGCAGATTTGATTCCTTCACCGATCGCGCGCTCGACCTGGCCAACAGCGCCGGCGACAGCCTCCGGCACGCGGTGCCGCGCGGCGCGGCCGGCTGGCTCGAAACCGGCGCCAAGCTCGGCGCCCTCAAGGGCGGGGCACGGGTGGCAAGCGCGTTCGTGCGGCGCAACCCCGCGGTCGCGGTCGCGACGATCGCCGGTGCCGGCCTGCTGTGGTACGCCGCCCGGCGCAAGGCGCGGCAGGCCCGCGAGGCGCCGATCGACGGCAGCGCAAAACGCATCGAGGCGCGCCGCGAGCGGCCGGCACGCAAGAGCACCGCACGCAAGCGCAGCGCGGCGAAGACGCCCAGATCCGACTAGATCCGTTCCGACTAGACCGGCTCAGCAAGCGGCCGATTGCGGCCCCGGCTCGCAATCCGCGGTCGCCGCCGCTTCCGGCAGCTCGATCACGAAGCAGGCGCCGCCACCCTCGCGGTCCTCGTACCAAAGGTGGCCACCGGCGTTGGCGACAATCTGTTTGGCCAACGACAAGCCGAGGCCGCTGGAAATCCCGTCCTCGGGTTGCTGCAGGCGGGTGAATGGCTTGAACAGTTCGCGCTGCAGCGATTTGGCGATGCCGGGGCCGCGATCGGCGGCGATCAATTGCCAGAAGCCGTTGGCGCCGGGACGGCCGGCCAATTCCAATTCGGTCCCCGGCGCGTATTTCATCGCGTTGGTGACAAGGTTTTCGCCGAGCTGGCGCAACACCCGCTCGTCAATCGCGACATGGGCATCGGCCGGCGGCTCCGACATCCGCACCTGGCTGCCAACGGCCTCCAACTGGATTTCGTAGCGTTGCACCAGCCAACGCAAGGTGTCCCCGAGGTTGGCGCAGGCCTGTTCACCCGGCTGGCTGGTCGTGCCGGCGCGGGTTTCCAGATAGTGACGAATGTAACCCAGGGCGTCGTCGGCGCTCTCGTGGATCATCTGCAGGTAGCGCGGCACGCGTTCGGGCTTGCAGCCGTCGTGGATCAGGATGTCGCTGGCGAACAAAACGCTCGACAGCGGGTTCTTGAGATCGTGGGCGACCAGGCTGACCAGCTCCGTGCGTTCGTGGGCAACCCGTTCGAGCCGGTCGCGGGTGAGCTTGAGACCGATGTGGGCGTTGACTCGGGCCAGCAGTTCTTCCGGCAGGAAAGGTTTGGTCACGTAGTCGACCGCGCCGGCATCGAACGCGCGCAGCAGCAGGTCGCGGTCATGCGCGGCGGTGACGAATACCACCGGCACCTGCAACGACGGATCCTGCTCGCGCAGCGCGGCAAGCACCTCGAAGCCGTCCATCCCCGGCATCATCATGTCGAGCAGGATCATGTCCGGCACCGACTCGGCATAGCGCGCCAGCGCCTCGTCGCCGTTGGCGGCGGTGATGACGCAATAACCTTCGCGCGTCAGCAACGAATTGACCACCCGCAGGTTGGCGCTTTGGTCGTCGACGACCAGGATCTGGCCCAAGGCGGTATCGGCTGAAGTCATCGGGATTCCATGATCGAGCGGGCCGGTGCCGGTCACGTCGCGTAGACGACGCTGAACGCGATGACGTTAGCAGAATCGACTGGGGTTTCGAGGGTCGCGCCGCAGATTGTTCCGTTCCGGCTGAACAATTCACCAAAGTGGAACAACCGGCGCGTATCCGCGCGATTCAGCAGCGGCGCCACTGGCCCGGCGCGAGCCCCTCCAGCCGGTGTCCGCCGATCCCGACCCGCACGAGCCGCAACGTCGGCAGCCCGACCGCGGCGGTCATGCGCCGGACCTGGCGGTTGCGGCCTTCGCCGATCACCAGTTGCAGCCACGCATCAGGCACGGTCTTGCGAAAGCGCACCGGCGGATCGCGTGGCCACAACGCCGGCGGCGCGATCAGCCCGGCCTGCGCCGGCCGGGTGCGACCATCGCGCAGTTCGACCCCGTCGCGCAATGCCTGCAGTTGCGCCGGCTGCGGCGCGCCCTCGACCTGCACCCAGTAGGTCTTGGGCTGCTTGTGGCGCGGATCGGTCAGTCGGTGGGCGAGCGCGCCGTCGTCGGTCAGCAACAGCAGGCCCTCGCTGTCGTGGTCGAGCCTGCCGGCCGCGTACACGTCCGGCGGCAGATCGAAGCCGGCGAGCGTCGGCCGCGGCGGATCGCTGTGGTCGGTGAACTGGCACAGCACGCCGAAGGGTTTGTTGAAGGCGATCAGCAAGGTCGAACGTCGCAATGTCGCGCCCTGCGCCGCCCGACCATCGGACGGCGCATTGCCAGGGATCACTCCGGCTTGCGGAACCGCAGCGTCATCCGGTCGCTTTCGCCGATCGCCTGGTACTTGGCGTCGTCGGCATCGTCGTGGTTGTTGCCCGGCGGCAGGGTCCACACGCCGTTGGGGTGGTCCTTGGTGTCGAGCGGGTTGGCGTTGATCTCGCTGGCTTCCTCCAGCACGAAGCCGGCGGCCTCGGCCAGCGCAACCACCTGGTCCTGGCCGACGTAGCCGCTCTCGTCATCGGCGGCGACGTCGGCGATCGCGCGATGCTCGACCACGCCGAGGGTGCCGCCGGGCTTGAGCACCGCGAAGAAGCCGTCGAACATTTCCTGGGCGATGCCATCGCTGCGCCAGTTGTGGACGTTGCGGAACGTCAGCACCAGGTCGGCCGAGCCGGCCGCACCGAACACCGGCTTGGCCGGATCGTAGGCGACCACTTCGGCGGCGTCGAACTGCGCCGGCGCGGCGCTGAACTTCTTGTCCAGGCCGTCGCGGCTGCGCTGCTGGTAGTCGCGGCCGCCGCCTTCGGGCAGCGCGGCGGGATCGACCACCGCGGCGACATAGTGGCCGCCGTCGCGCAGGTACGGCGCGAGGATCTCGGCGTACCAGCCGCCGCCGGGGGTGATCTCGACCACGGTCTGCTGCGGCTGCAGGCCGAAGAACGCCAGGGTCTCGGCCGGATGGCGGTACTTGTCGCGGGCGACGTTGGCCGGGTCGCGCCAGTCGCCGGCGATCGCGGCCTGCAACGCGGCGTCGGGGGTGGCCGCGGCGGCGGTGGTCGGCGCCTCGGTCGCCGCGGGTGCGTCGGCGGTGGCGGCGGGTTCGGGCGGGTTGCCATTGCAGGCAGCGAGCGCGACGGGCAAGAGGGCGGCGAGCAGCACACGGTTCATGGCGGATCCTTGTATGGCCGGGGCACGGGAACGAGGGCGCAGCGTACCGCAGCGACGGCGGCGACGCGGTTCAGTCGCCCTGGTCGGTGTCCGCCGCCGCGCCGCGATGCGCCTGCACCTCGGCGTGCAGCCACTCGCGGAAGGCCTGCAGGCCGGCGTGCTCGGCCGAACGCGGCGGGTACACCAGGTAATGGTTGAAATCGCTCGGCAGGCGGCGCCGGCTGAGCACCACCAGCTGGCCGCTCTCGATCAGCACCCGCGAGCGCACCATCCGTCCGAGCGCGACCCCCATGCCGTCGACCGCGGCGCGATGCAGCGACTCCAGGTCGTCGAGATGGGCGACGTAACGTTCCGGTTCGCGGCCGCCATGCGCGCCGAACCAGCGCGCCCAGTGCGCTTGCCCGCGCTCGCCGAGCAGCGGCCAGCGATGCAGCTCGTCCGGCGGCAGGCCGAGCCGCTCGATCAGCGCCGGGCTGGCGACCGGGGCCAAAGACTCGTCGAGCAGATGTTCGGCATGGACCCCGGGCCATTTGCCGGCGCCCATCCGCAACGCAGCGTCGATATCGGGATCGCGTTCGAAATCGATCAGCCGCTCCGACGACAACAGGTTGAGTTCCAGCTGCGGGTGGGCGGCGAGGAACCGGCCCAGCCGCGGTACCAGCCATGCCGACGCCATGCTCGGCATCACGCTGACCGTCAGCACCTCGTCGCGACGCGGCGCGAACGGACGAAGCGCCTGCTCCAGTGCCTGCAGGTGCGGGCCGACCTCGGCCAGCAGCCGCTCGCCATCCGCGGTCAGGCAGACCCCGCGCGAGCCGCGGTCGAACAGGCGCCGGCCTAGCCGCTCCTCGAGCGCGCGGATCTGGTGGCTCAGGGCGCTGACGGTGAGGTGCATCGACTCCGCGGCGCGGGTCAGGTTGCCGTTGCGCGCGGCTGCGGCGAAGCCGAGCAGGGTGTTCAGCGGGGGGCGGCTCATGGGTTCGACTCCGGATGGCTTGGGTTGAATCCAGTTCAAGTCAGGCTTGCGAAAACGTCGCTTTTTCGGCGTCGATCATGCGCCTAGCCTGTGCCGTGTTCAATAAAGACAGGCACGGCGCCTGCCAATCAGGAGCGAACCATGAACATCTACAAGGGCCTGCTGTTCCTCGATGGCTTCCGGGTTGCCCCCGAGGATGCCGATGACCGACCGACCGCCGCTGCCCCGGCCCCCACACCGGCGACCCGCCGCTCGATGCCGACCCGCGCTGCTGCCGCGCCGCGCTGGCGGCGCACGCTGCGCGGGGTCGCCGCGTTCGCCGGGGTGCTGCCGGCCGATCCCCATCCCGGCGGTTGCGGCTGATGCGGCACGCTGCGCGACCGGGCCTTACCATGGCCCGGTCTGCGCACGAGGGGGACACCGATGTTGCCGAGGATTCTCACCGGACTGCTGCTGGTCGCGTGCGGCGCCGTCGTCGGCGCCTGCGGCCACGCCGCATGGTCCGCGCGCGATGCCGCACCGGTCGAGACCGCGCCGGTTGCACCGGCCGCATCGTCCGCCGCCCCGGCCGTCGCCGAGCCGGAGATCGAACCGGTCAACTTCGCCTATCGCTACCTCGACACCGCCGACCCCGCGCTGGCCGCCACCGCCGACCGCGTGCGCGCGCAGGACCTGCTGCGCAAGCTGCCTGAAGTGAAATGGCTCGACGGCCTGCTGCTGCTGCCGGCGCCAATCACCTACGTCGCCACCGCCTGCGGCGAACCCGCCGCCTTCTACCTGCCCGACAAGCGCGAAGTGCTGCTGTGCTACGAGATGCTGCACGCGCTGTACGAGCAGGGCGAACACCTGGCCGAGAGCGGCGCCGCCGGCTTCGATTTCGGCAACCTGCCGCCCGAGCGTATCGCCGAGCGCTACGTGCTCGCCAATGTGCGCTTCATCATCTCGCACGAGACCGGCCACGCCCTGATCGATCTGCTCGACCTGCCGGTCACCGGCCGCCAGGAAGACGCGGTCGACCAGTTCGCGACCTCGCTGATGCAATACATCGGCCGCGACGACGAGTCGCCGCAACGGGTCGCCGAGAACCTGCGCATGACCGGGCTGTCGTTCCTGTCGAACGCGCAGGACGAGTTCTCGCTGGAGGCCTACGCCGACAGCCACTCGCTCGACCTGCAGCGCTACTTCAACCTGCAGTGCCTGCTGTACGGCTCCGACCCGGAGCGCTTCGCCGACATCGTCGAACGCGGCGACCTGCCCGAGTCGCGCGCCAAGAGCTGCCCGGCCGAAGCGCACCGCGCCGGCAGCGCCTGGATGCGACTGCTTCGCCCGCACCTCGCACCCGAATACCAGATGACGGAAAGCGAGGCGGAAGCGTGGCTGCGCGAGCGCCAGCAGTTCCGGCTCGGCCCGGCGAAACGCCAGACCGAATCCCCCACGCCGTTGTAGGAGCGGCTTCAGCCGCGATCTGGAGTCGGCGCGGGCGGACGACCATCCGATCGCGGCTGAAGCCGCTCCTACAAAAGCCCCCCGACCCGCAAAAGAAAAACCCGGGCATCACGCCCGGGCTTCCGCTTCGGTAGGAGCGACGTAAGTCGCGACCTGTACATCGTCCCAAGGGTTCGGCGGGTCGCGACTCACGTCGCTCCTACACCAAAGCAGACGCGGGCCCCAACCCGACCCCGCGCCCGCCCGACGACTTACACCTCCGCCAACGCCGCATTGAACGTCGCACTCGGCCGCATCGCCGCGCTCACCTTCGCCAGGTCCGGGTGGTAATACCCGCCCAACTCCACCGACTTGCCCTGCGCCGCGATCAACTCACCGACGATCTTGTCCTCGTTCTCGGTCAACGCCTTCGCCAGCGGCGCGAACTTCGCCTTCAGCTCCGCATCCTCGTCCTGCGCCGCCAGCGCCTGCGCCCAGTACATCGCCAGGTAGAAATGGCTGCCGCGGTTGTCGATCCCTCCGACCTTGCGCGACGGCGACTTGTTGTTGTCGAGGAACGCGCCATTGGCCACGTCCAGCGCCGCGGCCAGCACCTTGGCCTTGGCGTTGCCGGTGGTCTCGGCGACATGGTCCAGCGACGCCGCCAGCGCCAGGAACTCGCCGAGCGAATCCCAGCGCAGGTAATCCTCGGCCTCGAACTGCTGCACGTGCTTGGGCGCGCTGCCGCCGGCGCCGGTCTCGAACAGCCCGCCGCCGGCCATCAGCGGCACCACCGACAGCATCTTGGCCGAGGTGCCCAGCTCCATGATCGGGAACAGGTCGGTCAGGTAGTCGCGCAGCACGTTGCCGGTGACCGAGATGGTGTCCTCGCCGCGGCGGATGCGATCGAGCGACAGCTGCATCGCCTCGACCGGCGGCAGGATCCGGATGTCGAGCCCGCTGGTGTCGTGGTCCTTCAGGTAGGTTTCGACCTTGGCGATCAGCTGCGCGTCGTGCGCGCGCTGCGGATCGAGCCAGAACACCGCTGGCGTGCCGCTGATGCGCGCGCGGCTGACCGCCAGCTTGACCCAGTCCTGCACCGGCAGGTCGCGGGTCTGGCACATGCGCCAGATGTCGCCGGCCCGCACCGCGTGCTGCAGCAGCACCTTGCCGGCGGTGTCGACCACCTGGATGGTGCCGTCGCGCGGCGCGCGGAAGGTCTTGTCGTGGCTGCCGTACTCCTCGGCCTTCTGCGCCATCAGGCCGACATTGGGCACGCTGCCCATGGTCGCCGGTTCGAACGCGCCGTGCGCCTTGCAGTCCTCGATCACCGCTTGGTAGATGCCCGCGTAGCTGCGGTCCGGGATCACCGCCTTGGCGTCCTGCAACTCGCCAGCCGGGTTCCACATCTTGCCGCTGTCGCGGATCATCGCCGGCATCGACGCGTCGACGATGACGTCGGACGGCACGTGCAGGTTGGTGATGCCCTTGTCGGAATTGACCATCGCCAGCGCCGGGCGCTGCGCGTACAGCGCGTCGATGTCGGCCTTGATGTTCGACTGCAGCTCCGCCGGCAGCGACGGCAGCCTCGCGTACAGGTCGCCGATGCCGTGGCTGGTGTCGAGCCCGGCGGCCATCAGCTCGGTGTCGTACTTCGCCAGCACCGGCGCATAGAAGCGGTTGACCGCGACGCCGAAGATGATCGGGTCGGACACCTTCATCATCGTCGCCTTCAGGTGCAGCGAGAACAGCACGCCGCGCGCCTTGGCGTCGTCGATCTGCGCATCGAAGAACTGCGCCAACGCGCGGGTGTCCAGCACCGCCGCGTCGATTACTTCGCCGTCGGTCAGCGCGGTCTTGTCCTTCAGCACCGTGGTCACGCCGTCAACGCCGACCAGCTCGATGCGCACGTCGGTCGCGTGGTCCACCGTCAGCGACTGCTCGCTGCCGTAGAAATCCCCGCCATCCATGTGCGCCACGTGCGACTGCGAGTCCGCCGACCACGCGCCCATCCGGTGCGGATGCTTGCGCGCGTAGTTCTTGACCGACAGCGGTGCACGGCGGTCCGAGTTGCCCTCGCGCAGCACCGGATTGACCGCGCTGCCCTTGACCCGGTTGTAGCGCGCCTTGGCGTCGCGCTCGGCGTCGGTCTTCGGCTCGTCGACGTAATCCGGCAGCGGGTAGCCCTGCGCCTGCAGCTCCTTGATCGCGGCCTTGAGCTGCGGCACCGACGCGCTGATGTTGGGCAACTTGATGATGTTGGCCTCCGGCGTGGTCGCCAGCGCGCCGAGTTCGGCGAGGTGGTCGCCGACCTGCTTGTCGGCCGGCAGCACGTCCGGGAACTGCGCCAGGATCCGACCAGCCAGCGAGATGTCGCGCGTCTCCACCGCCACCCCGGCGCTCTCGACGAACGCCTCCACGATCGGCAGCAGCGACTGCGTGGCCAGGAACGGGGCTTCGTCGGTGAGGGTGTAGATGATCACCGGGGACTGGGGCTGGGTATCTGACATGGGGGCGGCTCGTTGGCGAACAGGTAGCCGGTAATTGTCGCCGCTGCGGTCAAGGTGAGCAAAGCCGGGAACGGGTACGCGGGCGCATGGTGAAATGCGATGAAGCTATAACGAGGCTGCGCCGGTCGACTGAACTCCTCGCCGCGGCTGCCGTTCCCCGCCATCAGGAGAGAGATGTGTAGATGCGCTGCCGTCCATCAATCGGGCGGCGGGGTTATTGCCGCATTCGCCATAATGAAATCTACCGCTCCATAGTTGCGAAAGGCGCGGGCTCGCCGCCTAAATCATTTGGGCTGGAGCGCCTGCGAAGTGCGGGGTTGACCGCTTTATCCACAGCGGCGATTATCCGAATATCATCGGAAATTTGGATCGAGTTTCATCGGGTGCTGCAACGGAGGCGCCTAACAATTCGTTCAAGCCAAACTTGCTTCGCTCCACCAACATGGCGGAAAAGGCTTGAAATGTTGTCGGCTCCGCTATGCAAATCGGCTTGACTCAGGCGTTAGCGCATGGATCCAACTCAGAACTCCTTGGACGAAATGTTCTCGATGTGGCAGCGCGTCGGAACTTATAGCCCCGACTCTGTGGGCATAGGTCTTATTTTTGCGCTTACACTCGCGACGGGCTGGCTGTGTCAATTCTTTTGGCCCAAAGTCAAGTTGCGGCCGCAAAGTAGTTTGGGAGCTTGGTTTGGACTCGTGCAAGCTGCATTTTACTCCAGCCTAACTTTTTACGTTTCCTATCAGGTAATCCTTACCGGACAGATCAAATGCCTGCGCAAGGCACGGCAGTGTCCGCGATCATTTTATGAGGATGAGGGCTGGATCTCGGTAGTCGTACATCCCGTTTCATTTTGGACGGCGTACTTCTACATTTTCCTGTTGAGTGTAATTTTTATCGCCTGGTTCTTTGTATGTGCCCGCTCGATCAGGCTTCGCAGCGCACGCTAACTATTCATTAACGCCCAACTTGCTTCGCTACTCCGACAACGTGGCAGGAAGCTTGCCACATTGCCGGCTACGCTTACGCAAGTCGGCTTAACCCAGGCGTTAGGTTTGCATGGATGGATCAATGACAGCTGTCAGAAAATCGACCCTCAAGCGCCCAAAGAACCCGATGCCCCCGTTCGTTCGAGAGGCCCTCGATAAGCATGGCCTCATGGGCGCCTACAAGGCGCGCCCGCCGTATCAGCAGAATGACTATCTTGGATGGATATCCCGTGCCAAGCTGGAGGCTACTCGTCAGAGACGGCTCAATCAGATGTTGGGTGAACTGGAAGACGGGAAAAAATACATGAACATGGCTTGGTCCGGCGGACGGCTACAGTCCTGAAACTCATTCGAGCCGAAGCCGTATCGCCTCACCCTTAATTCAGGTGTCAGGGGCCACGTGAAGTATCCGCAAACACCTGACGGTCGATACATGGTGGTTCGCGGTCGCCTGTGGCGGGTGGCGAACCCGCATCTCCCGCCGGAGGAGCGCGAGGCACTCGTCAGCGCACTGATGGCGGCGCGGCGCCAAGTCAAAGCCGCAAAGGCGGCCGATGCCCCGGACGCGCTGGCAGCGGCGCGCAGATCCGTCAACGCCGCGAAGATACAACTGGGGGAGCGCGGCCCGGTCTGGTGGCATGATGGCGCCAAGGACTTTAGTCGCCATCTGGTCAACAACACGCCGTATCGGCAGTGGTACGAGCAACTCGTCGGATCGGAGGGCTGACCATTCACTCAGCCGAACACGCTCGGCTTACTCCTGGCGTTAGCTCCAAATGACAACAGTGCGAAAATTCACCTCCACCAGCTCGCTCATCCTGGTCTCAATCGGCGTTGCTGCGATTGCCATTGCTTTCCTCGTCTCGTTTCCCGGGGACCTGCTCACCTGGCAGATCGCCACGTGGACGCTTGTTGCAGCGCTGGTGGCTCTTGTAGCGCTTGTTCCTGCTTCCGCCTACGTCATGGCCACGAATAGAGCCGCGAGGACGTGGCAGCGCGTCGCCTCGTTCCTGATCGGGCTGGCGTGCCTTGGCGTTGTCGCCGTCGGTTCCCTTTGATCGAACACCTGGCCTGCGCATCTGGTCGCTGATTGCGCCTTCTACGAACGTACACTCGCCCAAAGCGCGGTGGTAGTACTTCCGGAACCTGCCGGAATCCTCTTCAAGCCGAGCCCGTTATGCGGTCGGCTCAACTCGATGGCGTCAAAGGAACGTTCTTGGACATTCGTGTAGCCGATCTGGAAAACCCCGAAGTTCTCGCGCTGCTGCGTGAGCATCTTGCATCGCTGGCGCCCACCGCGCCGACCGAAAGCCGCCATGCGCTCGACCTGAGCGGCTTCCGCAGTGCCGATGTCACTTTCTGGAGCATCTGGGACGGCCAGATGCTGGCTGGATTCGGCGCGCTCAAGCAGTTGACCGCGTCGCATGCCGAGGTCAAATCCATGCGCACCGCCACGTCCCATCTGCGGCAAGGCGTGGCGTCGAGGATGTTGCGGCATCTCGTTCAAGAGGCGGCCGCCCGCGGCTGTTCGAGACTGAGTCTGGAGACCGGTTCGATGGCGTTCTTCGACGCCGCGCGGCGCTTGTATGCATCATTCGGGTTCGTTCCCTGCCCGCCATTTGGCAGCTACAAGGCAGACCCCAACAGCGTGTTCATGACCATGCAGCTAACCGAATCGCAGGGAAACTGAGCCATGTCGAGATACAGCAAGGTAGTGATCTGGCTGTCCATCGTGTCCGGCCTGCTGGCGGTCGGATCGTTCTGGTGGTGGACGCGGTTGATGGCGGCGGACTTCGAGGCGTGCCTCTTGCCGGTGGTGCCTGCGGGCGTGGACTGCAGCCATGACCTGCAGTTCGGCGCGGCCGTGGTGTTCGCGATCATCGCCCTCACGTTGCTGCTGTCGCTGCTGATCCGCCGCGTCCGCGAGTCCTTTGCCCGCTGGCGCGGGGACTGATCGGCCGCTGAAGGGAGTACCGGCGCATGCACAAGAGCAGGCTTGGAAACATCGTCATCGATTGTCCGACCGACGACTTGCTGGAGCAGGCGCGGTTCTGGAGCGCCGCGCTGGGCTGTCCGTTGCCGGCGGATCCGGAGGCGGACGGCAGGTTCATCAAGCTGGTGACGCCGCCCGGCGACGTGCAGGTCATCATCCAGCGGGTCACCCACGAAGCGCGGGCGCATCTCGACATCGAGACGGATTCGATCGAGTCGGAGGTCGTGCGCCTGCAGCGATTGGGTGCGACCGTGGTGTCGCGCAAGGAGCGATGGGTGGTGATGCAGGCGCCGAGCGGACACCGGTTCTGCGTCGGCAGTCCGTACCGGGACGGCTTCGATCGCGGGGCCACGACATGGGACTGAGGCACTCCGAATGAAGGACCTCCTGCTCGTCGGTGTCGGCGGTTTCATCGGTTCCATCGCGCGCTACAAGCTCGGCGGGCTGGTGCTGCAGCTGGCGGCGCAGCAGCGGTTCCCGTACGGCACGTTCGCGGTCAACGTGCTCGGCTGCCTGGTGATGGGGCTGCTCGCGGGCGTGGCGGCGCGCTACGAGGTGTTCGGGCCGGGCACGCGGCTGTTGCTGTTCACCGGGGTGCTGGGCGGGTTCACCACGTTTTCCGCGTTCGGGCTGGAGGCGACGCAGCTGGTCCGCCGCGGCGACTTCTGGATCGCGGCGCTGTACGCGGGGTCGAGCGTGGTGCTCGGCATCGCGGCGGTGTGGGTGGGAATCCGTGCGGTCGGGTTGCTGCCGCGTTGAGGCGATCGGGCGATGGCACGGGAGACGGAAATATGAGTGACGAAACCACTGCGATGCAGACCATCGGCTTCGACGACTTCCTCAAGGTCGAGCTGCGGGTCGGGCGTGTTGTCGGCGCGGAGGTGTTCGTGGCGGCGCGCAAGCCGGCGTATGTGCTGCAGGTGGACTTCGGCGCGGAGGTCGGGGTGCGCAAGTCGAGCGCGCAGATCACCGCGCATTACACGCCGGAGGAACTGGTCGGGCGGCTGGTGGTGGCGGTGGTGAACTTTCCGCGCAAGCAGATCGGGCCGCTGATGTCGGAGTGCCTGGTGACCGGCTTCCACGATGCGAACGGGGATGTGGCGTTATGCGTTCCGGATCGTGAAGTGCCGCTGGGGACGCGGTTGTTGTAGGAGCGGCTTCAGCCGCGATCGGATGCCTGGACGCTTGGGCCGATTCCACGATCGCGGCTGAAGCCGCTCCTACAAAGGCCCGGGGGTCGGGCGCGGGCGCTTACGCGCCGCAGCACTTCTTGTACTTCTTGCCGCTGCCGCACGGGCAGGGGGCGTTGCGGTCGGGGGTGGCTTCGCGCCGGATCGGTTCGCGCGGGGTCAGGGCGTCGATGCGGTGGTGGTGCAGGTCGGCGAGCATGTCGGGCAGGCCGGCGATGATCTCCAGTCGTTCGCGGTAGCCGATCGGGGTCGCCGGCGCGGACGGGTCCTCGCCGAGCACTTCGCCGCTGGCGAGGCGGTCGAGCAGGTCGAACACCTCGTCGATCCAGTCGTTGTCGTCGAGCCACTGGTCCCACGCGGCCTCGCGCAGGCCGACCGCGGTGAAGAAGCCCAGTGCCCAGTCGCGGCCGACGTCGAGTTCGTCCTCCTGCTCGGCTTCGGCACCCGCAAGCTCGGGGTCCTCGGGCAGCCACAGCAGCGGGGCGAGGTGGTCGGGCAGCTCGTCACCACCGAAGCGGACCCTCGCGCCGGCCATGTTGTGATGGCCCAGCAGCAATGCCTCGACCGCGGCGCGCTCGGCGGGGTCGTCCCAGCGCGGCGGGGTGCCCCACACCGGCGGCTCCCATTCGACCATCGGCACGGTGTCCGGCGACACCGCCAGCGCGGTCAGGTAGCCGTCCAGTGCCTCCAGGTTGAAGCCCTTGAACGGCACCGCGCGTTGTTCCAGCAGCTCGGCGAGGCGCTCGATCTGGTCGTCGTCGAGGTAGGCGGGCGGCTTGGCGGAGGCGGTCATGGCGGCGGTCGGTGGGGGCAGGGCGTCATGGTAGTCGCAAAAAAAAGGGCGCGACCGAGGTCGCGCCCAATCTTGTCCACCCTGCGGTGGAGAGAGATGCGGGCCTCAGCGGACGTTGAACGCCATGGTCTCGGCCTGGGTGCCGTTGATCCAGACCTCGGCGGTGTAGTCGCCGGTCGGCCACGGGTTGGCGTTGGTGAAGGTGATGTTGGTGGTTTCCGCGCCGGTGGTGGTGACCGTCTCGGATTCCTCGCCGGCGGTCTGGCCGTCCTGGTACACCAGCTTGGCGGCGATCTCGGCATTGCTGGCGGCGCCGTCGGTGGCGACCGAGACGATGATCGGATCGGTCGGCGCGAACGTGGTCATCGCCGCGGCGATCTTCTTGTCGTCGCCGGCTTCGGTGCCGAGGGTGACCGAGCTGACGTTGAGCGCGGTCTCGGTGCCCATCGGCGCGGTGTCGGCCGGCGGTAGCGGCTGGGCCGGCGGCAGCGCCGCAGGTTCGGTGGCGGCCGGCGGGGTCACCGCGGCGGCGTCTTCGGCGTCCTTCTTGCAGCCGGCCAAAGCCAGCGAAGCGAGCAGGGCGGCAGCGATGGCGTAGTGGAGCTTGGTGGCAGTCATGGGCGGATCTCCTTGGATGGCATGCCGGATTGGCGGGGCGCGATCAATCGCTGCTGCGGTCGCCGGCGGGAATCTTGAGAACCTGGCCGGGCTTGATCAGGTCGGGATCGTCGAGCTGGTCGCGATTGGCCTCGAAGATGGTGTTCCACTCGCCAGCGCGGCCGTAGAACTGCTTGGCGATCTGCGACAGGGTGTCGCCGCGTTCGACCGTGTAGGTACGTTCGCCGTCGCCTGTCGTTTCCGCAGTGGTGTCGACGCTGGCGGCGACACCGGAGAAATCGGCTTTCTTGTCGACCTTGTCGGCCGTGGTGTCGACGCGGCTGCTGACGCCGGAGAAATCGGCGCGCTTTTCGGGGGTGGTCATGGCTTCGGGGCCTCCTGCCGGTATGGGCGAGTGCCACCATGACAGGTGAATTGTTAAGCCCGGATCGCGCAAATGTGAATGCGGGGCGGGAGGTTCATCGGCGGTGGCGTTATTGGCGCTCGTCGCGGCCGGCGGGCGGCATCGGGGTGTCCGCCAGCACCCGCACCGGGTTGATGTCGAGGCCGCCGCGGCGGGTGTAACGCGCCTCGACCGCCAGCCGTTCGGGCCGCGCGTGCGCGAGCAGGTCGCTGAAGATCCGTTCGACGCATTGTTCGTGGAACTCGCAGTGGTCGCGGAACGAGACCAGGTAGCGCAACAGTCCCTCGCGGTCGATCCGGGGGCCGCGGTAGGTGATGAGCACGCGCGCCCAGTCGGGCTGGCCGGTGACCGGGCAGTTGGACTTGAGCAGCGCGCTGGACAGGGTCTGCTCGACGATGTCGGCGGGGTCGGCGCGCAGGAAATCGACGCGCGGCGGGCCGTAGTGGTCGATCGCGATGGCGAGGTCGTCGATCGACTCGGCGGGGGCGGGCGCGTGGATGCCGTCGGTGTCGAAACGCGGCAATCCGAAGGCCACCGCGACCGGCGCCCCGGCCACCCGCGATAGGTCGGCGGCGATGCGCCCGCCGACCTCGGCGTCGCTGTCGAACCGGCTGGCGTTGAAGGAGTTGAGGTAGAGCTTGAGCGACTTGGACTCGACCAGGTTCGGCGAGTCGGCCGGAACGGTCAGGGTCGCGGTCGCGACCCGCGGCTTGCCGAGGCGGTCGAGCCAGCCCAGCTCGTAGGCGTGCCAGCGGTCGTGGCCGGTGAAGGGCAGGGCATCGCCGGCCAGGCCGATCTCGCCGCGGCCGAGGGAGCGCGCGATCGGGAACAGCAGCGCGGGGTCGTACTCGCGCGGGTAGTCGACGTGGCGGCCGAGGGGGAGGGTGGAGAGGGGGTCGCTGGCGGTCATCGGTGCATTATCGCGCGGCGACGATGTGGTCGCGCGGACCTGTAGGAGCGGCTTCAGCCGCGATCTGGAACCG
The DNA here is from genome assembly GCF_036663935.1 of Novilysobacter erysipheiresistens. Classification (NCBI taxonomy): domain Bacteria; kingdom Pseudomonadati; phylum Pseudomonadota; class Gammaproteobacteria; order Lysobacterales; family Lysobacteraceae; genus Novilysobacter; species Novilysobacter erysipheiresistens. The sequence goes on from NZ_JAXGFP010000003.1 coordinate 353,827, forward strand.
GAGCGGGCGAACGATTCCAGATCGCGGCTGAAGCCGCTCCTACAACAGCACCGAAATATGGGCGCAAGAAGCGGATATCGGCGCGCGACGGTGGCGTCGACACTGACCTGCCCGGTACGAGGCCCCGTCATGCTGACCCTGTTCGACTACCTGCCCTCGCAGAACGGCTGGAAGGTGCGCCAGCTGCTCGCCCACCTGCAGCGCCCCTATCGTACGCAACACATCAGCATCTTCGAGGGCGAGGGCGAGGGTCGGCGGCCGGAGTACCGCGCGATCAGCCCCACCGGCACGGTGCCGGCGATCGCGCTCGACGACGGCCGTGTGTTGGCGGAGTCCAACGCGATCCTCGGCTTCCTCGCCGAGGGCACGGCGTACCTGCCGGACGACCCGTTCGCGCGGGCGAAGGTGCAGCAGTGGCTGTGCTTCGAGCAGGAGCGGATCGAAAGCCAGATCGGCACGCTGCGCCACTGGACCATGACCGGCAAGCTCGCGCGGCGCAGCGCGGAGCAGGTCGCCGCCCGCCGCGACGCCGCGCTCAGGGCACTGGGAATCCTCGATGCGGAGCTGTCGACGCGCGCGTTCGTCGCCGGCGAGGCGTACACGATTGCCGACATCGCGGTGTTCGCCTATGCGAGCCACGCCGAGGATGCCGGGCTGTCGCTGCAGCCGTATCCACATTTCCGCGAGTGGTTGCAGCGGGTGCGGGCGCAGCCGGGGCACCTGGCCGAGTGGCATCCGTATTCGATCGATCCGCACTCGGCGGGGGAGTTGGGCTGAGGCTGTCCGAGCGCGATGCGGCCGACTTGCTCTGTGTAGGAGCGGCTTCAGCCGCGATCGGGAATCGGCGCGAGTGGACGGTTCCAGATCGCGGCTGAAGCCGCCCCTACAAAAGACGTGCGGCGTCAGGGCGCGCCGTGCAGGTAATCCAGCGACACCTGCAACAGCGCGCGCAGGCCGAGGTCGAGCGACGACTCGTCGAGCATGAACTTCGGCGAGTGGTTGCTCGGCGCGGTCGCCGGGTCGATCCCCGGCGCGGTGGCGCCGACGAAGAAGAACATCGACGGCACTTCCTTGGCGTAGTACGCGAAGTCCTCCGCGCCCATCTGCAACGGCGGTTCGATCACGTGCTCGACGCCGGCGACCGCTTGCAGGCTCGGCAGCATCTTCGCGGTCAGCTCCGGATCGTTGACCGTGACCGGGTTGCCGGTGCCGACCGGGATCTCGGTCTCGACCGTGGCGCCGTGCGCGGCGGCGACGTGCTCGGCGACGGCCTTGAGTTCGGCATGGATCTTCGAGCGCATCGCCTCGTCGAAGGTGCGGATGGTGCCGACCAGTTCGACCGAGTCGGGGATGATGTTGTAGCGGATGCCGCCGTCGATCGAGCCGAAGCTGACCACCGCCGGCAGCTTGGCGATGTTGGTGCGGCGACTGACCACGGTCTGCGCGGTGCCGATCAGGTCGGCCGCGGCGACGATCGGGTCGATCCCGCCCCACGGCGCCGAGCCGTGGGTCTGGCGGCCGTTGACGGTAATCGTGAACTTGTCCGACGCCGCCATCAGCGGGCCGCCGCGCACGCCGATCGTGCCGGCCGGCAGCGACGAGAACACGTGCAGGCCGAACATCGCCTCGGGCTTGAACTCGGCGAACAGGCCGTCCTCCAGCATCAGCGACGCGCCACCTTGCTCGCCGGCCGGCGCGCCTTCCTCGGACGGCTGGAACACCAGCATCACCTGGCCCGGAAGTTCGTCCTTCAATGCCACCAGCGCATCGGCGACGCCGAGCAGCGTCGCGGTGTGGGCGTCGTGGCCGCAGGCGTGCATGACCCCGGTCTGCTGGCCGTTGAAGCTGGTGGTGACGGTCGAGGCGAACGGCAGCCCGGTCTGTTCGGTCACCGGCAGCGCGTCCATGTCGGCGCGCAGGGCGATCTTCGGCCCGGGCTTGCCGCCGTCGATGATCGCGGTGACGCCGTGGTGGGCAATGCCGGTGCGCGGTTCCAGGCCGAGCGCGCGCAGGTGCTCGGCGACCTTGGCGGCGGTCTGTTCCTCGCGGTTCGACAGTTCCGGGTGGGCGTGGAACCAGCGGCGCAATTCGACCACCTCGTCCTGCAGGCGGGTCGCCGCGGCGGCGACTTCGGGGCGCTGCGCCGTCGCGTTGCCTGTCGGCGAAGTGGACGCCACCGCGGGTGTCTGTGCAGCGGCGGTCGGCACCAGCAGGCTGGCAAGGGCGGCGGACAGGAGTAGCTGGCGCATGGTGTGGTTCCCCGGGAAGCGGAACGCCGATCCTAACGCGAGGGGCCGGCACCTGTAGGAGCGGCTTCAGCCGCGATCTGGAGTCGGCGCGGGCGGACGATTCTCGGTCGCGGCTGAAGCCGCTCCTACAAATGCGGTGGGAAGGCGGGAACCGGTAACGGAGCTGATTGTCGCGAGACGCCATTTGCCGATCCCGGCTTCTGGCGCTGCCACATTGCCGCGCGTTGGCGCACCGACTAGAATGAGAATGATTGCTATTTAGAGGCGACCGGCCCATGCCGGCGGCGCCGGCGCAACGGACGCGCGAACCCCCGCTTCACACCCCAAGGTTCCCCATGTCCCGTTCCGCTGTCGCCCGCCCCTCCTTCCCGCGGGCGAGCCTGCTCGCCCTGGCGCTGCTGGCCGGGCTGCCGGCCGCCGCCCAGGTCGTCACGCCTGCCTCAGTCGACGCCGACCCCGCCGCGCCCGACGCCACCACCCTCGACACCGTCCAGGTGCAGGCGACGATCATCAAGCGCAGCGAGACCGTCACCAAGACCGACACCCTGATCACCGAGGTGCCGCAATCGGTGTCGGTGGTCAGCGCGGAGCAGTTCGCCGGCCGCGGCCTGCACGGCATCGACGAGGCGATGTGGTACCTCGCCGGCACCCAGGGCGGCGGCTACGGCCAGGACACCCGCAGCGACTGGCTGCTCGTGCGCGGCTTCAGCCCGGCGCGCTACATGGACGGGCTCGCGCTGACCGACGGCGTCTGGACCGGCGCCACCCGGATCGAGCCGTACGGGCTTGAACGCATGGACGTGCTGAAGGGGCCGTCGTCGGTGTCCTACGGCGCGATGCCGCCGGGCGGGCTGGTCAACCTGGTCAGCAAGCGGCCGACCGATGAACCGCTGCGCGAGATCGAGGTGCAACTCGGCAACTTCGACCTGCGCCAGGCCGCGTTCGATTTCGGCGGTCCGCTGGATGACGCCGGCACGTGGTCGTACCGGCTCACCGGACTTGCCCGCAACAGCGACAACCTGGTCGACTTCGTCGAGGACGACCGCTACTTCTTCGCCCCGGCGTTGGCATGGAAGCCCAGCGACGCCACCTCGCTGACCCTGCTGGCGCGCTGGCAGAAGGCCGACACCGCCAACGGCAGCGGCTTCCTGCCGGCCGAAGGCACGCTGTTGCCGAGCCCGCACGGCCAGATCTCGCCGAGCGTGTTCACCGGCGAACCGGGCTGGAACGACTACCTGCGCACCAGCAAGTCGGCCGGCTACGAGTTCGAGCACGCCTTCGCCAACGGCCTGACCTTCCGCCAGAACCTGCGCTATGGTGAGACCGACGTCGACCATGACGCCGGCGTCGGCACGCTGGGGCTGCAGGAGGACGGGCGCACGCTCAACCGTTACCTGTTTCCGCTGGAGGAGCACTCAAAGTCGTTCGGCGTCGACAACAACATCAGCTTCGATTTCGTTACCGGCGCTTGGGAGCACACCGTGCTGGCCGGCGTCGACTATCGCCGGCTGCAGAGCGACTACGCGTCGGCGTTCGCGTTCGGCATCGCCCCGATCGACGTGTTCGACCCGGTCTACGGCGCCGAGGTGATCGTGCCGGACTACACCTTCCACGAGGACAAGGTGCAGCAGCAGACCGGCGTCTACCTGCAGGACCAGATCCGGCGGGACCGCTGGGTGGTCACCATCGCCGGCCGCCAGGACCAGGTGCGCACGCACGCCGACAACCTGATCGCCGACCCGGTGACGCGCAGCCGGCAATCGGATGACGCGTTCTCCGGCCGGCTTGGCGTCAACTACGTGTTCGATTCGGGCTTCGCGCCGTACGTGGCGTGGTCGGAATCGTTCCAGCCAACCGTCGGCGTCGACTTCGACGGCAACGCGTTCGTGCCGACCACCGGCGAGCAGGTCGAGGCCGGCATCAAGTACCTGCCGTCGGGCGGCCGCGGGCTGGCGACGCTGGCGGTGTACGACATCCGCCAGCAGAACACGCTCAGCGTCGATCCCGACCACGTGCTGTTCTCGGTGCAGCAGGGCGAGACCCGGGTGCGCGGCGTCGAGCTGGAAGGCCGCTGGAACCTGACCCCGACCCTGGGCATGTACGGCGCCGCGACCTGGATGGACACCGAGGTCACCCGGACCACCGACGCCGCCGCGCTCGGCAAGCGCGTGGCGCTGGTGCCCGAGCAGCAGGCCTCGCTCGGCTTCGATTACACGATTCCCTACGGCGCGTTGTCGGGCCTCGGCTTCGGCGGTGGCGTGCGCCATGTCGGCTCGGTCTACGGCGACATCTACAACGAGTGGGAAACGCCGTCGTACACCCTGTTCGACGCCGCGTTGCACTACGGCTTCGGCCGCTGGCGCCTGCAGCTCAACGCCAGCAACCTGGCGGACAAGGAATACGTGGCGGTCTGCAACAGCGCGATGTGGTGCTACTACGGCCATCCGCGCACGGTCACCGCGACCGTGCGTTACCGCTGGTGATGACGGGCAGCGCCGGCTGATGGACTTCGCACTGGGCTTGCTCGCGACCGGCGCCGCACTGGCGTCGGCGCTGGCGCTGTACCTGGCGTCACCGAACTGCGGGTGGCGCCCGACTGCGCGCCGCGGCGGCTTGCGGATCGCCGGCGTCGCGTTGGCGCTGGTCTCGCTGGTCGCGTGGATCGCGCTGCTCGGTGTCGGCGCCGGGCTGTGCGCGATGCTGGCGACGTGGATGCTGGCGCTGGTCGTGTTGCCGTACCTGGCGTGGTGGACGAACGCGTCGCCGACGCCGGATGCGCATCGACCGCGGGAGGTGCGACTGGCGCGCGCGCCGCTGGAGAACGACTGATGTGGGGCCGCGCCACCGCCGGCGCTTTGCCGGGCTTCGTCCTTGCCGCGGCGTTGGTGGGTTTGTTCGGACGGCTGTGGCCGGGGCCGTGGCAGTCGACGCTGGTGGTCGGGATGGTGCTGCTGTTCCCGTTGTGGATAGGCATTGCCGCGATCAGTTTTCGCTTCGCCAGCGGTTTGCGTGCGTGGGCCTGGCTCGGCGGATTGGCGCTGCTCGCGCTCGCCGCGCTGTGGCTGCTGCAGGCGACCGGATGGGTCGCATGAGGACGATTCGATGAAGCTGCGCGCCGATACGTTGCGGGTCTACACCGCGGTCCACAGCTGGGTCGGGCTGGTCGCCGGCTTCGCCCTGTTCGTCGCGTTCTATGCCGGCGCGATCACGATGTTCCACCATGAACTGCCGGTGTGGCAGTCGAGCGCGGTCGACGCCGAGCCCGAGTCACTCGACGATACCCAGCGCCTGCTCGACGAGATGTTGGCGCGCCACGAGGGCGCGCGTGTGCACCTTGGCCTCGGCTTCCCCGGCGCAGAGTCGGCGCAGGCGTCGGCGTGGTGGCTGGACACCCGGGGCGTGTGGCAATTCGGGACCCTCGACACCCTGCAGGGCAGTCCGACCCCGCCGACTTCGAGCCTGGCCGAGCTGGTCAACCTGCTGCATTACTCGCTCGGCATCCCGATGGTCGGGACCTGGCTGATGGGCGTGGTCAGCCTGTTGTACGGGCTGGCGCTGGTGACCGGCGTGGTGATCCACCTGCCGCGGCTGGCCAGGGACCTGTTCGCGCTGCGGCCGGGGCGCAACCTCAAGCGTTTCTGGCAGGACGCGCACAACGTCATCGGCGTGCTGAGCCTGCCGGCGCACGTGATGTTCGCGGTCACCGGTGCGGTGCTGTGCCTGGCGTTCGTGCTGATGCCGCTGCTCAACCCGCTGGTCTACGACGGCAAGCTGATGGATGCGGTGCCGGCGGCGATGGACACCGCGCCGGTGGTCGCCGCGTCCGGCGAACCGGCGGCGATGCAACCGCTGGCGCAGTGGCACGCGCGTTCGGTGGCGGTGGCGCGCGAGCATGGCATTGAGGATTTCAAGCCGGCCTACCTGAAACTGCAGCACGGCGGCGATGCCAACGCGGTGGTCGAGATCACCGGCGAGACCTCGCGCGCGCTGGGTTCGCTCGGCTCGGTCGCGTTCGACGCCGGTACCGGTGAACTGCTCGCGGTGCAGCTGCAGGGGGCGCGCGACGCCAACCACGCGACCCTGCAGGCGACCTATGCATTGCACTTCGGCGAGTTCGGCAACCACGTGGTGCAGTGGCTGTACTTCCTGCTGGGACTGGCCGGCGCCTTCCTGTTCTATTCCGGCAACCTGTTGTGGATCGAGTCGCGGCGCAAGCGGCGCGCGCTTGAACAGGGGCGCTCGTCGCAGGTGATGGCGCGCGCCACGGTCGGCGTGTGCATCGGCGTGTGCGTGGCGATCTCGGCCAGCTTCGTCGCCGCGCAACTGGCGCCGGTGCTGGGGCTGGATTCGGTCGCCGCGGAGCGCTGGGCGTGCTTCGGCACATGGGCGCTGTGCGCGTTGTGGGCGGCGCTGCGGCCGCCGTCGCGCGGCGTGCGCGAGCTGCTGTGGCTGGCGGCGCTGGTGACGCTGGCGATTCCGGTCGCGCACGGCATCGCCAGTGGCTGGTGGTTGTGGAAGGCGGCCGTCGCCGGGCACTGGGTGCTGGTCACGGTCGACGCGATGGCGATCGCGCTGGCGGCCGGTTTCGTTGCATTGGCACTGGCCAGTGCGCGGCGCGCGCGCGATGGCGATCCGAACAGCGTCTGGGCCGATCCGCTGCCCGGCAACGTCGAGAACGCCGCCCTGGCACCCGACTGACAAACGCACCGCTACCGAACACGAGCCGTCGCGTCAGCGCGCGGCGCTACCCGCATCCGGCGCCACCCGCCAGACCACGTTGCCGACGTCGTCGGCGACCAGCAGCGCGCCGTCGGCGGCGACCGCGACCCCGACCGGGCGGCCGCGGGCGTTGCCGTCCTCGCCGACGAAGCCGGTCAGCACGTCGCTTGGCGGACCGCTGGGCATGCCGTCGTCGAACGGCACGAACACCACCTTGTAGCCGCTCGGCGGCCGCCGGTTCCACGAGCCGTGCTCGCCGATAAGCGCGCCGCCGCTGAAACGCGGCATCAGCGCGGCGTCGTAGAACGCCAGCCCGAGTGGGGCGACGTGGTTGCCAAGCGCGTAATCGGGCGCGATCGCGCTCGTGACCAGATCCGGCCGCGGCGGCTGCACCCGCGCGTCGGCATGCTGGCCCCAGTAGCTGTACGGCCAGCCGTAGAAGCCGCCCTCGCGGATCGAGGTCAGGTAGTCGGGCACGAGGTCGCTGCCGAGTTCGTCGCGCTCGTTGACCACCGCCCACAACGCGCCGGTCGCGGGCTGCCAGTCGAGGCCGACCGGGTTGCGCAGGCCCGAGGCGAACACCCGAGCGTCCCCGGTGGCCGGGTCGACCTGCAGGATCGTCGCGCGATCGACCTCGGCGTCCATTCCGCTCTCGCCGACATTGCTGTTGGAGCCGACTCCGACGTACAGCCGCGAACCGTCCCGGCTGGCCAGCAGGCTCTTGGTCCAGTGATGGTTGATCGGCCCGCCCGGCAGCGGCGCCACCACGGTCGGCGTCGCCTCGATCCGCAGCTGGCCGGGCCGGTACGGCACCGACACCAGCGCATCGGCATTGGCGATGTACAGGGTGTCGCCGACCAGCGCCATCCCGAACGGCGAGTGCAGGTCGTCGAGCAGCACGCTGCGATGGTCGGCGACGCCGTCGCCGTCACCATCGCGCAACAGGGTGATGCGGTCGGCACTGGGTACCGCGGCGCCGGCGTGCTTCATCACCAGCTTCATGAACCACGCCTTGAGCCCGCCGCCGTCCTCCTTCGGCGGCGCGTTGGTCTCGGCCACCAGGACGTCGCCGTTGGGCAGCACGTACAACCAGCGCGGGTGGTCGAGCCCGCCGGCGAATGCGTTGACCGCGAGGCCCTCGGCGGCGGTCGGCGTGGCGCCGTCGGGCCAGCCGATCGCCGGGGCGATGTCGACGGTCGGGACCAGCCCGCCCTCCGGCGGCGGCAGCACCGGATCCGGGCCGACCGTGCGCGGGAACGCGAGCTCGGCGGTTTCGCAACCGGCCAGGGCCACCACGGCGAGCGCCAGGGCGACCCGCCGCAGCCACCCGGCACCTGGCCGCCGACGCATCATCCGCTGGGCCGCCGCTTCATCTGGGCTTCTGCGGGATGATCGAGATCGTCCCGTCCCGTTCCAGCACCGCGTACTTGATCTGCTGCATGTTCTCCAGCCCCTGGGTGGCACGGGCGCACTCGAGCACGTCTTCATCGTCGACCCGTGCGCGATCCATGCGCTCGCGCAACGGCTCGCCGTCCTCGACCACGATCAACGGCACGTCGTCGAGCCAACGCTCGGCCTTCTTCGACTTCTGCTTGAGGAAGGCGAAACCCAGTTCGATCATCACCAGTGTCGAGACCAGGATCATCGCCGTGGTCAGCGAGTAGTCGTCACCGGTCAATGGTTGCGAGACCGCCTCGCTGATGATCAGCACCAGCACCACGTCGAACGCGGTCATCTGGGCCAGCGTGCGCTTGCCGCTGATGCGGAACACCAGCATCAGGAACAGGTAGATCACGATCGCGCGCAGGACAGATTCCATGACGGACTCCGTGGTATCGGTGGATCGACGAATCAGGGGTAGACGAAACTGTCGATCCGCAGCGGTGGCTGGCCGCCGATCGCCGCAGTGCCGGACACGCGGCCGATGGTTTGCGGCCGGCCCTTGATGCGGACCAGCTGGCGTTCGCCGGGGGCGACATCGAAGGTGTAGCGCACGCGGTGGCCGGCGGCGGCGACTTCGCGGGGCTCGGGCACGATGTGCTCGACGTCGAACTCGCGGACATGGTCGCCCTCGAGCACCAGCTCGAAGCTGTCGCCGCCGACCGCGGCCGTCGGCAACTCGAAGGCGATCAGGGCCGGCGACTGGAAGCGGGCGAAGCGCGGGTAGCTGGCGTCGAGCGCGCCGCCGGTGGCGTGCGCCTGCGACATCGGGCCGCCGCCGCCGAACACGCCGGCCAGCGCGGCGACGATGCCCGCCAGCAGCACCAGCATGCCGATCGTCCGGAGCACGTGGAGCAGCCGCTGGAACTCCAGGTGTTCATCCAGCTGCAGCGAGCGCTTGTCGGACCTGGTCATGGCGAAACCCCGCGCGGGTGTCGCCCCGACTATCGGAGTGCCGGTGTCGACGCCGCGTGTGGGCGCCCGGCGACGATCAGTCGGCCCGGTTCAGCCGCGGTGCTCGAGTGCCAGGTATTCGGCCGAACGCATCTCGATCAGGCGCGATGCGGTGCGCTCGAACGCGCCGACCAGCCGGTGCCCGGTGTACAACCCCGGTGGCGCGGCCGCGGCGGTGCAGACCAGGTTGACGTGGCGGTCGTAGAGCTCGTCGATCAGGTGGACGAAGCGCCGCGCCGGGTCGTCGTTGCTGCCGTCGAAGCGCGGGATCCCGCCGACCAGCACGGTGTGGTGCTCGGTGGCGATCTCGATGTAGTCGCCGGCCGCGCGCGGCCCCTCGCACAGCGCGGCGAAGTCGAACCAGGCGTGGCCCTCGGCGAGGCCGCGCACCGGGATCTCGCGGCCGTCGATGCACAGCGGCCCGGCCTCGTGCGGGGCACCGGCGGTCAGCTCGTCCCAGCGCGATTGCAGCCAGGCGTCGCTGCCGGCGTCCAGCGGCGCGCGGTACACCGGCGAGCGGGTCAACGCGCGCAGCCGGTAGTCATGCACGCTGTCGAGGTGCAGCACCGTGCAGTGTTGTTCGATCAACGCGATCGCCGGCAGGAAGCGCTCGCGCTGCAGGCCGTCCTTGAACAGCCCGGACGGCTCGATGTTGGAGCTGGTCACCAGCGCCACGCCCTCGGCGAACAGGCGTTCGAGCAGGCGCCCGAGCAGCATCGCGTCGCCGATGTCGGTGACGAAGAACTCGTCGAGCACCAGCACCCGCCAGTCGCGTCCCCACTGCCGCGCGATCGTGCGCAGCGGATCGGCCTCGCCCTTGTGCGCGCGCAACCGGGCGTGGACCTCGCGCATGAAGCGGTGGAAGTGGGTGCGGTGCTTCCGTTCGATCGGCAGGCCGTCGTAGAACAGGTCGATCAGGAAGGTCTTGCCGCGGCCGACCCCGCCCCAGAGGTACAGGCCTCGCGGCGCGACGACCGGCTTGTCGAGCAACCGGTCGAGCAGACCTCGCCGTGGCGGATCGAGCAGCGCGGCGTGCAGGCGGTCGAGTTCGGCCAGCGCCGGGTGCTGCGCGGCGTCGTCGCTCCAGTCCCCGCGGCTGGCGCCGGCGGCATAGCGCGCGCTCGGCCGCGCGGCATCGACATCACTCATCGGGGTTGGCGGTCGCGGCCGGCAGATAGGGGCGGATGCCGTTCTTGATCGCGCCGCGCAAATCCATCAGCCGGCGATGGAAGAAATGGCTGGTGTCGGGGATGCGGACCAGTTCCGGCGGTTGCGCCAGGCCGTCGATCCAGGCGTAGACCTGCTGCGGATCGACCACTTCGTCGGCTTCGCCCTGCACCACCAGCCACGGACCGTCGAAAGGGGTGACCGCGTCGAAGCCGTAACCGCGGCCGGCCGGCGGCGCGATCATCACCAGCATGCCGGGCTTGAGTTCGCTGGCGACCTTGTAGGCCACGTAGGAGCCGAAGCTGAAGCCGGCGAGCCAGACCTGGGCGTCGGGACGTTGCGAACGGACCCAGGCGACCACCGCGCGCAGGTCGTCGGCCTCGCCCTCGCCATTGTCGAAACCGCCCTCGGAGGCGCCCGTGCCACGGAAGTTGAAACGCACCGTGCTCGCGCCACACAGGTGGAACGCGCGCGCGGTCATCGTCACCACCTTGTTGTGCATCGTCCCGCCCTCGGTCGGCAGCGGGTGGCAGATCACCGCGACCAGCGGCCGCGGGGCGACGTCGGGTTCGGGACCTTCGACGATCGCCTCGATCGTGCCGGCGGGGCCTGCCAGGGTCAGCGCAACGGGCTTGCCGGCGCGATAGTCGTCGCCGTTCGGGAACGTGGGGTTGTCCATGGCGCCATGATACGGCGCCGGGCCGAACCGCTGTGACGGCGCGGCGTGAAGGCCGCAAACGACAACGCCGCCCGGAGGCGGCGTTGCATGCGGAGGCGCTCGACCGTTACTGCAGGTTGTCGAGCATCCAGTCGACCGTGGCGATGACCTGCTCGTCGGTCAGGGCCGGGTTGCCGCCCTTCGGCGGCATCACGCCGGCGCTGCCGGTGTAGCCCTCGATCGCGTGCCGATGCAGCACGTCGACCCCCTGCGGGATGCGCGCGGCCCACTGCGCGGCCGCCATCGTCGGCGCGCCGCCGGCGCCGGAGGTGTGGCAACCGGTGCACAGGTTGTTGAAGATCACCTCGCCGTCGAGGGTGCCGCCGTAGGCGACCTGCGAGGCGGCCGCCGCTGCCGCCGCCGCGGTTGCCGCGGCCTGCTTGGCCGCGCCGGTGCTGCCGGCGTAGACCGCGCCGACCGGGGCGATCCGGGCCTGGGTGCGCTTGGCCACGGCCGCCGGCACGTCCTGCGGCAGCGAGACATGCACGAAGTAGGCGACCACCATCAGGCCGACGGTCACCACCGCCAGGAAGCCGATCACCATGGAGAATTTCTTCAGGAACTCGAGGTCGTAATTGCGCACGATCCACCTATTGCGCGCGTCGCGGGCGACGCGCAATGCGTTCGATAAATGGCCGCACCCAAGATGCGGCCGCTGATGCAGAAACCTGCGGTAACTCCGCGCCGGAGGCACGGGGGGACAAGCTTGCCGTACAGTTTATCGCACTCCGGCCGTCGCGCGGCGCCCGGCCCGCGGGACGCCTTGCCCGGCCCCGCCGGCGTCCCCATACCCGGATCACGCCCCGCGGCTGTGCGCGCGCCTGCAACGAACCGCCGCCTGGGTTACCGTTCACGTTCGACGCCGCGGCGGCCATCGGCCACGCCGTCCCCAACCAGGAATCCCCCATGTCCCGCTGGACCACGCAAGAACTGTGCACGAGCCTGTCCGCCGCGTTCGGCGCCGACAACGTCGAGGAGATCCCGAGCGCCGACGAGGCGATCCAGGTGGTGCTGCCCGACCTCGGCGACCTCGGCATCACCATCGCCGTCACCGACCGCCAGCTGTTCGTGTCGACCCCGCTGGTCGAGGCCGAACAGGTCCGCGACCGCGCCGCGTTCAACGAGGCCTGCATGCGGCTGAACCCGATCAACCCGCTGTCCAACCTCGGCCTGACCACGATCAACGGACGCGACACCTACATCGTGTTCGGCGAGCTGTCGCCCGACGCGACCGCGGACCAACTGGAGCTGGAAATCCACACCCTGGCCGACAACGCGCTCGACGCGATCGAAGCCCTCAAGCCCTACCTCACGTCCTCCGAGGCGACCGCATGAGCATCCTGACCAAGATCTTCACCCTGCTGCGCGGTGGCGCCAACGAGGCTGGCCAGGCCGTGGTCGACGCCAACGCACTGCGCATCCTCGACCAGGAGATCCGCGACGCCGGCAACGAGCTGACCCGGTCCAAGCAGGAGCTGACCAAGGTCATGGCGCAGCGCCAGCTGCTGGCCGGCAAGAGCGCCGACCGCGCGGCCAAGCGCGCCGAGTACGAGGGCTACATCGCCGGCGCGCTGCGCAAGGGCGATGAAGCACTCGCGCGCGAAGTGGCCGAACGGCTGGCTGCGGTCGAGAACGACCTGACCACCGACGCCCAGACCCTGGCGACCTACGACGACAGCATCAATGCGCTGAAGAGCGCGATCAAGCAGACCGAGCACAAGCTGACCCGGGTCAAGCAGCAGATCGACACGGTCAAGGCGACCGAAGCGGTGCAGCGCGCGCAGGGCGCGGTGGCGTCGCGCAGCGCCGGCGCCAACGGCAAGGTGGGCACCGCGCTGGACTCGCTCGAGCGCATTCAGGCCCGCCAGGCCGAGCGCGGCGCGCGCATGCAGGCGGCCGCGCAGTTGGAGGCCGAAAGCGGCGACAGCGACCTCAACGCACGGCTCGCGAACGCCGGGCTACTGCCGCAGTCGGCCAGCGTCGACAACATCCTCGAGCGCTTCCGCAACCAGGACAAGCCGGTGCAGCAGCTGAGCCACGAACCGCAGCGGGCCTTGCCGGTCGCCACGCCGGCCGACGCCGAGCGCCAATCGCGCAGTTGAGCCGCGCCGCCGCCATGCCGGGAGGCGCGCCGTGCCGCTGATCGGGCGCCTGTACCGCGCCGTGCGGGCGCACCTGCGCGAGGTCACCTGGACCGCGTTGCTGACTGCGCTGGCGCTGCACGTCGCGCTGTGCTGGGCGCTGCTGGCGCTGGCCGGCGAGCGCGAGCTGGTCGGCTGGGACGCGTTTCCGTACTACTACATGACCACCGCGACCACGATCGGCTACGGCGACCTGTCGCCGTCGACCACCGCCGGCCGTTTCGTGGTGGCGCTGCTGCTGATGCCGGTCGCGATCGCGCTGCTGGCCTCGGTGCTGGGCAAGGGCAGCGCGACCGCGGTGGGATTCTGGAAACGGCACCAGGGAGGCGAGATGAGCTACCACGAGATGAGCGGCCACACCGTGCTGGTCGGCTGGCGCGGGCGCGAGTCGGCGCGGCTGGTGCAACTGCTGCTGGCCGACACCGAGACCGATGACGAGGGCATCGTGCTGGTGGCCGAGCGTGGCGTCGAGGGCCTCGAGCAGAACCCGCTGAAGGACCAAGTCCGCTTCATCGCGGTCGACTCCTACGCCGACTGCGACCAGTACGCGCGCGCCGCGGTCGCGCGCGCTGGCCGGGTCATCGTGCACACCGGCAGCGACGCGCAGAGCCTGGCCGCGGTGTTCGCAGTGATGGCGGCAGGGGGATCGGACGCGGGGTTCAGGGGCCACGTAGTCGCGCACTTCGACGGCGAGGCGGCCGCCTCGCTGGTACGCAGCCACTACCCGCAGGTCGAATGCACCCGCCCGCTGGACGTCGACGTCATCGCACGCGCCGCGCAGGACGCCGGCAGCTCGCTGGTCGCCAACGAGTGGCTGACCACCGGCGGCCCGACCCAGTTCAGCCTGCGGGTGCCGGACGATGCGCCCGCGCTCAGCGCCGGCAAGCTCGCCGCCGCATTCCGCCGCCACGCCGGCCTGTGGGTCGGCTACCGCGAGCGTGACGCCGCCACCCCGGTGCTGAATCCCGCCGACGAGTGCACCGTCGCCGCCGGCGCCCAGCTGTACTACCTCGCCGACCGGCGCATCGACAGCCGCCACTTCGGCTGGCCGTCGCTGGCGGTGGGCTGAGCCATGGGCTGGCTCGACCGCCTGCGCGGCAAGACCGAGGCGCCGGTTCCGGCCGGTGCGCTGACCCACGCGCTGCCGCTGGGGTTCCGGGTCAACGGCCGGGTCGCGCTCGACACGATGTTCAGCCGCGCCCATCCCGAGGCGCTGACCGCGCCCTTGCCCGAAGGCCACCAGGGCATCCCGTGCTACGGCCATATCGACCTCGGCGGCGGCCACGCGCTGCACCGCTTCTACCTCGACGACGACGCCTACGTGCAGGTCAGCACCAACAACGACGCGGTCGAGGGGATCAAGGCGTTCGTGTTCGTCGAGACCGTCAACCCGGCCAACCAGGCCGAGTTCCAGCGTTTCGTCACCGGCCACGAGCACCTCGGCGCGGCGAGGATCGAGTACGCCGGCCGCGACTGGCATCGCGATTTCTCCGACGAGGCCGGCACCCGCATCCCCGCGGTGGTCTACGACGAAGCGCTGTACCGCGGCGAGCCGCCGCGCCGGGACGACGACCTGACCCACTACGCGATGCTGTACCGCCGCGCGCTGCCGGGGCTGGAGCGCGACGAGTTCCTGCTGGTCACCGGCGAGGACTACGGGCCCAACGAATTCTGCGTCACCTACGCGGTCGGCCAGGACCTGAACACTGCCGATTTGGATATCACCTGATACGGGCACATCGACGATGGCTCCCCTGTAGGAGCGGCTTCAGCCGCGAACCAGAGTCGGCGCGGGCGACCGATTGTCCGATCGCGGCTGAAGCCGCTCCTACAAGGGCACGGATCTTCCGTCGCCCGGCCCGATAAACACCACCTCCGTTTACTTCAAAAGGATCCCGCCCATGGACGCACCAATCAACGCCGAAAGTTTCCTCGCCTTCCTCGCCTATTTCGGCACCGGCATCGGCGTGCTGGTCGCCGCGGTGGTGGTCGTGGCCTGGACCACCCCGCACCACGAGTTCCGGCTGATCCGCGCCGGCAACTCGTCGGCCGCGATCGCGTTCGCCGGCAGCCTGGTCGGCATCGCGTTGCCGCTGGACGCGGCGATCTCGCATTCGGTCAGCCTGCTCGACGCGCTGATCTGGGGCGCGGCCTCGGCGCTGATCCAGATCGTCGCCTACCTGGCGATGCGTTGGGTGTCGCCGAAGCTGTCGCAGCAGATCACCGACAACATCCCGGCCGCCGGCATCTTCGCCGCCGGCGTGTCGATCGCGGTCGGCCTGATCAACGCCGCCGCGATGACCCCGTAAGGAGCGCCGACATGACGCACAAGATCAAGCCCGACATGGCGCCCGTGCGCAGCAAGCGCTCGCGCAACCTCAAGCTGGTGCTGATGGCGGCGACGGTGCCGGTGGCGCTGGCCGGCTGCGAGAGCGAGCCGACCGGCACCGTGCTGTCGTCGGTCGACCAGTGCAAGACCCAGACCTCGGTGCCGGTCGAGCAGTGCACCGCCGCCTACGAGAAGGCGCTGGCCGAGCATCGCAAGCTGGCGCCGCGGTTCGACAGCCAGGTGCAGTGCAACGAGCAGTTCGGCAGTTGCGAGGTCGTGCAGACCGGCAGCAGTCAGAGCTATGTCCCACCGATGGGCGGCTTCCTGCTCGGCTATGCACTCGCCAGCGCGACCCGCGGCGGCATGTACCCGTACTACGTCGGCGGCGTGTCGCCGCTGTACCGCGACTACCGCTCCGGGCGCTACCTCAAGCCCAACGGCGATTCGGTCAGCCGGGGCCTGGGCACCGTCACCGGTCGCCGCGGCAACACCGCGCTGCCGGCGCGCGCGATGACGATCTCGCGCTCGGGTTTCGGTTCCAGCGCCAGCGCCCGCGGCGGCTTCGGCAGCAGCCGCGGCTTCGGCGGCTGATGAAACGCATCGCCACCGAACCGCGCCCGGACTGGAAAGACCAGGCCGAAGCGCTCGGCTTCCATTTCCACACCATCGACGGCGCGCCGTACTGGGACGAGTCGGCCTACTACGCGTTCGGCCTGCGGCAGATCGAGGATGACCTGGAGGCGCCGACCGAACAGCTGCACGCGATGGCGATGACGCTGGTGGACGAGGTGGTCGAGTCCGAGGCGCTGCTGACCCGGCTGGCGATCCCGCCGGCCTACTGGGACTGGATCCGCGAGTCGTGGCACGCGCGCGAGCCGCACCTGTACGGCCGCATGGACCTGGCCTACGACGGCGTTGGCCCTGCGAAGCTGTACGAGTTCAACTACGACACCCCGACCTCGCTGTACGAGAGCGCGTACTTCCAGTGGCTGTGGCTGGAGCAGGCGATCGGGCGCGGCGTGCTGCCGGCCGGCGCCGACCAGTACAACCGGATCCAGGAACTGCTGTGCGAGACGTTCGCCTCGCTCGCCAGCGAAGGTCGGATAGCGACCCCGGTGCATTTCGCCGCGGTCGGCGACTCGGCCGAGGACCGCGGCACCGTCCGCTACCTGCGCGACTGCGCCGAGCAGGTCGGGATCAAGACCTTCGAGCTGGCGATCGAGCGGATCGGGATCAGCGCCGAAGGCTGGTTCACCGACGAGGACGACCGGGTCATCCGCACCCTGTTCAAGCTGTACCCGCTGGAGTGGATGTTCGTCGAGGAGTACGGGGAGAAACTCCAGGGTTCGAAGGTGCAGCTGATCGAGCCGCCGTGGAAGGCGATCCTCAGCAACAAGGGCGTGCTGCCGCTGCTGTGGCAGCGCCACGAGGGCCATCCGAACCTGCTGCCGGCGTTCTTCGACGAGGCGCCCGGTGAGCCGGTCGCGCCCGGCTGGGTGCGCAAGCCGCTGTTCTCGCGCGAGGGCGCCAACATCGAGCTGGTCACCGCCGACGGCGAGCGCCTGCGCAGCGACGGCCCGTACGACGACGCGCCCACGATCCGGCAGGCCTACCACCCGCTGCCCGGGCTGGCGGGCAACTACCCGCTGGTCGGCAGCTGGGTGATCGCCGACCAGGCCGCCGGCATCGGCGTGCGCGAGGACGACAGCCGGATCACCCGGGACAGCTCGCGGTTCGTGCCGCACGCGATCATCGACTGAACGCGTCGACGGAAGGGCATGCGGGGAGATGGTGCGCCTGGAGGGATTCGAACCCCCGACCAATGGCTTCGGAAGCCACTACTCTATCCGGCTGAGCTACAGGCGCATCGGTGACACCGCGCGCGGCATCGCGCCGCGCGGGTGGGCATTCTAGCGGCAAACGCGCGGCTTTGCCCGCCGTCCTTTAACCTTCCCGCATGAGTTACGAACGTTTCGAGTCGACCGGTACGCCGGCATGGCAAACCCGGCTGGCGCTGTACTGGCAACTGGTCCGCGGCGACCGTCCGATCGGTTGGCTGCTGCTGCTGTGGCCGACCTGGTGGGGGTTGTGGCTGGCGGCCGAGGGCGTGCCGCCGCTGTGGACGCTGTTCGTGTTCAGCGCCGGGGTCTGGCTGACCCGCTCGGCCGGCTGCGTGATCAACGACTACGCCGACCGCTGGCTCGACCCGCACGTCGAACGCACCAAGGGCCGCCCGCTGGCGACCGGCGCGGTGCGTGGCCGCGAGGCGTTGATGGTGTTCGCGGCGCTGATGCTGGTCGCGTTTGTGCTGGTGCTGACGCTCAACCGGCTGACCGTGATGCTGAGTTTCGTCGGCATTCTGCTGGCGGCCAGCTACCCCTACCTCAAGCGCTACACCTACCTGCCGCAGGTCTACCTCGGGCTCGCGTTCGGCTGGGGCATCCCGATGGCGTTCGCCGCTGTCACCGGCGAGGTGCCGGCGCTGGCCTGGCTGCTGTACATCGCCAACATCCTGTGGGCGACCGCGTACGACACCTGGTACGCGATGGTCGACCGCGAGGACGACCTCAAGCAGGGGGCGAAGTCGACCGCGATCCTGTTCGGCGACATGGACCTGGCCGCGCAGGGTTTGCTGTATGCGCTGACATTCGCCGCGCTGGCGCTGGTCGGCCAGCGTGCCGGGCTCGGCGGCGCGTACTGGGCCGGCTGGGCGGTGGCGTTGGGGTTGGTGGCCTGGGAGTTCCGGATCACCCGTCGGCGCGAGCGTGAGGCGTGTTTCCGCGCGTTCCTGCACAACCATTGGGTGGGACTGGCGGTATTTGCCGGCATCGCGCTGGATTACGGGTTGCGGGAGGCGTTGTAGGAGCGGCTTCAGCCGCGATCTGAAAATCGGCGCGGGCGAACGATTCCAGGATCGCGGCTGAACCGCTCCTACCAAAGCCCGTGCATTCGATTCACGGCGCCCTGGCGCAGACCCAGGCGTCGACCCGCGCCACTCCGGCCCGGCGCAGGGCATCGGCGGCCGCGTGCAGGGTCGCACCGGTGGTCATGACGTCGTCGACCAGCACCACATGGGCGGGCAGGGCAGCGCTGGCGGTGACGGCGAATGCGTCGCGCAGGTTGCGCTGGCGTTGGTCGGCGTGCAGCCGCGACTGCGCGGCGGTGTCGCGGACCCGGATCAGGGTGCGCTGGCCCAGCGGCAGTTGGAGCGCGTGGGCCAGCGGACGCGCCAGTTCCAGCGCCTGGTCGTAGCCGCGCTGGCGCAGCCGTCGCGGATGCAGCGGGACCGGCACCAGCGCAACGGCTTGCGCCCAGTCTGCCGCCAGCGGGGCGAATGACCGGGCCATCAATTGCGCGAGCAGGCGCCCGGCGGCGAGGTCGTGGTGGAACTTGAAGCGCGGCAGCAGCCGGTCCAGCGGGTGGCCATAGAGGCAGGCGGCATGGGCCTCGGTCAGCGGCGGCGGCTGGCGCAGGCAATGGCCGCAATCGCGGCCGGGTTCGGACATCGGCAGCGCGCAGCGACCGCAGGCGTGGCCGAGCCATGGCAGGTTGGCTGTGCACGCGCCGCACAGGTCCAATCCACTGCTGCCGCGGTCGAGGCATACCAGGCAACGGGGCGGCCACAGCCAGCGCGCCAGCCGCCCACCCGGCAGCTTGGCTGTCGGTCCCGTCGCGCACGCGCCGGTCGGCTCGCGAGCAGCGCCGGGTCGGCCGGCGCCGAGCCCGGCGCCGTCAACCTGTGAAGCATCGGTTTGGTTGACAGTCTCGGCCATGCTTTCCAGACTGCCGCTCTTGCCCGTTCGCGTCCGTCGGAAAAGCCCCATGCCTGTCGTCAGCCAAACCCCCGCCGTGCCCCCCATCGCGCCTGCCGCCCTCCGTCACGACTGGACCCGGGCCGAGGTCCGCGCGCTGTTCGACCTGCCGTTCCCGGAGCTGCTGCATCGCGCCGCCAGCGTCCACCGCGACAATTTCGACCCGGCCGAGGTCCAGGTCAGCACCCTGCTGTCGGTCAAGACCGGCGGCTGCCCCGAGGACTGCAGCTACTGCCCGCAGGCGCAGCGGTACCACACCGGCGTCGACGCAACCAAGCTGATGGAAACCGAGGCGGTGCTGGAGAAGGCGCGCCAGGCCAAGGCCGCCGGCGCCAGCCGCTTCTGCATGGGCGCGGCGTGGCGTTCGCCGGCCGACCGCGACATCCCCAAGGTCGCCGCGATGATCGCTGGGGTGAAAGCGCTCGGGCTGGAGACCTGCGCCACCCTCGGCATGCTCAGCGGCGAGCAGGCCAAATCGTTGTGCGAGGCCGGGCTCGATTACTACAACCACAACCTCGACACCGCACCGGAGTTCTACAACGAGATCATCCACACCCGCGAATTCCAGGACCGCCTCGACACCCTCGAACATGTCCGCGACGTCGGCATGAAGACCTGCAGCGGCGGCATCGTCGGCATGGGCGAGACCCGCGAGCAGCGCGCCGGCCTGCTGCAGACCCTGGCCAACCTGCCGGCGCACCCGGATTCGGTGCCGATCAACCGGCTGGTCAAGGTCGAGGGCACGCCGCTGGCCGATGACGCCGACCTGGTCGAGCTCGACCCGTTCGAATTCGTCCGCACGATCGCCGTCGCCCGCCTGCTGATGCCGCGCTCGATGGTCCGGCTGTCGGCCGGCCGCGAGCAGATGAGCGACGAATTGCAGGCGCTGTGCTTCCTCGGCGGCGCCAACTCGATCTTCTACGGCGAGAAATTGTTGACCACCGGCAACCCCGACACCGAGCGCGATCTGGCATTGTTCGCACGGTTGGGCCTGCGTCCGATGCAGGTCGTCGACACCGCGCACACCCTGGGGGGGGGGACACCGTGCACGCCGATATCATTGAATCGAACCACAGTTGCGGCGAGCGCCGCGCCACCACCGGCACGGACGCCGACCGACCCGACCGCGCGGCCTGAGCCGTGGCGCGCCCATCCTGGCGTGAGCGCATCGCCGCGGCGCGCGATGCGCGCGACCTGGCCTCGCGCCGCCGCGTGCGCCGCGCGGTCAGCCATCGCGACGGTGTCGGTTGCGAGCTCGACGGCCGCCGCCTGCTGAATTTCTGCGGCAACGACTACCTCGGCCTGTCGCAGCATTTCGCCGTGGTCGGCGCGTTGCAGGACGCCGCCGCGCGCGAGGGCGCCGGCGGGCTCGGCTCGCACCTGGTCTGCGGCCACCACGCGCTGCACGACGCGCTGGAGAAGGAACTGGCCGACTGGCTCGGTGCGCCGCGCGCGCTGCTGTTCGGCAGCGGCTACCTGGCCAACCTCGCGGTGATCCAGGGCCTGCTCGACGCCGACGACATCTGCGTGCAGGACCGGCTCAACCACGCCAGCCTGCTCGACGCCGCCCGGCTCGCCGGCTGCCGCCTGCGGCGCTACCCGCACAACGACCCCGAGGGCGCGATCCGGCAGCTGCGCAGCCTGCCCGACTGCAGCGCGATCCTCGCCACCGACGGCGTGTTCAGCATGGACGGCGACCTCGCCCCGCTGCGCGAACTGGCGGTGGTCGCGCGGGTGCAGAAGGCGCTGTTGTACGTCGATGACGCCCACGGCATCGGCGTGGTCGGTCCCGATGGCCGCGGCACCGCGGCGGCGGCGCGGCTCGGGGTCAGCGAGGTGCAATTGCAGCTGGCCACGCTCGGCAAGGCGCTCGGCGGCTATGGCGCCGCGGTGGTTGGCGATGCCGACCTGATCGAGCACCTCGCCGAGACCGCGCGGCCGTACCTCTACACCACCGCGCTGCCGCCGGCGCAGGCCGCGGCGACGCTGGCGGCGGTCAAGCTCGCCCGCAGCGAACACTGGCGCCGCGACAAACTGGTCGAACTGGTCGCGCACTTCCGCCAGCGCGCGCAGGCCGCCGGCCTGGTGCTGCTGCCATCGGACACCCCGATCCAGCCGGTGCTGGTCGGCGACGACGCCCGCGCGCTGTCGATGGCGGCGTCGCTGGAGCAGTCCGGCTACTGGGTCGCCGCGATCCGCCCGCCGACCGTCGCCGCCGGACGCGCGCGGCTGCGGGTGACGCTGTCGGCGCTGCACACGGTCGCCGATGTCGACGGCCTGGTGGAGGCGTTGCAGCGCGCCCGCGACCGCGCCGAGGCCGAGGCGCGGGTGGCGGACATCAAGAACTGGAAGCCGGCATGACCGCGCTTCCACCCAACCGTTAGGACGACGGCCGATGTTCATCGAAACGCGCGGCCACGGTCCGGCGCTGGCGCTGATCCACGGCTGGGCGATGCACGGCGGCCTGTTCGCGCCGCTGGTCGAGCGCCTTGCCGATCGTTACACCCTGCACCTGGTCGACCTGCCGGGCCACGGCCACGCGCGCGAGGACGCCACCGCGTTGCAACCGGAAGTGCTGGCGGCGACGCTGGTGGCGCGGCTGCCGGACGCGGTCTGGCTGGGCTGGTCGTTGGGTGGCCAGTTCGCCCTGCGCGCCGCGCTCGACCATCCCGATCGCGTGCGCGGGCTGGTGATGGTCGCGGCCTCGCCGCGGTTCGTGCGCGATGACGCCGATGGCTGGCCGCACGGCGTCAGCACCGGTTTGTTTGGCGATTTCGGCGATGCGCTGCAGCGCGATTTCCGCGGCACCCTCGAAGGCTTCCTTGCGCTCGAAGCACTGGGCTCGGCCAGCGCCCAGGACGAGTTGCGCAAGCTGCGCTCCCAGGCGTTCGAGCGCGGCGAACCGGCCCCGCACGCGCTGCAGGAAGGCTTGCAGCTGCTCGATGCGCTCGACCTGCGCGCCGAACTGCCCAGCCTGCAGGTACCAAGCCTGTGGCTGTCGGGCCGCCGCGACCGCTTGGTCCCGGCCGGGGCGATGCCGGCCGCCGCCGCGCTCGCGCCGGACGCACGCAGCGTGGTGATCGCCAACGCCGGCCACGCGCCTTTCCTCGGCGCCGCCGACGAGGTCGCCGCCGAGATCGATGCGTTCATGCGTGCGGTCGACGCGCGCCAGCCGGCATGACCGATCTGTTCGACCATCGCCAGGTCCGGCGCGCGTTCTCGCGCGCGGCCCACGGCTACGACTCGGCCGCCGCGCTGCAGCGCGAGGTCGGCGCGCGGCTGCTGGAGCAACTCGACTACCTCGACGATCCCGCCCACGGCCGGCCACCGCCGCAGGTGGTGCTCGACCTCGGCTGCGGCCCCGGCCATGCCAGCGTCGCGATGCAGCAGCGCTGGCCAAAGGCGCAGGTGCTGGCGCTCGACCTCGCCCCGGGGATGCTTGCCGAGACCCGCCGCCATGCCCGCGGCACTGGCCTCGCCCGGCTCAACCCGTTCGCGTACGTCCCCGCGCCGGTCTGCGCCGACGCCCGCGCGCTGCCGTTGCGCGATGCCAGCGTCGACGTGCTGCATTCCAACCTGTGCCTGCAGTGGGTCGAGGACCTGCCGGCGGTGTTTGCCGGTTTCCGCCGGGTGCTCAAGCCTGGCGGCCTGCTGCTGGTGTCGACCTTCGGCCCGGCCACCCTGTTCGAGTTGCGCGAGGCGTTCGCCGCCGCCGACGAGGCCCCGCACGTCAGCCTGTTCCCGGCGATCGGCCAGTTCGGCGACGCCCTGCTGGCGGCCGGCTTCAAGGACCCGGTGCTCGATCGCGACGAGTTCCGCCTCGGCCATCCCGACCTCGCCGACCTGATGCGCGAGCTGCGCACGATCGGCGCCACCAACGCGCTGGCGACACGCCGCCGCAGCCTCACCGGCCGCGCCCGCTTCGCCCGCGCCGCGCAAGCCTACGAGGCGATGCGCGAAGGTACCGGAATGCCGCTGGCGGGCCAGCTGCCGGCGACCTGGGAAGTGATCTACGCCCACGCCTGGGGCCCGCCGCCGGGCGCGCCGATCCGGGTCGGCGGCGTCGACGAGGTCCACGTGCCGCCATCAAGCATCCGCGTGCGCAAGCGCTGACGGGCGCTCGCCCTCGGCGGACGCGGCCAAGACACGCATATCCGTCGCAGCGTAGATTCCGCTACATGCCCACCGACGCCCATCGCGCGAGCCACCGCAACCGCACCTTGCTCGCGGTCGCCATCGCGCTGGCCTCGGCGCTGTTCTTCACCTGCACCTACCTGCTCAACCGCGTGGCGGCGACCGGCGGCGGCCACTGGGCGTGGACCGCGGCGCTGCGCTACCTGATCACCGTGCCGTTGATGTTGCCGCTGATGCACTGGCAGGGCGGGGTGGCGCCGGTGTGGCGGGCGATCCGCGCGCACCCGTGGCCGTGGCTGGGCTGGAGCGCGGTGGGCTTCGTGCTGTTCTACGGCTGCCTGAGTTTTGCCGCATCGAGCGGACCGTCGTGGCTGGTCGCCGGCACCTTCCAGCTGACCGTGGTCGCGGGGATGCTGTGCGCGCCGCTGTTGTACGACGATGCCCGGGCGAAGGTGCCGTTGCCGGCGCTGGCGTCCGGGTTGCTGGTGATCGCCGGGGTGTTGCTGATGCAGTTCGGGGTCGGCGGCGGCGTGCTGGATCGTGCCGGCTGGATCGCGCTGGGCTGCGTAGCGGTGGCCGCGGTGGCCTATCCACTCGGCAATCGCGGCCTGCTGCTGCACCTGGAGCGCAATCCCGGCGACGGCCCGGAACTCAATGCCACCCAGCGCGTGTTCGGGCTGACCCTGGCCAGCCAGCCGGCGTGGCTGGCGCTGGCATTGTTCGCCGGGGTCGAGGCCGGGGCGCCGTCGCTCGATCAGGTGTGGCTGGCCGCCGGGGTTGCGTTGGGTGCCGGCATCATCGCCACCGTGCTGTTCTTCCAAGCCACCGGTATGGTCCGCAACGATCCGACCGCGCTGGCCGCCGCCGAGGCGATGCAGGCCGCCGAGATCCTGTTCGCGACCGCGCTGGGGGTGCTCTGGCTCGGCGAGGCGTGGCCGCAAGGCCGCGCGTTGTGGGGGGCGCTGCTGGTGGTGGTCGGCATCGTCGCCTTCAGCTGGATCGCCGCGCGCGCGGCCGCCGGGGATCATCGCGCGACCCAGGACCTGCGCAGCGAGCGTGGTGCCTGAGGCAAGCGGAGACAGGCCATCGATCGTCCGGCGGGGCGTGTTGCGTTTGTAGGAGCGGCTTCAGCCGCGATCGGATGCCCGGTCGCGCGCACCGATTCCAGATCGCGGCTGAAGCCGCTCCTACAAACGAATCGTGGCCATCTCTGCGAGCCTCGGCTACGCAGACATGGCGTTCAGCCGGCTGCGACTAAATTCGGCTCGATTCCCGCCGCACCGCGAGCCGCCCATGTCCACGCCGACTTCGTCCGTGTTGCCCGCGCCGACGCCGCGCCCGTCCGCGACCGCGCGCCGCATTGCCGCCATGGCCGTGCTGGCCTGCCTGTCGCCGTTGGCACTGGCGCAGTCCGCGCTGCCGGCCACGACCTCGCCTCGCGTACCGGCCGCACCGGCACCCCTGCCATCACGCCCGGCGCCGACCGCGCCCGGTGCGATCGAGCAATGGGGTTTCGACCCGGCCGTGCTGGTCGCGGACGGCACCGAGCTGCTGGCGCGCGCGCCGGACCCGGCGATCGACCGCTTGTTCCAGGCGGTGCACGCGAGCAGTCAGGACCCGAGCGATGCGCAGGTGCTGTGCAAACTGTTCGATCCGCAGGCCGACCGCAGCCTCGCCGGACTCAACGCGATCGCCTCCGGACTCGCGCCGGCCAGCCAGGAGCGTTTCGCCAATGCCGTGGCCGAAGTCTTCGTTGCCGCCATGCAGAATCCGCCACAGCCCTGGGACCCCGCCGCCGCCGAGCAAGCGCTCAAGGCCGCCGGCGTACGCGCGGCCCTGCTGAACGACGGTTTCAGCGCCGGCCTCAACGGCGACGACCATCCCGCGCGCTGCCGCTCGGTGGCGATGCTGCTCGATGCCGTGCAGCAACGACCGCTGCCCGAGCGTGCCGCGGTGACCCGGTTGTTGTTGAGCCAAGGCTTGCAACAGCTCGCCGGCAACCCCGACACCACCGCCCACGTGCGCTGACCCATCACGAACCGCAACGTCGCGTCGTCAATCGGAGCAGGAGTCGGCCTGCGTAGGGCGTTGCGCAGAGCCGGCCATGGATGGCCGGCGGCCCGACTAAAGGCAGGAAAGCCGTCCGGAGGGTCGGAGCGATGTCCTACGCAGGCCGGCTCCTGCCTCGCGCCGCCCCCAGCTCAGCGCGCCAGCGCAAACAGCGCCGGCAGCGCATCCAGGTCGACATTGCCCCCCGACAACACGATCCCGACCCGCTGCCGGGCGAACTTCTTCGGCCGCGCCAGCACCGCCGCCAACGCCACCGCCGAGGACGGCTCGACCAGCTGCTTGCAATGGCGCCAGATCAATCGCATCGCGCGCACGGTATCGGCGTCGCCGACCACCAGCGCCTGCGCTTCGTGGCGCTGCAACAAAGTGAAATTGGGCGCGCCGAGGGTGCCGCGCAGGCCGTCGCAGACGGTGTCGGGGACAACGTCGGTGACCCGTTCGCCGCGCCGTAGCGATTCGGCGGTATCGGCCGCGCCGGCCGGCTCGGCCAGCCACAGCCGCGTCGTCGGCGAGCGCGCGGCGAGGGTGATCGCGCTGCCGGACGCCAGCCCGCCGCCGCCGACCGGCACCACCATCGCGTCGAAACCGGTCGGCCCCGACAGCAACTCCAGCACCGCGGTGCCCTGGCCGGCGATCACCCGCGGATCGGTGTAGGGATGCACCAGCTCGGCGCCGGTGTCGCGGCGCAACTGCTCGCACGCGTGTTCGCGGGCGCTGATGGTCGGTGCGCAACGATGCAGGATGCCGCCGTAGGCCTCGATCGCGGCGAGCTTGGCCGCGACCGCGCCCTCGGGCACCACCACGTGGCAGGCGATCCCGCGGGTCCGGGCCGCCAGCGCCAGCGCCGCGCCGTGGTTGCCGGACGAATGGGTGACCACCCCGCGGGCGGCCTGGGCGTCGTCAAGTGACCACACCGCGTTGCACGCGCCGCGGAACTTGAACGCACCGGTGCGCTGCAGGTGTTCGGCCTTGAAGTGCAGTTCGCAGCCGGCCAGCGCATCCAGCGAGCGCGAACGCAGCACCGGGGTGGCATGGGCGTGGCTGGCGATCCGCGCGGCCGCGGCCAGCACGGCATCGAAATCGCTGCTGGCGAGGGCGGGAGTCGGCAGGGAATCGGCTGCTGCTGCATTCATTATTGGAGCCTAGCGTAAGCGGCGGCGCCACGGCGCCATCCTGCCGGGCCAACGCAACGGCGCGCCGCGCGCGGTCAGTCGCGTCGGCCAACCGCTGCGCCCCGTGGCGCGTTTCCAGCCCGCACGGCCCATTTCGGGCGCGAGCCATACTCAAAATTAAGCGCGAGTTCAATGCCGCAGGCCGACGATGGTGGCATCAACCCGGGGGGTTCCTGACATGATGATCCGAAAACTGCTCCTGCCCGCCATCGCGGTGGCATTGCTGGGCGGCTGCATGACCGGCGGCTACAGCTACCGCCAGGACCGTGGCGACTACTACTACGGCCAGCCCAGCACCGAATACCGCCACTACGGCAGCCCCTACGGCTACGGCAGCGGCTATTACGGCAGCGGCTACTACGGCCGCAGCTACTACCCGCGGCACGGCTATCCCTACTACGGCTACCCGTACTACGGTTCGCGCTACGGTCACGACCGCTATCCGTACGGCTATTACCGGCCGCCGCTGGTCGTCCGCCCACGCCCGGACGACGACCATCGTCCGGATCGCGACAACGACAGCGACCGCAAGGCGCCGTGGCGAGATTACGAGCGGCTGCAGCGCGAACGGGTCGAGCGCTCGCGCTCGCCGGTGGTGCAGCGGCCGGCGTTGTCGGTGCCGGCGCGCCCGGCCCGGCCGGTTGCCCCGGTGCGCGCCCGCAGCGATGCCGGTGGCGGCTCGCGAATGGAGCAGGTCATCCGCCGGGCCAAGGACAGCCGCGTGCGCCCGCGCAAGGTCGAACCGTGACCGCGCGCAAACTGGCGCTGCCGCTCGTCTGACGATCCGACGCGGGTATTGACAGACAGCGTCGTATTGCGACGTAATCGGGTTGCCGCTTCAATGTCGGCATCCGGCGAGGAACCACGGATCCCCCCTGTTCCGTCCCCGTCGGATGTCGGCGCCCACACCGAAAGCCCTGCCCAGCAGGGCTTTCGCGTATCTGCGGCACGGTGGTCTCCGGCGGCGCCTGCAAGCCCGCGAGGGCCGATATCGGCGGTCGGCAACAGCCGCGAGAACCACGGTCTCGCGCCGATGGTGACAGCGGTCACCCTCGAACCCGGGACAAAAAAAGGGACCGAACGTCCCCCGACATTCGGTCCCTGTGCTTCCCCGGCGGGCGCTTGGTCGGCCCCTGTTCCAATACCAACCGGCGCTTGGCGCCTGCCCCGCTGGGTGCATGGAAGATAACGCAGGAAGCGTGCCAAGGTTGACACCATCTTCACCCGGTCGATGAACGAGATCGTCCGGACGTGGCCGGCGACCGGTCACAAGTGCCTGATCGGCGTAAAATTCCCGCCTGTCATGGGGCCCGCTGCAATGACCCGGAATTTCTACCAGTACGACGTGATCGTGGTCGGCGGCGGCCACGCCGGTACCGAGGCCGCGCTGGCGGCCGCGCGCGCCGGCGCCAGCACCCTGCTGCTGACCCACAACATCGAGACCGTCGGCGCGATGAGCTGCAATCCGGCGATCGGCGGGATCGGCAAGGGCCACCTGGTCAAGGAGATCGACGCCCTCGGCGGGGTCATGGCGCATGCCGCCGACGCCGCCGGGATCCAGTGGCGCCGCTTGAATGCGAGCAAGGGCCCGGCGGTGCGCGCGACCCGGTGCCAGGCCGACCGCAACCTCTATCGCGCGTTCGTGCGCCGTGCGGTCGAGAACCAGTCGGACTTGACCGTGTTCCAGGCCGCGGTCGACGACATCGATTTCGACGGCGGCCGGGTCGGCGGCGTCACCACCCAGACCGGGCTGCGCTTCCATGCGCCGGCGGTGGTGCTGACCGCCGGCACCTTCCTCGCCGGCAAGGTCCACGTCGGCCAGACCACCTACGCCGCCGGCCGTGCCGGCGACCCGCCCGCGATGACCCTGGCCCACAAGCTGCGCGACGGCCCGTTCGTGGTCGACCGGCTCAAGACCGGCACCCCGCCGCGGATCGACGGTCGCAGCCTCGACTACTCCGTGATGCGCGAGCAGCCCGGCGACGACCCGCGCCCGGTGATGTCGTTCATGGGCAGCCATGCCGACCACCCGCGGCAGGTCTCGTGCTGGATCACCGACACCTGCGAGCGCACCCACGAGATCATCCGCGCCGCGCTCGACCGCAGCCCGCTGTACACCGGCCAGATCGAAGGCATCGGTCCGCGCTACTGCCCGTCGATCGAGGACAAGGTGGTGCGCTTCGCCGAGAAGGCATCGCACCAGATCTTCGTCGAGCCCGAAGGCCTCGGCGTCGCCGAGATCTATCCGAACGGCATCTCGACCTCGCTGCCGTTCGACGTGCAACTGGAACTGGTGCGCTCGATCCGCGGCTTCGAGCACGCCCACATCACCCGCGCCGGCTACGCGATCGAGTACGACTTCTTCGATCCTCGCGGGCTCAAGGCGACGCTGGAAACCAAGGCGGTCGAGGGCCTGTTCTTCGCCGGCCAGATCAACGGCACCACCGGTTACGAGGAGGCCGCCGCACAGGGCCTGCTGGCCGGACTCAACGCCGCACGCCAGGTGCAGGGACGTGAGGGCTGGAGCCCGCGCCGTGACCAGGCCTACCTCGGCGTGCTGGTCGATGACCTGATCACCCACGGCACCACCGAGCCGTACCGGATGTTCACTTCGCGCGCCGAGTACCGCCTGCAACTGCGCGAGGACAACGCCGACCTGCGGCTCACCCCGGTCGGCCGCGCGCTCGGGCTGGTCGACGACGCCCGCTTCGCCGCGTTCGAGGCCAAGCGCGAGGCGATTGAAGCCGAGCACGGCCGGCTCGGCGCGATCCGGGTTTCGCCGAACAATCCGCTCGGCCGCGAAATCGCCGTCCACCTCGGCATCGAACCCAGCCGTGAAGGCAGCGCCCGCGACCTGCTGAAGCGGCCGGAGCTCGATTACGCCCGTTTGCTCGCCGTGCCCTCGCTCGGTCCTGCGGTCAGCGATCCGGCGGTCGCCGAGCAGGTCGAGATCGGGGTCAAGTATTCCGGCTACCTCGATCGCCAGAACGAGGAGATCGCCCGTCAGCAGCGCCACGAGACCACCGCGATCCCGCCCGACTTCGACTACGGCGTGGTCCACGGCCTGTCGATGGAGCTCGGCGGCAAGCTCGCCCAGGTCCGCCCGCAGACGATCGGCCAGGCCCAGCGCATCCCAGGCATGACCCCGGCCGCGATCTCGCTGCTGCTGGTCCACCTGAGCCGCGCCCGCCGCAGCCGCGTGGCCTGACGCTGGCCGGATCTGCCGAATGCGTCGATGTAGGAGCGACGTGAGTCGCGACCTGTACATCGTCCCGAGCGTTCGGCGGGTCGCGACTCACGTCGCTCCCACACCCGACCGACCGCACCAAATGCGAAGACCGCGCCTACAACCCCGCCGCACTCCGCGCTACGCTGCATCCATGCGCACTCCCTTGTTTGCCAGCCTGATCGCGATTGCCCTGGTCGCCTGCCAGCCCTCCACCACGCCGACCGAACCGGCCACGGCCGGCGACGCCGATCACTCGGCTGCCGCAGCACCCGCCCCATCGTCCCCCTACACCCTCCAACCCTGGTCGATGCCGACCCCGGCCAACGCCGCCCAGCCAGACCTCGTCGCGGCCGCCGACGGCAGCCTGCTGCTGTCCTGGATCGCCGCCGCCGGCGACGGCCACGCCCTGCAGTTCGCCCGTTACCGCGACGGCGAGTGGGGCGCCGCCCGCACGATCGCCCACGGCGACGATTGGTTCGTCAACTGGGCCGACACCCCGCACATCGCCGCCACCGCCGATGGCGCGCTGTGGGCGCACTGGCTGCAGAAGTCCGCCGCCGCGACCTACGCCTATGACGTCGCCCTGGTGCGCTCCGACGACGACGGCGCGACCTGGTCCGAGCCGCGGCTGGTCAACGACGACGGCACCCCGACCGAGCACGGCTTCGTGGCGATGTGGCCGGCCTCCGCCGACAGCCTCGGCATCGCCTGGCTCGACGGCCGCGCGACCGCCGGTGGCGGCCATGACACCCACGCGGCCCACGCCGGCGCCGGCATGATGACCCTGCGCAGCGCGCGGTTCGATGCCGAACTCGGGCGCAGCGGCGAAACCGTGCTCGACGCCTCGACCTGCGACTGCTGCCAGACCGACGCCGCCCTGACCGCGCGCGGCCCGCTGCTGGTCTACCGCGATCGCACCACCGAAGAGATCCGCGACATCGCCGTCACCCGCTTCGACGGCGAGCGCTGGACCGACCCGGCGCGTGTCCACGCCGACGGCTGGAAGATGCCGGCGTGCCCGGTCAACGGCCCCACCATCGACGCCCGCGACAGCGAGGTGGTGGTCGGCTGGTACACCGCCACGGGCGGCACCCCGGCGGTGAAGATCGCCCGCTCCATCGATGCCGGCGACAGCTTCGCCGCACCGCTGACGATCGACAGCGGCGCCGCGGTGCAGGGCCGGATCGACGTCGTCCTCGGCGCCGAGGCGGCCTGGGCGCTGTGGACGCGCGAGGACGAGGCCGGCCAGTCGCTGCAACTGGCGCGCTACAGCCCCGACCTGTCGCGCGAGCTGCAGCGCATCGAGGTGGCGCGCCTGCAGGGTCGCGGCCGCGGCACCGGCTTCGCCCAGCTGGCGCTGGTCGATGGCGTCGTCCATGTCGCCTGGACCGACGTGGTCGATGGCAAGCCCGCCCTGCATGGTGCGGTGCTGCAGCCGGCGGCGGCCGACGCGACGACCTCCGCGGCGACTGTGTCCCTCGCGATCGACTAGACGGTCAATCCCGGAGTCGGCGTACTCACGCCGTGTTGTCGTAGCGGTCACGCCCGGGCAACGGCCGGCCTGCTGTGCTGGCCGCAGTCCACACGAGCACCCGCCATGGCCACCCGCAAGAGCGCAAGCAAGACCGGCAACCGTGCCGCCGCTCGCACCGCCGGCGAGACCGTCGACCGGCAGCGCTCGATCCAGCAGAAGATCGACGCGAAGCCCGCCAAGCCCAAGGCCGCGAAGAAACAGCCGGTGCAGGCCGGGGCGCGCAAGCAGCCGAAGAACCCGCTGCCGGCGCAGCACCTGCAAAAGCCCGGCTACGAACACGACATGGAACTGGAGCCGCGCTACCTCGCGCCGGACTACCGGGGCAGCGGCAAGCTCGAGGGCATGGCCGCGATCGTGACCGGCGCCGACTCCGGCATCGGGCGCGCGGTCGCGGTGCTGTTCGCGCGCGAAGGCTGCGACGTCGCGGTGCTGCACCTGGCCGAACCGGAGGATGCCGAAACCACCCGCGCCGCGGTCGAGGCCGAAGGCCGGCGTTGCATCGTCATCGCCGGCGACGTCAAGAAGACCGCGTTCTGCGAGAAGGCGGTCAAGCAGACCCTCAAGGCCTTCGGACGGCTCGACGTGCTGGTCAACAACGCCGCGTTCCAGCAACACGCCGCGCGCATCGAGGACATCACCGACGCGCAGTGGGAGGAAACGCTGCAGACCAACATCGGTGGCTACTTCAAGCTGGCGCGCGCGGCGATCCCGCACATGCAGGCCGGCAGCAGCATCGTCAACACCGGCTCGGAAGTGGCGCTGTTCGGCAGCGCGCAACTGCTCGACTACTCGGCCACCAAGGGCGCGATCCACGCCTTCACCAAGTCGCTGGCCAGCCATCTGCTCGACCGCGGCATCCGGGTCAACGCGGTCGCGCCCGGGCCGGTGTGGACCCCACTGAACCCGGCCGACCGTCCGGCCGAAAAGGTCGCCGAGTTCGGCAAGGACAGTGACATGGGCCGCCCCGCGCAACCGGAGGAAATGTCGCCGGCGTATGTGTTCCTGGCCGCGCCGGTGTGCGCGTCATACATCAACGGGGTGATACTGCCGGCGATGGGCGGACCGCGGGGTTGAAGCCACGCGCGGCGCGTGGCGCCCGGTGCGTCCGGAAATCGCTTGATCCGCGCCGGGAGATTCGCATGACCGAAGACCGCAAGATCACCACCGGCGGCTGCCTTTGCGGCGCCGTGCGCTACGAGGTCGCCGGCCCGTTGCGGGATGTCGTCAATTGCCACTGCAGCATGTGCCAGCGTTTGCACGGCAACTTCGGGCCGCACTCGAAGGCGCGCAAGGTCAACCTCACGATCACCAACGATGCGGGCCTGGCCTGGTACCGGACCTCGGACGTCGCGCGTCGCGGCTTCTGCCGCAACTGCGGGTCGAGCCTGTTCTGGGAGCCCTTCGACCTCGACGCCACCGGGATCATCGCCGGCTCGCTGGACGGTCCGACCGGGCTCAAGACCATCGGCCACATCTACGTCGGCGAGAAGTGCGACTTCTACGAGATCACCGATGACTTGCCGCAGTTCGAGGCATCATCCGACGGCGAGCTCGTCAACGACTACAAGTGATCGCGGCGGATCGGGAATGACCCACGGATACTCATCCGGGTGAAAATGGCCGGCATCCCGTAGTCCTTGGAACCCGAATGCCCGTAGTCACAATGGTCCTGGTGTTCCTGCTGGCGGTGGTCGTCAGCGGCTTCGTCGCCCGCCTGTTGCCGTTCAAGGTGCCGCTGCCGCTGTTGCAGATCGCGATTGGGGCGGGACTGGCGACGATCGGTTTCGACGTCGATTTCGAGCCGCACCTGTTCCTGTTGCTGTTCATCCCGCCGCTGCTGTTCCTCGACGGCTGGCGCATCCCCAAGGGCGCGTTCTTCCGCGACTGGAAGCCGATCCTGGCGCTGGCGATCGGGTTGGTGGTGTTCACCGTGATCGGGATGGGCTGGTTCATCTGGTGGCTGGTGCCGGCGGTGCCGCTGGCGGTGGCGTTCGCGCTCGCGGCGATCCTGTCGCCGACCGACCCGGTCGCGGTCGGCGCGGTGACCAGCAGCTCGCCGTTGCCGTCGCGATTGATGCATATCCTCGAGGGCGAGTCGCTGCTCAACGATGCGACCGGCCTGGTGTGCTTCAGCTTTGCGGTGACCGCGGCGCTGACCGGCACGTTCTCGCCGGCCAATGCGTCGCTGAGTTTCCTCATGGTCGCCGGCGGCGGGCTGGTCGTCGGCGTCGCGGTGACGTTCGTGATCGGCCGGCTCAACCGGCTGCTGGTACGCCGCTCGGGCGAGGACCCGGGCATCCAGATCCTGGTCAGCCTGCTGATCCCGTTCGCGGCCTACCTGGCGGCGGAGCACGTGCACGTGTCCGGCATCCTCGCCGCCGCGGTGGCGGGCATCGCGATGCATTACGGCGAACTGTCGGGCCGGCCGCTGGCGTCGACCCGGATGCAGCGCGGCGCGGTCTGGGACACGGTGCAGACCGCGCTCAACGGCATCATCTTCGTGCTGCTCGGCGAGCAGTTGCCGCGCATGCTGCGACGCCTGCCCGAGGCTGCCGAGGCCACCGGCAGCGGCAACGATGTCTGGCACCTGCTCGGCTACGTGGTGGTGATCACCCTGGCGCTGGGCGCGATGCGCTTCGCCTGGGTCTGGGTGGCGATCCGCCTGACCGTGTTCCGTGCGGCCTGGCGCGGCGAGGACACGGTGATGCCGCAAACCCGCCTGCTGGCGATCATCGCCACCGCCGGCGTGCGCGGCGCGATCACCCTGGCCGGCATCCTGACCCTGCCGTTGCTGATGCCCGACGGCAGCGCGTTCCCGGCGCGCGACGTCGCGATCTTCCTGGCGATGGGGGTGATCCTGCTGTCGCTGACGATCGCCAGCGTCGGCCTGCCGCTGCTGACCCGCGGCCTGACCGATGTCCTGCCGGAGCCGGAGCGCAAGGACACCGAAGCCAATGCGCGGGTGGCGGCGTCGGAAGCGGCGCTGCGGCGGCTCGACAAGGCGCTGGCCGAGCCGATGGATGATCCCAAGGCGGTCGCGGCGCGCGCCGAGGCGGCGGTGGTGCTGCGCGACGTCTACCAGCGCCACCTTGACTACGGCGACCTCAGCGGCGAGAACGCCGAGGACATGCAGCGCGTCGCCGAGGCCGAACGCCGGTTGCGGCTGGTCGCGCTGGATGCCGAGCGCGACGAGTTGTACAAGTTGCGCCGCGCGTTCGCGATCGACGACGTCGTCCACCAGAAGCTGGTCCGCGAGATCGACCTGATGGAAGCGAGCCTGATCGACAAGGCGGCGCACTGACGCCGCGGATCGTCGTGCGTCCGGGCGCCGCTACTTTTCCTTGCGCCAGTTGATCGAGCCGCGGTTCTCGATCGAACTCGACTCGATCTCGATGTCGAAACCGTGGTCGAGCAGGTACTTCAGCGTCAACACCGTGCCGGTCCCGAGCAGCGACACGCCGTAACCGACGTACAGCCGCGGCGAGATCTGCTTGCCGACCCCGAACACGCTGCCTCCGAGCGCGCGGCTCTGCATCACCCCGGCGTCGTCGAGCCCGATCTTCGCGCCCAGCTGCCCGGCCAGCAGGCTGCCGCCGGCGGTCAGGGCGGCGCTCGCTGCGTTGAGCTCGCCGCGCTCGCTGCCGCTCAGGCTCGACAGCGGGCGGCCGAGGGTCAGGTAGGCGAGGGCCTCGGACTGCGAACTGGCCGGGTTCGACCAGACCTCGGCCTGCGGCGCGCTGGCGCGGCCGCTGACGTCGACGCCGGCGGTGACCTCGCCGATCTCGCGCTCGGCGCGCAGGTCGATGATCGGATCGCCGATCGGATCGCTCGACCAGCTCAGGTGGCCGCGGGTGATGGTCAGGTCCTGGCCGTAGGCGGTGTACTCGCCGCCGACCTCGAGGTTGCCGGTGGCGATCATCTCGCGGCCGGGCCGGGCGACGATGTGCAGGCGGCCGTCGAGGCTGCCGGTCAGGCCGAAGCCATTCATGCGCACGTCGTCACCGACGATTATCACCAGGTCCATCGCCAGCGGCGTGCCGGGACCGGCTTCGGGGTCGACCGGGTCGAGCACGACCACGTCGGGCGAGGTCGAGACGCCGCCTTCGAGGCCTTCCAGGTTGATCCGCGCCTCGGGCACGGCGACCTCGCCGGTCAGTCGCAACGGTTCGCCGGCGCGATAACTGATCTGCAGGTCGGGGCTGGCGACCGCGCGCAGGTCGGGAGTGTCGGATACCAGTACCTCGGTGCCGCGCAGGTTGAGCACCAGTGGCGTTTCCTCGCCCCGCCAGCCAAGGCTGCCGTCGATGTTGAGCACGCCGCCGTCGGAGTTGCCGGCGGCCGAGCTCGAACGCACGCTGCCGCTGATCCGCGCGCTGCCGTCGGGCAGGGCGTTGAGCTGCAGGTTGCCGTCGTGCAGGGCGATCGCCAGCGACGGGATGCCGGTCTCGAAGTTCGCCAGCTGTGCCTGCCCGCCGAGGCGTGGCTGGGCGCGGGTGCCGCCGAGTGCGATGCGGCCGGACAGGCGGCCGGTCGGTTCGACGATGTCGGGCGAGAACATCTCCATCCACGTCAGTTCGTCGGTGTCGAACGCGATCTCGCCGTCGAGCGGCGCGTAGGCATCCCAGCCGGTGGTGATGCGCGCATCGAGCCGGCCGTCGTCGTTGAACACGGTGGCGAGCGTGGCATCGATGCCTTGCGGACGGAAGTTCGCCTCCAGCAGCAGGTCGTCGTAGCGGATCAATTCGCGGCGCGCTCGCTCGCTGAACTTGAGTCCGCCGCTGGCCGAGGCGATGCGTGCCTGGCCGACCCAGCCGTTGCCCTGCGGGCGCAGTTGGGCGTCGATCGCGAGCTCGCCGCGCAGCAACCACGGGCGGCCGTCACGCTCGGGCAGGTAGGCGCTGGCCAGCGACAGCGGCAGGCCGTCGCCATTGATGGTGACGCTACGGCGTGGCCAGTCGGCGTCGGCGCAGAGCGAGCCGCCGGCGCTGGAGGCAAGACAGAAATCGTCGAGGGTGGCGCGGCCGGTGGCCCAGCTGAAAGCGGCGGGTTGCTGCAACTGCCAGTCGGCACCGCGTTGCGGGGCCAGTTGCAGGCTGGCGATGGTGCCGCTCCAGCGGTTGCCTTGGCGGTCGAGGTTGCCGGCGAGGTCGAGGCGGCCGACCTCGCCTTGGGCCTGGGCATCGACCCGCAGATCCTCGACCGCGCCGCGCGCGTCGATGTCGAGCCGGTCGAATGCGATCCCGGCGACGAGGTTGCTGGCGCGCACCGTCATTGCGCCGTCGCCGCGTGCCCACGGCAACTCGCCATCGATGGCGAGCGTGTCGGCGGAGTAGTCGCCATAGCGCAGGCCGCTGCCGTCCAGATCGGCGGCAATGTCGGGCGCGCCGCTCGGGCCTTGCAGCCGCAGCGTGCCGCGCAGGGTGCCGGCGCTGTCGGGCAGCAGGTCGGCCAGTTGCAGCGGAGCGAAGCGCGCGTCGATGTCCAGCCGGTCGTTGACGCGGCCTTCGGCATCGATCCGGCTGCCGCCGAGGCTCAGTGCGACCTCGCCCTCGTAAACCGTGGTGCCGCCAACAGGCGCGGCGCCGTGCATGGCGAAGCGTGCGTTGCCGTCGAGCGGACGCCCGCGCAAACGCCCGCCGAGGTCGGTGACGTCGGCGGTGATGTCCAGTCCACCGTCGACGCGGGTCTGGCCGGTGCTGGTGATGTCGCCATTGACCGCGCCGTCCCAGCCGGCGGCGAAGTAGCCGGGATCGAAACCGGCCAGGCGTGCGTCGATGTCCCAACCGCGCGCCGGCGCCCAGGCGACCGCGCCGGTGGCATCGAGGGTGCCGGTCGGCATCTGCACGTGCAGGGTCTTGAGTTGCAAGCGCTCGGCGTTGCCGCGACCGTCGAGCGACAGTTCGGCCTGCTCGCCGTCGCGGGCGAGGGTGGCACGGCCGAACAGCGCCCAGGCCCGCATCGTGCCGGCGAGGCCGAGGTCGGCATCGGCTTCGATGATCGGCGTGGGCGTCCCCGACGCGCCGGCCGCGCCGCCGCCCCACTGCAGGTCGCGGGCGTTGGCGGCGAAGCGGAACGTGGCATTGCCTGGGTCGGTGAAATCGGCGTGGCCGCGCAGGCGCACGCGGCCGTCGAACAGCTGCAGCTGCAATGGATCGACCTGCAGCACCTGGTCCTCGATGCGCACCTGCGACGGCAGCACCTGCGCACTGAACTCACTCTGCTGCATCCGGCCACTCAGCGTCGCCGCGCCGCCGACGCCATCGGCCTGTACCTGCAGCGAGAGTGGCGTATCGGTGGGCGCGGCACCGGGGTCGGTCAGCAGGCCGGGATCAAGCGAGTCGGCCTGCGCGCGCAACTGCCAACGCGGGCGGTCGGCATCGTCTTCGTTTTCGCGCAGTACCAGGGTCGCGCGCAGCGGTCCCGGGGCATTGCCGGCGAGCGCGACATCCATCCGTGCGAGGTCGCCACGGGCCACGAAGCCAAGCCGCGCCGGCGTGCGTGCGGCGGCCGCCGGCAACACCGCGGTCGCGACCAGGTCGGTGCGGTAGTTGTCGCCGGGCGCGTAGTCGCCGTGGACGCTGAAGCGGCCGCGATCGCTGTCGACCCGCAAGCGTTCGATGTGCAGTTCGCCGTCGTCGGCGACGAGTCCGCCGCGCAGGTGGGCGATGTCGATCAGCGGCTCGCCGGCACTGGACACGCGGAAGCCGTCGATCCGCAGGTCGTCGGCCTGCAGTGCCAGTGGTGGCGAAATCTGCGGCAGCGAGTCGGGCCAGCTAGGCAACTCGAACGGCGTGTCCGACGCGGGCAGGTCGAGGGTGGCGTCGGTGATCTGCAAGGCGTCCAGCCGCAGGCGGCGGCCGAGCAGCGGCCGGATCGCCGGATCGACCGTCGCCTCGCGCGCGGTGAACACGATCGTGCCCATCGCGCAGGTCGTGGTCGCGGTCGCCACGCAATCCGGGTCGCGTTGGCGCGGCAGGGTGAAGCGCACGTCATGCAAAGTCAGCGGGCCCGATGCCGGTCCTTCGGCGCGCGACCAGCTTAGTTCGGCGTCGGCCGGCAACCGCGCGACGATCTGCGCAAGCAGGAAGTCACGGCCGCCGATCGTGGTCAGCAGCCAGTACCCCAGCAGCACCAGCGCCAGCACCAGCCCGCCGGCCAGCAATACGCTGCGCACGGCGAGCACGCGCAGACGCGCCTCGCGCTTGCGGCGCAGCTCCTTGATGCGTTCCTCGCGCTCTTCCGGGGTCAGGGTCGGATCGATGTGCCGGCGGCGGAAGCGCAGTTGTCGGAGGGTCGGTGCCATGGTTACAGGTCCGCGCCGACGCTGAGATAGAGCTGGAACGACGAGTCCGGGTCGTCCAGGCCGTGGCCGATGTCGACCCGCACCGGACCCACCGGCGAGCGCCAGCGCACGCCCGCGCCGATGCCGGTGCGCCAGTCGGGGTCGCCGTTGAATGCGCTGCCGCTGTCGACGAACACCGCCGCGCCCCAGCTTTCGGTGAAGTAGTGCTCGAACTCGACGCTGGCGGTGGCGACGTTCTTGGCCCCGACCGCGTAGAGCTTGCCGTCGACGCCCTCGATCCGCGGGCCGACCTCGCGCCAGGCGTAGCCGCGGATGCTGTCGTCGCCGCCGGCGAAGAAGCGCAGGCTCGGCGGCATGTCGACCAGCGCGTTGGTGTAGGTGTGGCCCAGTTCGCCGCGCACAATCAGGCGGTTGCGCTCGCCGATGCCGCGGTACCAGTGGCTGGTCGCGCGGACCTGGGCGAAGCTCGCGTCGGAGCCGGCGCCTTCGACGCCGCCGCGCAGCAGCAGCGTGCCCGACAGGCCGTCGCGCGGAAACACGAGGTTGTCGGCGTCGATGTACTCGGCGCGCAACGACGGGTAGGTGAACGTGCCGTAGCGGTAGTCGCGCGGCGTCTCCGGATCGCCGTCGTCATCGGCGAGGTAGGCCCAGCGTTCGCGCAATGCGTGGACCGAGGCGACCACGGTCAGATGGTCGTTGACCTCGCCGCTACGGCTGCCGACGAACTCGATCCTGCGCGAGTCGACGTAGTCGGACTGCTCGTCGGCGGCCTGCGCGCTGATCGTGTACCAGCCGTCGAGCCAGGCGAACGCGGGAATGCGGTACTGCAGGGTGAGGGTCTTGCGTTTCTGCGCGTAGTCGAGCTGGGCCAGCGCCTTGTGGCCGCGGTCGTTGACGTAGCGCCGCTCCAGCCCGAGCCGCACGCCGGGTCCGCTGTCGGTGCCGTAGCCCAGGCCGGCGGTGTAGATGCTGCGCTTGGCCGGGGTCAGGGTGACGGTCACCGGAACGTCGTTGCCGACCGCGTTTTCCGGATCGGGCTGGATGTCGATGCTGGCGAAGTAGTCCAGCCGCGCCAGCGATTCGCGCAGGCGGTCGAGCTTGCCCTGGTGGTAATAGCTGCCGTCTTCCCAGTACTGGAGCCGCTGCAGCAGGGAGGGCCGGATGATCGTCTTCGGGGTCTGCTCGAAGGTCACCGGTCCCATGTCGTAGCGCTGGCCGCTGCTCCAGACCAGGTCGATGTCGGCGGCGTTGTCGGCGCGGGTGACCTCGACCTTGCGGCTGGCGAAGTCGGCATCGAAGTAGCCGCGCACCGCCAGCCGACGGCTGATGCGGGTCTTGCTGGCCTCGTACAGTCGGTGGTCGAAGACCTCGCCGACATCGGGATCGAACTCGCCCAGGTCCTCGCGCAGGTAGCGGTCGCGGCTGCCCTCGCCGGTGATCGCGACGTGCGAGCGGCGCACGGTGACCGGCTCGCCAGGATCGACGGTGATGGTGACCGTGGTCGCGCCCTCGCCCCGGCTGCGCTCGACGTTGATCGTCGGCGAGTAGTAGCCGAACGGCTGCAGCGCCTCGCGGGTCTCGTCGTCGGCCTCGCGCACCAGGTAGGCGAGGCGGCGGCCGGACAGCTCCTTGCCTTGCGCGTCGACCAGGGTCAGGGCGGCGCGGACGTTGTCGGTCATCGGCTCGTCGAGGCCGACGATGCGGACCGCGCCGATCTCCGCCGCGTGCACCGCGGGAGTCGCGAGGCTGCTGGCGAACAGGCACGACGCGACGGCGGCAATGCGATGGGGGAAGCGCATGCGCGCAGGATAACGGGTGTGCGTCAAGAAGCGATTAACGCGGCATGCCGGTTCGGCCGCGTTTGCGTCAAACCCGATCTTTGTAGGAGCGACGCAAGTCGCGACCCGTCGAAGCCGGCCGGCGCGGTCGAAATGTCGAGCTGGCTGCCCTCAGCTCGACAAATGCTCGATCGCGGCGACGCTGCCAAGGCGGTCGCTGAGCCGCTTCAACAAGGCGAGCCGATTGTTGCGGACCTTCTCGTCATCGGCATTGACCATCACCGCCTCGAAGAACGCATCGACCTGCGGTCGCAGCCGCGCAAGGCGGCCGAGAACGGCGACGTAGTCGCGCTGCGCGAGCAACGGGTCGGTATCGGCAATCGCGGCGTCGATCGCGGCGGCCAGCTCGCGCTCGGCCGGCTCGGCGAACAGCGCCGGGTCGATCGCGGTCGGCAGCTCGCCCTCGACCTTGCGCAGGATGTTGCGGCTGCGCTTGTTGGCGGCGGCGAGCGCGTCGGCCTCGGGCAACTTGGCGAACTCGCCGATCGCCTTGATGCGCTGGTCGAAGTCGTGCAGCGACCCGGCCGAAGAGCTCGCGGCTGAAGCCGCTCCTACAACATCCCCGGATCCGTCACCGCCCCCTGTAGGAGCGGCTTCAGCCGCGATCGAAACCACGCCCTGCAACACCGCCTCGAATTGCTGCGGCGTC
This sequence comes from Novilysobacter erysipheiresistens, assembly GCF_036663935.1. NCBI lineage: Bacteria > Pseudomonadati > Pseudomonadota > Gammaproteobacteria > Lysobacterales > Lysobacteraceae > Novilysobacter > Novilysobacter erysipheiresistens. Next base: position 395,285 of record NZ_JAXGFP010000003.1, read on the forward strand.
ACGCCCTGTTCGGCGTAGTAACCGCGCAGGCGATCGAAGAGGAACTCGCGCAACTCGCGCACGTCGGCAACCGCCTCGGACTTGCCGACCTGCACCGTGCCGACGCCATCGCGCGCCGCGGCGAGCAGCGGATCGAGCGCGACATCCAGCTCCGCCTCGATCAACGTCCGCGCCAACCCCAGCGCATTGCGCCGCAGCGCGAACGGGTCCTTGTTGCCGGTCGGCTTCAGCCCGGCGGCGAAGCCACCGGCCAGCGTGTCCAGCCGCTCGGCAATCGCCAGCACCTGGCCGAGTTTCGACGGCGCGATCGCATCGCCGCCGAAGCGCGGCATGTACGCCTCGTCGATCGCGTGGGCGACCTCGACCGGCTCGTTCTCGACCGCGGCGTAATAGCGCCCGGCGATGCCCTGCAATTCGGGGAACTCGCCGACCAGTCGCGACTGAAGGTCCGCCTTCGACAATTCGGAGGCGCGACGCGCGAGCTTCGGATCGACCCCGACCTGCGCGGCAATCACCTCGGCCAGCGTGGCGACGCGCGCCACCTTGTCGGCCACGCTGCCAAGCGCCTTCTGATAGGTGACGCTGGCCAGCCCTTCGTTCATCGACGCCAGCCCCTGCTTCATATCCTCGACGAAGAAGAACTTGGCATCGCTGAAGCGCGGCCGGATCACCCGCTCGTAGCCCTGGCGGACCTGGGCGACGTCGCGGCTCTCGATGTTGGCGACGCCGACGAAGTGTTCGCTGAGCTTGCCGCCGGCATCGAGCACCGGGAAAAACTTCTGGTTGGTTTCCATCGTCGCGATCAGCGCCTCCGACGGTACCGCGAGGAACTCCGGCTCGAAGCCGCAGGTGACCGCGCTGGGCCACTCGACCAGGCCGTTGACCTCCTCGAGGATGCCCGGCTCGATCCGCGCGCTGCCGCCGACGGACTGCGCCGCCGCCTCGACCTCGGCGACGATGCGCGCGCGGCGCTCGTCGGGATCGACCAGCACCTTGGCCCCGCGCAGGAACTCGACGTAATCGCCGGGCGTGCCGATCCACACCGGTTTGTCGTGCATGAAGCGGTGGCCGCGGCTCATGCGGTCGCTGCGCACGCCGAGCAGGCTGGCGTCGATGACGTCCTTGCCGAGCAGCAGCACCAGCCAGTGCACCGGCCGGGCGAAGCCGTACTCGTGGGCGCCCCAGCGCATCGGCTTGGGGATGGGCATCGCCGCGATCGCCTCGGCGACGATCGCGCCAAGCAGGTCGACGGTCTTCTCGCCGCGGGTGACCGAACGGTGGACGAAGCGCTCGCCCTTGGCATCGGTGGTCTTGTCGAGCGAGGTCCACTCGACTCTGGCCTTGGTCGCGAAACCCTGCAGCGCGCGGGTCGGCTGGCCGTCGGCGTCGAGCGCGATGTTGAGGTACGGGCCGAGTACCTCGGAGCGCTGCTCGGACTGTTCCAGCGCGACGCCCGGCAGCAGCACCGCCAGCCGGCGCGGCGAGTGCAGCGGCTTGGCTTCGCCGCGCTCGAACGCGATGCCGCGCCGGGCCAGCCCGTCGATCACGCCGTCGAACAACGCCTGCGCCAGCTTCGGTAGCGCCTTGACCGGCAACTCCTCGGTGCCCAGCTCGAGCAGCAGCGGTTGCATGTGGGTGGTCGGGTCGGTCATCACGCGGCCTCCTGGCCGGCCGGGCGCTTGAGTCCCGGGAAACCCAGCTTCTCGCGCTGGGCGAAATAAGCCTCGGCCACCGCCTGCGACAGCTTGCGCACGCGCAGGATGTAGCGCTGGCGCTCGGTCACGCTGATCGCGCGGCGCGCATCAAGCATGTTGAAACTGTGGCTGGCCTTCATCACCTGCTCGTAGGCCGGCAGCGGCAGGTCGAGCTCGACCAGCTTGAGCGCCTCGGCCTCGCAGGCGTCGAAGCGGTGGAACAGTTCGGCCACGTCGGCGTGCTCGAAGTTGTAGGTGCTCTGCTCGACCTCGTTCTGGTGGTAGACGTCGCGGTAGGTAACCGGACTGCCGTCCGGACCGTGGGTCCAGACCAGGTCGAACACGTTGTCGACGCCCTGCAGGTACATGCACAGGCGCTCGAGGCCATAGGTGATTTCACCCAGGACGGGTTTGCACTCCAGCCCGCCGGCCTGCTGGAAGTAGGTGAACTGGGTCACCTCCATGCCGTTGAGCCAGACTTCCCAGCCCAAGCCCCAGGCGCCGAGCGTCGGCGATTCCCAGTTGTCCTCGACCAGCCGCAGGTCGTGCACGAGCGGGTCGACGCCGAGCGCCTTCAGCGAGTCGAAGTACAGCTCGACGATGTTGTCGGGCGACGGCTTCATCGCGACCTGGTACTGGTAGTAGCGCTGCAGCCGGTTGGGGTTGTCGCCGTAGCGGCCGTCGGTCGGGCGGCGGCAGGGTTGCACGTAGGCGGCGTTCCACGGCTCCGGCCCGAGCGAACGCAGGAACGTCGCCGGGTGGAAGGTGCCGGCGCCGACTTCGAGGTCGAGCGGCTGGATCAGCACGCAGCCGCGGTCGGCCCAGAACGCGTTCAGGCGCTGGATCAATTGCTGGAAGGTCGGGGCGGTTTCGCCGGCGTGCGACATGTCGAAAGGGCCGTGGTGCAAAGCGGGCTAGTATACGGCGGCCGGCCATTCAGCCCCGCGCGGGCGGGCCGGGAGCGCCAGACCACAACCCTTTCCGAGACCCGATGAACGCTCCTTTCTTGATCCTCGAAACCGGCAAGCCGGTCGCGCCGATGCGTCGCCATGGCGACTTTGCCCACTGGATCCGGGTCGCCGCGGGACTGTCGCGCGACGAGGCGGTGGTGGTCGATGTCGAAGGCGGCGAGCCGCTACCCAATCGCGAGGGCTTTGCCGGCGTGATCGTCAGCGGTTCGGCGGCGATGGTCACGCAGCGGCTGGACTGGAGCGAGGCGGCCGCGGCGTGGCTGCGCGACGCCGCCCATGCGGGGCTGCCCCTGTTCGGGATCTGCTACGGCCACCAGCTGCTGGCGCATGCGCTCGGCGGCGAGGTCGGCGACAACCCGCGCGGGCGCGAGATGGGCACGCTCGGGATCGAGTTGCTGCCGGCGGCGACCGGTGACGGCCTGTTCGAGGCGATCCCGGCGCGCTTCGACGCCCAGCTGAGCCACCTGCAGAGCGTGTTGCGCCTGCCCGACGGCGCGGTCGCGCTGGCGCGCTCGGCCGGTGACGACTGCCAGGCATTCCGCTGGGGCGAGTGCGCCTGGGGCGTGCAGTTCCACCCCGAATTCAGCGTCACCCACATGCGCGGCTACATCCGTGCGCGCAAGGTCGCGTTGCAGCGCGAGGGTCTCGACCCGCAGGCGCTGCTGGCCGCGGTCGGCGCCGCGCCCGAGGCGCGCCGGGTGCTGCGCCGCTTCGTCCACTGGTCGCGCGAGCACGCCGCATGACGCCCGGCGCATCGCCTCGATCGCGGCGACTTGCTAAGTTGCAGGTTCGGCGCGCGGTCGCGCCGGTCTCCCGTTTGCAGGTTTCCGTTTCAACCAGGGGTAGCTGATGAACGAGATTCGCAAGGTGCCGTTCGGTGCAGGCGCGGAATGGCTGCTCGGTGGCTTCGCCCTGTTGCGCAAGGCGCCTCTGGCGCTGGGCCTGCTCGGCATGATCTGGGGCGGCCTGTCGGCACTGGCCTCGGTCAGTGGCCAGCTGTGGTTGAGCTTCCTGCTGGCGCTGGCCGGGCCGATCCTGTTCGGCGGCATCGTCTACGCCGCGCGCGAGGTCGACCAAGGCCGCGCCGCATCGCCCAATCACCTATTGCAGGGCCTGCGCGACGGCAAGGCGTTGCGGCTGTTGGCGATGCTGCTGCCGCAGATCGCCGCGTTGTTGCTGATGGGCGTGCTGATGCTGCTGATCGTCGGCCCCGAGCAGTTGCAGCACGTCAACCAGGTACTGCTACAGATGCAGACCAATCCCGATCCGCAACTGATGGAGTCGCTGCCGACCGGGCGACTGCTGCTGTGGCTCCTGGCGGTGATGGTGGTCGGCGTGGTCACCGGTTTCTTCACCTTTGCCGCGATCCCGGAAGTGATGTTCACCGGGCGCGGCGCGTTCGCGGCCATGGCGCTGAGCTTCCGCGCCTGCCTGCGCAACCTCGGCGCGCTGCTGGTGATGGTGGTGCTGATGCTGATCGCGGTGTTCGCATTGAGCCTGGCGTTGCAGCTGCTGGGTGCCTTGCTGGCGTTCGCGATCGGGGCGCAGGCGTCGATGTTCGTGGTGCAACTGCTGCTGATGGCGGTGCTGCTGCCGGTGATGGGCGGCGCGGTGTACCTGGCGTGGCGGCAGATGCTCGGCGACGCCCAGGCGACGGTCACCAGCACGCCGCACGGTTTCGAGGCCTGAGGCCGACGAGGTAATTCGCCCTCGGGGGAGGGCAGGGCCGCGCGGGGCTTTCGCGCGGCATCACGACGCCGGTGCGGCCGGCATTCATGGAACGACAACCAAGGGGAAAGGGAATGGCAACACGTGCAGTGAATGCGATGGCCGGCTTCGACTGGCTCAAGCGCGGCATCAACTTGGGGCGCAACAATCCGAAGGCGATCTTCGGCGGCGCGGCACTGCTGCTGGTGGCAGCGCTCGGGGTAGTGATCGCCGCGGGCGTGGTGATGGGGGTGGCATTCGCGGTACTGGGCAACAGCCCGGTCGGGATCGCGATCGGCGTGCTGGTCCTGCTACTGCCGGTGCTGGCGCTGATGGGGGTGTTGATGGTCGGCTACCTGCGGCTGATCGACGCAGTCGAGAGCGGGCGTCCGGCGCGCGCCTTCGATGTGTTCGGCGGCTTCGGCGACATCGGCACGTCGTTGCGGGCGATCGGTCTGCTGCTGCTGGCGGCGATCATCAAGAACCTGCTACTGATCGGGTTGCTGTCGGTATTCGCCGGCGGCTTCGTCGGCTGGTATGCGCAGATGTTGCGGGGCTCGATGGCCGGCGCCGACCCTGCGGCGGCGATGGCCCAGATGCCCTCCGGGATCGGTCTGGCCTACCTTGTGATGGGCTTGGTCGGGACGGTGTTCTTCGGTGTGCAGGCGGTCGGGCTGGGCCAGGTCGTGTTGCGCGGCCGCGACGCGTTGCCAGCGCTGGGCGAGGGTTTCGCCGCTGCCTTCAGGAACCTGCTGCCGCTGCTGATGCTGCTGCTGGCCTACATCGTGCTGATCATCGTGGCCGTGATCGTGGCGGTCGTGCTGGTGCTGCTGGTCGGCCTGCTGGCCAAGCTGGCCGGCGCTTGGCTGGCCGTGGTGATCGGGGTGCCGCTGTACCTGGCGTTCCTGCTGGCGATGGTGGTGGTGATGTTCGGGGTGATGTACCACTGCTGGCGCGACATCTGCGGCGACGACACCGCCGAGGTGCCGGCGGATGCATTGACCGCCTGAACCCTTGGTTGCCGAGGTCTTGGCGGGACGGCCGGTGACGGCCGCCCCGTTTGCCTTCGAGACCCGGTCGCGCAGACGCCGCGCTAGCCGGGCCAGAACAACGCGCGTTCGAGCGCGGCCTGCATCACCGTACCGGCCGCCTGCGCCAGCCATGCGCTGGCGACGAGGCCGGCAATTGCCAGCAACACCAGCCAAGCGCGGGCCCAGCGCGGCAGGCCGGTGCGCGCCGCCCGCACCCGGGTGTCGCTGCAGCGATCGTGCAGGGCCAGGTGTTCGGGGGCCGCGGTCGCCATCAAGTGGCCGAGATTGAGCGTCGCCCACGACAGCGCGCCGGCGGAATAGCGCGCCAACGCGCGCCCGGTGCCGAGTCGCCGGCCACGGCGATCGGCGGCATGCAGGCCGAGCAGGCGCTTGCCGGGGCTGGCCTGCCACGGCGAGCATTCGCCGGCAACGTGGTAGATCGCGCCGAGCAGGGCGCACGCGAGCAGCGCCGGCCACACCATCGCCCATGTGGCCGAACGGATCGCGGCGGTCGCCTGGTGGAGGGCCGGATCGTGCAGCAGCGTGATTGCCAGCCGCGGCAACGATGCGCCGTCGATGATCGCCGCTCCCATCGTCTGCCCGGTGTGCTGCAGCAGCGCCCTGACCTGGTCGAGCCATGCCTGCGCGGGTGCCGCGATCCATGGCCATGCCAGCCAGCCGGCGAAAGGCGCGACCAGTGCCGCATCCAGCGACCATGCCGCCGCGCGCTGCCAGAACCCGGCCGGGCCTGCGTTGGTGAATGATGCGGTCGCCGCGGGCGCCGACGGCGCAGGTACGGCCACCCTCAGTCCTGCGAAGGCGTGTCCGCGCCGCGCGGCGACAGCCAGCCGGCGGCGAGAATGCCGACCTCGTACAACAGGCACATCGGGATCGCCAGCATCAGCTGCGAGACCACGTCGGGCGGGGTGATCACCGCGGCGACGATGAAGATACCGACCACCGCGTAGCCGCGCGATTCACGCAGTTGCTGCGGGGTGACCCAGCCGAGCAGGGTCGCGATCACCAGCGCGACCGGCAACTCGAAGCTGGCGCCGAACGCCAGGAAGATCACCAGCACGAAGCTCAGGTAGGCGCTGATGTCGGTCATCATCGCCACGCCCTCGGGCGCCATCTTGGTCAGGAAGCCGAACACCGACGGCAGCACCAGGTAGAACGCGAACGCGCAGCCGATGTAGAACAGCGACACCGCCGAGGCCAGCAGCGGCAGCGCCAGCCGCTTCTCGCGCTGGTAGAGGCCCGGCGCGACGAACGCCCAGGCCTGGTACAGCAGCCACGGCATGGTGATCATCAGCGCGGCGAAGAACGCCAGTTTGATCGGCGCGAAAAACGGGCTGGCCACCTCGATCGCGATCAGCTGGCCGCCGGCCGGCAGCTTGCTCAGCAGTGGCTCGGCGAGCCAGGCGTAAAGGTCATTGGCGAACGGCAGCAGTAGCAGCAGCACCAGCACCAGCCCGGCGACCGCGCGCAGCACCCGCGAGCGCAGCTCCAGCAGGTGGTGGATCAGTCGCGGTTCTTCGTTGCCCGGGGCGATATCGTCGCGGGGGTCGACATCGGACGCGTCGGTGCGGTGGTCGGTGTCGGTCATGGTCGCGACGGTCGGCTTGGGCGGTCCGGCGTGGGCGGGTCGGCCGGGTCGGTGGTCGGATCGTCCGGCTCCGGGTCGCGCTTTGTCGGGCCGGGCGTGCCGGGCTCGCGTCGGGGCGGTTCGCCGGGGTGCGGCTCTCGCCGTTCGGGTGCGTCCGGGCCGGGCGCTTCGGGACCGGGCTCGTTGGGACCAGGCTCCGTGGGACCGGGCTCCGTGGGACCGGGCTCTTCAGCGCCGGCTTCGCCGGGCTCCACCGCGGGCTCGTCGTCCGGCTCCATCATCGCTTTCAGCTCGGGGTCGGAGGCCGAACCCATTTCCGTCTCTTCGTGGTCGGAATCGGAATCGCTGCGCTCGGGATCCAGCTGGAAGTCGGCGCGCACGCTGTCGCCGCTTTCCTTCAGCCGCTTGCGAACGTCGTCCAGCTCGTCGCGGGTCGCGCGCAGGCTCTTGGCGAGCTCCTCGTCGGCGAGCTCGTTCTCGAACTCCGACTTGACGGACTGCCACTGCGAACGCGCGCGCCGGATCCACAGGCCGGCGAAGCGCGCGGCCTTGGGCAGGCGCTCGGGGCCGAGCACGACCAGGGCCACGATCGCGACCATGAAGAGCTCGGAAAAGCCGAGATCAAACATGCCGGTGCCGACGCAGGCGGGCGCGCGTCAGCGCGGGGTGTGTTCGTCGTCGCGGCGCGCGGCGTCGACCCGGTCGTCGACCCGGCTGTCATCGGCGCGGGTGCTGTCGGCGCGGGTGTCGTCACCCAGGCGCGCGGCCGGCTTGTCCTTGTCGCCGTCCTTGTCGCCGACGCCCTGCTTGAAGCCCTTGATGGCTTCCCCGACGTCCTTGCCGACATTCTTCAGGCGCTTGGTGCCGAACACCAGCAGCACGATCACCAGCACGATCAGCCAGTGCCAGATGCTAAAACTGCCCATCGGTTTGCTCGTTGAAAGAAGGGGGAGCGGCAGGATACCGCAAGCTATGTTGCCGCCGCGGCACGTCCCGCCGCCGCGTTCAGCTGGCTACCCCCTGCGGTCAATTCCCGGGGGTCAACGTTACGGGGTGGGCGGCAGCGGTTCAGTCCGGACCGCCGGCTGCGTCGAATAGGGACTGTCGACCGGCTCGAACGGCTGCGGCTGCACCGCCTGCGGCTGCGGCGTGGCCGGCGGATAGGTCGCCGCAGGGGCCGCCACCGGCACGGCCGGGACCGCCGTCGCGACCGGCTGCGGGGCGCCGTTGTCGCCACGGGCCAGGCGGGCGGCGGCGGAGGCCTCTTCCAACTGGTCGCGGAAGGCGACCACCGCGTTCGACGGCCGCTGCGGGGCGCGGCCCTCGAAGATCATCCGCGGGGTCGTGCCCTGGCCGTAAACCGCCTGGTTGGCCGCGTCGTCGATGCTCAGCACCGCGCCGTCGAGGGCAACGCCGGCAAACAGCCCGCGCGCGCGCGACCACGACCAGATCTCCGCCTTGAGCCGGCCGTCGGTGGCCAGCGCAGTGCTTCGGCCGATCGGTCCGGCCGCGATCGCGGCGTCGGCGCCGAGGGTGATCTTGCCGTTGACGATCGAGTCCAATCCGCGCTGGCTGGTGAATACCATCACCACGTCGGCCGACTGCACCCCGGCCTGGAAGCCGATGCTGCCGCCGGTCAATTTGACGAACGCCGGACTCGACCAGGTGCCCTCGGGGGTCTTGACCGAGACCAGCCCATGGCCGCGGCGGCCGCCGATCACCAGGCCGATCTTGAGGGTATCGGGCACGACCACGATCGCCTTGGCCTCGTCGAACAGGATGTCGGGGATCGCCGACTCCGGGATCGCCTGGATCTCGTTGAGCACGCGCAGCGCGTTGCGGGCGCGCTCGTCCTCGGCGACGTCGGCGAGCGCCGGGACGGCCAGCCCGAGGGCGAGCAGGAAAACAGCGAGGCGCGGCAGGATGGGCATGGCGGAGGACTCCAGGAAAAATCAAAAACGGCAAGCGTTAGCGGGTATCGGAATGATAGGCGCGGCGAAATGCGTCGTGCAGTTCGGACCGCGACCCGCTGCGCGAAGTTCAAGCTAATCGCGCGCGGATGAATCGCGCGACAACCACAGCGGCAATGGCGACGGGTGGTTTCGGCGAGGCTGGCCGCGCGACCCGGCCGCGCGCAGCTGTCATCCTATGTCGATGATCGACGCTTCCACTGCCAAGCCTGACACCGCCGTGGTGCTGGTGAACCTGGGCACGCCCGAGTCCGCCACCGCCGCCGCCGTGCGCCGCTACCTGATCGAATTCCTGTCCGACCGCCGGGTGGTGTCGCTGCCGCCATGGCTGTGGCAACCGTTGCTGCGCGGAGTGATCCTGCCGCGGCGTGCGACGCCGGTGGCGCGCAAGTACGCCAGCATCTGGATGGCCGATGGCTCGCCGCTGGCGGTATACACCCGGCGCCTGGCCGAGGCCGCCGGGCGCGAACTGCCGGGCCTGCGGGTGGTCGAGGCGATGCGTTACGGCGAGCCCGCCCTGGCCGCGGTATTGCAACGCCTGCGCGCCGAAGGCGTGCGCCGCGCGCTGGTGCTGCCGCTTTACCCTCAGTACTCGACCTCGACCACCGCCTCGGTCGCCGACGTGCTGGCGCGCAGCCCGGAACTGCCGACCCGGCTGGTCGAGGACTACCACCGCGACCCCGGCTGGGTGGCCGCGATCGCGCAGTCGATCCGCGACCACCGCGCCGCCAACGGCGTCGGCGAGCACCTGCTGTTCTCGTTCCACGGACTGCCGCAGCGGCTGGTCGATGCCGGCGATCCGTACCAGCGGCAGTGCGAGGCCGGCGCCGCCGCGATCGCCGTCGCGCTGGGCCTGGACGACGGTCAGTGGAGCCTGAGCTACCAGTCGCGCTTCGGCGCCGAGCGCTGGCTGGCACCGGCGACCGACGCCAGTCTCGACGCGCTGGCCGCGCGCGGCGTGCGACGGGTCGACGTGATCGCCCCCGGGTTCGCGGTCGACTGCCTGGAGACGCTGGAGGAAGTCGCGATGATGCTGGCCGAGCGCTTTGCCGAGCGCGGTGGCGAACTGCGCTACATCCCCTGCCTCAACGACGCGCCGGCGCATGCACGCGCGCTGGCGGCGATCGCGCGACGGGCGCTGGACCAATGGCGGTGACGGCAACCGCGCGACCGCCGGCGCCGCTGCGCGATTTCGTCGTTGACACCGATTTTGGCCGCCTCGCCGGCCTGCGCAGCGATGCGGCCGGCGCGCCCAGGGTGCTGGCATTGCACGGCTGGCTCGACAACGCCGCCAGCTTCGTGCCGTTGCAGCCGCACCTGCGCGGGATCGAGCTGGTCGCGGCCGACCTCAGCGGCCACGGCGCCAGCGCGCACCTGCCGCTGGCGGCGGGCTACACCGTGGTCAACGCCGCGCGGGCGATGTTCGGGCTCGCCGACGCGCTGGGCTGGCAGCGGTTCTCCCTGCTCGGTCACTCGCTCGGTGCGGCGGTTGCAAGCGTGATGGCCGCGGCCGCGCCGCAGCGGATCGAACGGCTGCTGGCGATCGAGGCCCTCGGCGCACTGGCCGAGGACGAGGCGAACACCGCCCTGCGGTTGCAACGCGCGTTCTGCGAAACCCGTTCCGCGCGCAAGCCGCTGCGGGTGTTCCCGGACATCGCCAGCGCGGTGCGCGCGCGAGTCCAGGCCGGCGGTATCGACGAGGCGGTCGCGCGCCTGCTGGTCGAACGCGGGCTGGCGCCGGTGCAACAGGACGGGGGTGAAAGCGGTTTCGCCTGGCGCAGCGATCCGCGCCTGACCCGCGACACCGCCGTGCGCCTGTCCGAGCCGCAGGTGCGCGACTTGCTGCGGGGAATCGAGTGCCCGACCCGAGTGATCTACGCCGAGCCGGCGCAAACCTACTTTCCGGAACCGCTGCGCCAGGCGCGCTTCGACTGTTTGCGCCATGGCGAGTTGGTGGTGCTCGATGGCGGCCACCACCTGCACATGGAGCAACCGGCGGCGGTGGCGGCGGCGATCGGTGACTTCTTCACCGCTAGCGCAGGCCCGCCGCGCTAGCGCGTTGCCGTTCGGCGGCTACTGCATCGACGACTGCAACTGCAGGTTCAGCATCACCCCGCCGTCTTCCTCGTTGGCGACCAGCATCATCCGGGCCTGGCGCTTGTCCTTTTCGAAGCCGAGCATCCGGTGCGAGTCGCGCTGCATCGCCATCACCTGCTTCCAGCCGTTGCGCTGCATCGCCGCGCTGGCCTCGTCGAACACCGACGCCAGCGTGCCCGGCGTGCCGATGCCGATCACGTCGGCGCCGTCGAGCTCCATCACGCTGAGCACGCGGTGGTCGTCGGGCAGGTAGATGTCGTCGGGAAAGTCGTCCGGCAGCGCGAGGTCGCCGCCGGCGGTCATCGTCATCGAGCCGTCGTCGGTGCTGATCGTGTTGGTGTCGCCATCACGTTCGACGCTCGCGCGCTCGCCGGTGGCGGCGCGGATCGCGGCTTCGCTGGCGGCCTCCTCGGCGGAGTTGCCGCAGCCCGTGAACGTGAGCAACGCGAGCAACAGGGGCGCAAGCGGGAACAGCGACATCGGGCGGCGGGAACGGGCAGTCATTGCGGAAATCGTCATCGCGGGTTTCGGCTTCAAGGGCGGCGACCGGTACCTGCATCAACGCCGGCTTCGGCTGACACAGGCCATCAACTGGCGGACGTGTCGAGCAGGGCACGCAGGGTCGCCTTCAGGCGCCGGCCCTCGGCGCGGAACCAGTCGCGTTCGTCGCGCCACTGCGGGCAGCGCGCCTCGACCTCGGTCCAGAACCGGCGCGAGTGGTCGGCGTGGATCAGGTGGCACAGCTCGTGCACCAGCACGTATTCGAATGCCGACGGCGGCGCCAGCACCAGCGACAGGTCGAGCGCGACGCTGCCGTCTGGCGCCAGCGAGCCCCATTGCGAGCTCATCGACTTGAAGCGGAACCGTCGCGGTGGCCGCGGCAGACCGGGCAGGTAGCGTGGCAGCCAGCGACCGATGTCGGCGCGCGCCTGGGCCTCGTAGAAGTCGCGCAGGGCGCGGGCGATCGCGGTGGCGCCGGCACGCTCGGGCAGGGTGAAGACGAGGCCGGCATCGTCGCCGTCGCGGTCGTAACCGCGACCGATATTGGAGGCATTGGCACCGTTGGCGTTGTCGCGGCAGCCGTCGTCAGCGTCACCGCCGGCCACGGCTTCACGCTGCAACCGGCAGAAGCGTCCGGCCTGCCAGCGCAACGGCACGTCGACGCCGCGCAGCGGCAGGCGGTCGGACTTGAACGGTTGCAACCGCGGCATCCCGTCGAGCGCGTGCCGCACGATCTGCGCCGCCAGCCACTCGCGATGCTCGATCGCGAAGCGCTCGCCGGCGACCCGGCTTGCACGCGTCGGCAGGGTCAGCCGCGCGCCGCGCTCGTCGACCGACAGCTTGATCCGCCGCGCGCGCGGATCACGCACGCGCTGGATGTCGACCGTGCGGCCGTCCGACAGCGCCAGTGCGAACGTGTCGCGCTCGACACGCTTGATCACGCGCGGCGTCGGCAGCAGCAGGCGGAACGGGTTGGGCATGGGTGGATGGTGGCCGATCCGGAGCCGTCTTGTCTCGCGTGCAGTGGCACGCGCCCGCCGGTTGTAGGAGCGGCTTCAGCCGCGATCTGGAATCGTCCGCTCGTGCCGACTTCCGATCGCGGCTGAAGCCGCTCCTACAAAAGGTGCAGGTCGGGTCAGTCCGCCTTGCTCAGCTTCAACGCCGATTCCAGCACCGCGAACAGCCGCTTGACCTCGGCGCTCATCAGCACGAAGCGCGCGTCCATCTCGGCGCGGGCGTCGTCGGCGTTGTTGTTGTCGAGCTGGTCGACCGCGCCGTCGAGCAGCTTGAACTTGCGCACCACCAGGTCCTCGCCGAGCACGAAGCTGACGTGGTCGTCCAGGCTCAGCGCCAGCCGGGTGACCTGCTTGCCGGTCTCCAGGTGGCGGGCGATCTCGTCGCTGTGCAGGTCCATGCGCTGGACCTTGACCACCGCGCCCTGGTCGACCGGATCGCGCAGCTCGCACTCGTCGCCAATAGACAGACCGTCCGGCAACGGTTCGCCGGCGACCCAGCCGGTCAGGATCGAGCGCGGCGCGACCTCGGCGTTCAGCGGCAGCGCCGGGAAGCTGCCGAGCGCGCGACGCACCTCGCTGCAGACGTTCTCGGCCGACTTGCGGCTGGAACTGTCGATCACCGCGATGCCGTGTTCCAGGTCGAGCAGCGCGTCGGTGCGGCTGGGCTTGATGAACGCGCGCGGCAGCAGGTCGGTAACCAGCTCGTCCTTGATCCGCTTGCGGGTGCGGCCGCCGGGCTTGCGGCCTTCCTTCTGCTCGATCTCCTCGAGCTTGCGCGCCAGCATGTCGTTGACCACCGCGCCCGGCAGCAGCCGGTCCTCGCCGCCGACGGTCAGCCAGATCGCGTCGCCCTGGCGTGCGGCCAGCACCTCGCTGTCGCGTCCGAACGGCGACACGAAGCCGCGCGAGGACAGCTCCAGCGGACCGACCGGCTTGAGCTGGCAGTCGTTCAGACCGGTGTCGAGATCGTCGAGCTTGGTGGAGGAAGGGAAGCGGAAGAAGGTCAGGTTGCGGAAGAACATGCGATGTCCAAGTCGGGCCGCCGCGCGGGTGGCGCGGCGACGGGTGAGGTCGGGAGAGGGGTTTCAGGCGATGTCGCGCGGCGACAGGCCGAGGAAATCGAACAGCTTCGGGTCGCTCAGCTGCGATGGCCGGATGTCGCCGAGGGCGCGGGCGATGGTCTCGATCCGCCCGGGGGTTTCGTGCTCCCACTGCGCCATCATCCGCTGCACCTGCTTGCGCTGCAGGTTCTCCTGCGAGCCGCACAGGTTGCACGGGATGATCGGGAAGTCCTTGAGTTCGGCGTAGCGGCCGATGTCGGCCTCGGCGGCGTAGGCCAGCGGCCGGATCACCACGTGCCTGCCGTCATCGGACAGCAGTTTCGGCGGCATCGCCGACAGCTTGGCGTGGAAGAACAGGTTGAGGAAGAACGTCGCCACGAGGTCGTCGCGGTGGTGGCCAAGCGCGATCTTGGTATAGCCATGCTCGGCGGCGAAGCTGTACAGCGCGCCGCGCCGCAGCCGCGAGCACAGCGAGCACATCGTCTTGCCCTCGGGCACCACCCGGCTCACCACCGAATAGGTGTCCTGCTCGAGGATCCGGTAGTCGACACCGATCGATGCCAGATATTCGGGCAACACGTGCTCGGGGAAATCCGGCTGCTTCTGGTCGAGGTTGACCGCGGTGATCGAGAACGACACCGGCGCCTTCTTCTGCAGCTGGAGCAACACGTCGAGCATCGTGTAGCTGTCCTTGCCGCCGGACAGGCAGACCATGACCCGATCGCCGTCCTCGATCATGCCGAAGTCGGCGATCGCCTGGCCGACCTGGTGGCGCAGGCGCTTGCCGAGGCGCTCCAGCTCGCCGCCGCGCGGCGGCGGATCGGCCAGCGGCAACGGCGCGGACGCGGCAAAGGCGGGGGTTGGCAGGGGCAGGATGGTGTTCATCTGACCGACCATTCTAGCGGCCGCCACCGCCATCGCCGTGTCGGCGATCGCACCCGGCCGATCCGCGCGCCGCCGCGCTAAGCTGGACGCCATGAGCGAGACCGACGAGCCCACCGCCATCACCCGCCGCCTGGAGGAACTGCGGCTGGAGCACCGCGACCTCGACGCCGCGATCGATCGCCTGGTGTCGCTCGGCAACCTCGAGGCGCACGACGACCTCGCCCTGAAGCGGCTGAAGAAACGCAAGCTGTGGCTGAAGGACTGCATCGCCCGGCTGCAGAGCGCGCTGATCCCCGACGAACCGGCGTAAGGCGCCTCTCCCGGCGCGCGGCGAAGCCCGTGTAGGAGCGGCTTCAGCCGCGATCGGAAAGCGGCGCGGGCGAACGATTCCAGATCGCGGCTGAAGCCGCTCCTACACGCTGCGACGATACCCGCCGCGCACCCCGTCCTTCGACAAAACCCATTGCCACAGCTGCAGTTCGCGCGCGCGAAACGCGCCGGCGCATGACAGCAGGTAGTAGCGCCACTTGCGATGGAAGGTCTCGCCCAGGCGCGCGGCGAACCGCGGCCACGCGGCCTCGAAATTGGCGTGCCAGGCCATCAGCGTGCGGTCGTAGTCGGCGCCGAAGTTGTGCAGGTCCTCGGCCACGAACAGCCCATCGATCGCATCGCCGACCTGGCCGACCGACGGCAGGTCGCCGTTGGGAAAGATGTGCTTGTCGATCCAGCGGTCGGGCACCGAGTCGCGGCGGTTCTTGCCGATCGTGTGCAGCAGGAACAGGCCGTCATCGGCCAGGCAACGCGCCGCGACCTCCATGTAGGCGCCGTGGTTCTTGCGGCCGACGTGCTCGAACATGCCGACGCTGACCAGCCGGTCGACCGGCCCGCCGAGCGAGGACGCGTCGAGCTCGCGGTAGTCCTGCAGGCGGAACTCCAGCGGCAACCCGGCATAGCGTTCGCGCGCCCAGGCCGCCTGCTCCTTCGACACCGTGACCCCGATGCACTGCACGCCGTAGCGTTCGGCCGCGAAACCCATGAGGCTGCCCCAGCCACAACCGATGTCGAGCACCCGCATGCCCGGCCGCAGGCCAAGCTTGCGGCAGATCAGCTCGAGCTTGGCCTCCTGCGCGGCGGCGAGGGTGTCGGCGTCGCGCCAGTAGCCGCAGGAATAGGCCAGACGCGGATCGAGCATCGCCTCGTAGAAATCATTGCCGAGATCGTAATGGGCCTTGCCGACCTGCCAGGCGCGGGTTCGACTCTGGCGGTTGAACACGCGCACCTGCAGCGCGTGCCAGGCCAGTCGCGCCGGCTGTATTTCGCGATTGAGATGGGCCCGAAGCAGGTGGTCGAAGAAGCCGTCGAGCTGGTCGCAGTCCCACGCGCCAGCCATGTAGGCCTCGCCGAGGCCGAGGTTGCCCTCGGCCAGCGCGCGCTCCAGCGCGGCCGGATCGTGCAGTCGCATGTCCCACGGCCGGTCGCCGTTGATGCGGATGTCGGCGCGGCCGAGCAGCCCGGCGACAAGTTGCTGCGGTGCGGTGTCGAGCTGGGGCGGCGTCGCAACCGGACGTGGCGGAGGATCGGTGACGGTGGAGGCGGGTGACGGCGGGGCCATGGTGCTGTCCGGGCAAGGCGACCCCGAAGGCAGGGCCGGTGTCACCGGCCACCTTGCTCCGCGGAAAGTTCACATGGCGTCAACAACCGCGACCAGCCGCAAGCGGTGAGCCGCGCCGGTCAATCCGCCGGCATCGCCTCCGAATCCGGCTTGGCCGCTTCCGGGCTGACCTTCTCGATGCTGTGGCGCAGTTCGCGGCCGAGGATGAACCTGGCGTCGCGGGCCCAGCTTTCCAGCCGCTGGTCGAACACCAGCTTGCCGTTCTCGTCGACCCAGACCAGCTTGAGCTCGCGCAGCTTTTGGATGAAGCCGCGGAACAGGGTTTTGTCGAAGAACTCCGGCGCGGCCGGTGCGTACAGCAGGCTCAGGCGCTGGGCCGCGAGCTGGCACAGGCTTTCCAGCTCGCCGGCCGAGAGGGTGCCGGCGCCGTTCTTGGCCAGCACCGAGATCGCGATGTAATAGCGCTCGAATGCCTGTTGCAGCGAATGGCCGATCGCGCGCAGACGGAAGACTTCGTCGCTCTGCCCGGCGTTGCGCGCGAGGATCCCGCCGTCTTCCTCGCTGGCCCACTCCAGCAGGCCTTCGCGGACGAACACGTCGATCGTGCGGGCCAGCCGCTCGACGAACTCGTCCTCGCTCCACGGCAGGAACAACTCGACCTGAAGGAACGGATAGACGCTGCGGCCGAGCCGCAACACGCTGTCCTGCGCCATCCGCCGGTTGTGCTGGAAGCAGCAGGCGATCCACGAGGCCGCAGTGAACAGGTGCAGCACGTTGTTGCGGAAGTAGCTCAGCAGCACCGCGTTGTCGCCGCCGACGTGCAGCACGTCGCCGAGCGGATGGGTGGTGCGCGCCAGTACCGCGATCTCCTCGCCGTGGGCGACGATCTCGGCCGGGCTGTGCGGGGTCACCGTCACCCGGTCGGAGAACGGCAGCTCGGCCAGCAGGGTCTTGCTCAGCGCGATCTGCGCCAGCAGGTCGCTTTCGCCCATTGCGTGCTTCGGCGTCGACAGCAGGGCCAAGGCGAGCAGGTTGATCGGATTGACGTCGGCGGCGCGGTTGACGTTGACCTGGATGCGGTCGGCCAGCGCGTCGACCATGTTCGACAGCCAGATCGGCTTCTCGTCGTCGGAGACCGCCTTGCCGTCCCAGTCGGGCGCGTGCTCCGCCAGCGCCTCGCCGAGCTTGATCGGCTCGCCGAAATTGACCACCACCTGGCCGTAGTTGGACCGCAGGACCTTGGGAATGCCGGTGACCAGCTGCCAGATCGACTCCTTCTCCTTCGGCTTGCCGGTCAGTTCGTCGAGGTAGCTGCTGCCTTCCATCAGCTTCTCGTAGCCGATGTAGATCGGCTGGAACATCACCGGCCGGGTCGGCTGGCGCAGGTAGGCGCGCACGGTCATCGCCAGGGTGCCGCCCTTGGGTGGCAGCAGCCGGCCGGTACGCGAGCGCCCGCCCTCGATGAAGTATTCGATCGAGTAGCCGCCGGCGACCAGTTGCGCCATGTACTCGCGGAACACCGCCGAGTACAGCGCGTTGCCGCGGAAGCTGCGGCGGGCGAAGAACGCGCCGCCCTTGCGCAGCAGGGTGCCGATCACCGGCAGGTTGAGGTTGATGCCGGCGAAGATGTGCGGCGGCACGATGCCCTTGGTGTAGAGCAGGTAGCTCAGCAGCAGGTAGTCCATGTGGCTGCGGTGGCAGGGCACGTAGACCACTTCGTGGCCGGGCGCGGCCTGCTTGAGCTTGTCGAGGTGGTGGACCAGCACGCCGCGGTAGATCCGGTTCCAGACGAAGGTCAGCAGGAAGCTGGCCGAGCGCACCACCGGGTGCGAGTAGTCGGCGGCGATTTCATAGGCATAGCCGTGGGCCTTCTTCCAGGCCTCGGCGGGGCTGGAGTTGTCGCGCCGGGCCTGGTCGGCGATCGCCTCCTTGACCGGCGCGGCGGCGAGCACGCGGTCGACCAGCAGCCGTCGGGTCGACAGGTCGGGGCCGATCACCGCCGCGCGGATCAGCCGGAAGTGGGTGCGCAGCACGCGCGAGAGCTTGCGCACGGTGCGTTCCGGCGGCAGGTCCTCGGCGATGATCGAGCGCAGGCGGACCGGCGGGGCGAAGCGCACGGTGGTGTCGCGGCCGTTAAGGGCGATCGCCAGCAGCCGGCGGAAGCGGCCGACCAGCGCCCAGTTCTCCGAGAACAGCACGTTGAACCAGCCGCTCTGCTTGTCCGGCGCGCGACCGACGAAGATCGACACAGGTACCAGTTGCACGTCGAGCGCCGGGTCGTCGCGGTGCGCATCAAGCAGTCGCGCCAATGAGCCCGAGTGGGTCTTGGACGACGGCGGCGCGGTGCCCAACGACTGCTGCAGCGGCGCCAGCGGGCTGGCGTTGCGCCGCGACAGCGCGACGTAGGCGCGCTTGCGGCCGATCGGGTCGCCCGGCAGCGGTTGCAGCGGCGACGGCAGTCCGGTCTCGCGGCAGGCGCGCTCCAGGATCAGCGCGTTGGACAGCCCGTAGTCCTCCAGCACGTAGCAGACCGGGCGGTCGCCGAGGTCGGGGGCGTGTTCGGCCGGGTCCTTCGGCTCGATCGTCAGCGACACCCACGGCGTCATCAGGCGACCGAGCAGGCCGGCCCACCAGGGCCGTCGCGGTGGCGGCCGGCGGCCGTCGATGGGGCGGCGCACGTCGCGGTCGACCGGTGGCGAGGCCGGGGTGTCGATCGGCAATGAGTCCTGGCGCGGGGTGTCGCCCAGGGTCGAGCCCGGTTCGAAGGCCTGGGCGGCGTATTCGTTGCCGGGCTCGGTGCCGGCATCGCCCTCGGTGGCGGGCGGCGGCGTGGTGGCGGCGTCGGAATCGGCGCGCTCGGCGCCGGGGAATGGCAGGGGTGTCTGGTTGGGCATCGGTAGCATTATGCCGGTTCGGCCAGCGGCGCCCGCCTTACTGCGCGGTCAGGGCGGGCGGTTCGACCGGCGGCGGGGCGCTGTCGCCGCCGGGCGCTACCGGACCGGCGGCGGCCCGCGCGTGGCGCAGCAGGTCGCTCAGGTACCAGTGGCCGTCGTGGCGTTCCAGCTGCACCACCGCCGAGACCGGCTGGCCGCCGAGGGTGTAGTCCAGCGAGACCCGCGCGCGGTCGCCGGTCTGCTCGATCAGCGTCGCGCGGGCGCCGGCCAGGGTCTGGTCGAGGTCGAGGCCGTACTCCCGCAGGACCTGCTTGAAGCGCGCGAAGAACGGCCCGAGGCGGCCAAGGCTGCGCTCCATGCCGGTGGTGTGGAAGGTCTCCAGCCCGCCGGCCAGCCCGGTCAGGCGAGCGGCCGCGACCAGCCGCGGCACCGCGGCCCGGGCCTTGGCCGGATCGCCCAGCGGCGCCTGCCGACCCCACTGGCTCAGTGCGGCGATCAGCTGGGTGTAGTGCGCACGCTCGGCCTCGCTGTATTCCCCGGCGCCGCTGACGTACTGGGTGGCGAACAGCCCCAGGGTCGCCGCGGCGCTGCGCAGCTCGCGGTCGGCGCCGGCGAACTGGCGGTTGTAGGCGGCCAGCAGGGCCTTCTCCGAGCCCGGCGCCGCCAGCGCGGTGATGAACGCCGGCAGGCGGTCGTCCAGCGGCAGCTCGGTCAGCGGCCAGATCGTGCGGCCCTCGGTCCACGCCGTCGCCATCCGCGCATGCAACGCCGGCGGCAGCGCATGGCGGGCATAGGCGGCGAGGTCGTTGCGGTGGAGGTCGTCGACCAGTTGCTGCAGCGCCTGTGCCGGCTCGGTGGCGGCGCCCGCCGAGCCGGGCGACGGATTGCGCTCGCAGCCGCCCACCACCACCACGGCGGCGATGACCACGGCGATGGCGGCAACCGGCAACAGCGCAACGATGACGCGTCGGATCAAGGACATGCAATGCGGCTCCCCAGTCGCAGAGGGCCATCTTGGCGACCGGTTCCCAAGGGTACAAGCCAAGGCGGTCGCGAATCGATGCTGCTGGCGGAGTCGGCAAACCCGGCGCGGACGAGGGAGCTTCGGGAACCCGGGCCGCATTTGCGTCATGAAACGCGACTTGCCGCACGCCGATAGTGTGTGGACTTTCACAAATCGTTCACGTATACAAAATGGCCGCCGCGGCAGGGAGATGCCGCCGACCGGACCGTCGATGTCGATCAGCGAGCGTTCGCAGCGCCCGGCGGGAGCTTATTCAATTCAAAGGAGCAGGAATGGACAAGTACGAAGTAGCGCGATATCGCCCGACCCGATCGGCCCTGTGCCGGGCCATCGCCAGCAGTTTGCTGCTGGGCGCGATGTTGCCGGTCGCGGCGCAGACCGCGACGTACCAGGAAGAGGGAACGATCGGCGATGCCGCCAGTTGGCGCAGTGACGAGTTCGTCGCCGACTGGGGCCTGGGCGCGATCGGCACGGAGTATGCCTACGCGCGCGGCCTGACCGGCGCCGGGGTGCGGCTGGGCGTGTTCGACAGCGGTTCGGCGCTGGCCCATCCGGAGTTTGGTGGCCGCGACCATCGCAGCATCCGTATCGCCGACACCCTGGTCGACGGCAGCGCCTGCGCCAGCGAGGCGATCCTGGCCGGCCCCGATGCCTGCTTCATGTCCGATGGCGACCAGGTCTCGATCGACTACTTCCACTACACCGACGCCGATCGCGCGCTGGTCCAGTACCTGACCGACATCGGCTACTTCTACCCGTGGGTGCCCGAGTACCTGGAGTCGATCGCCGGCTTCCAGTACGGCACCCATGGCACCCACGTCGCCGGCACGATGGCGGCGGGGCGGGAGGGCAACGGTACCCATGGGGTCGGCTTCAATGCCGACCTCAGCGTTGCGCGGCTGTTCTCCAACAGCTACGCGGACCTGTTCGCCATGATTGGCCAGCCGGGCGGCCAGTCCTACGCCACCGGCCCCGACAGTGCCGCGGTCGCCAGCATGTACCAGCAGATGGCCGCGCACGGCGTGCGCGCGATCAACCACAGCTGGGGCCTGAGCAGCGAACCGACCACCGCGTTCGACATGGATGCGCTGTACAACAGCCCCGGCGTGGCCGAGTACTTCGCCACCTATACCGACCCGTCGGTCAACGACAAGATGATCCAGGTCTTCGCCGCCGGCAACGCCTACGGCGAGATCGCCGGCATCTATGCCACCTTGCCGCGCTGGGTGAGCGAAGCCGAGCCGTACTGGCTCAGCGTGGTCAACATCAACGCCGGCGGCGTGATCGACCCCAGCTCCAGCATCTGCGGCCTGAGCGCCAACTGGTGTATCACCGCACCCGGCACCGACATCGCCTCGACCGTGGTCGGCGGCGAGATCGAGGGTGAGTTGCTGTATGACGAGGCCGGCAACTTCATCGGCTACGACATCACCGCGCAGAACCCGGAGTATGGCTACGGCTACATGACCGGCACCTCGATGGCGGCGCCGCACGTGACCGGCGCGCTGGCGCTGCTGATGGAACGCTTCCCTTACCTCGACAACGCCCAGGTCCGCGACGTCATGCTGACCACCGCGACCGACCTCGGCGCGGCCGGCGTCGACGAGATCTACGGCTGGGGCTTGGTCGACCTGAAGAAGGCGATCGAAGGCCCGGGCCAGATCCGCGTCGACACCGACGTGGTGATGAACCAGCACGCCGGTGGCGCCAAGGTCTGGGAAGGCCTCGCCTGGGACGACTGGACCAACGACATCGGCGGTCCCGGCCGGCTCGGCAAGTCCGGTATCGGCTGGCTGCGCCTGAGCGGCGACAACAGCTTCGGCGGCCTCACCGTCAACGACGGCGTGCTCGAACTGACCGGCGCCAACCGCCTCGGCGACACCTTCGTCGAAGGTGGCTGGGCGCTGGTCGCCGACAGCGGCAGCCTGGCCAATGCGGTCACCGTCAACGGCGGCCAGCTGACTGTCGACGGCATCCACAGCGGCGAGCTCACGGTCAACGCCGGCGGCACCCTCGGTGGCCACGGCCGCGTCGGCACCACCGTCATGGCGGGCACGCTCGCGCCGGGCAACTCGCTGGGCACGCTGACCGTGGACGGCGACTACACCCAACTGGCGGAGTCGGTGTATGTCGCCGAGATCGCGCCGCCGGATGCCTCCGACCACCTGCAGGTCACCGGCGTTGCGAACCTGCTCGGCGGCACCGTTCGCGTGGTGCAGGCGCCGGGCGAGTACCTGCTGGGCCAGAGCTACGACATCCTCGCCGCCGACGGCGGCATCACCGGACAGTTCGACGCAATCGACGCGTCGCTGATCTCGCCGTTCCTGGCGTTCGACCTGGGCTATGGCAGCAACGCCGTGATGCTCGACGTCGCCCGTGGCATGGCGTTGGCCGAGGCCGCGCAGACGCGCAACCAGCGTGCGGTGGCGGCATCGGCTGATGCCCTGGCCGACAGCAACCCGCTGTTGCTGACCCTGACCCAGTTGTTCCCGGAGCAGGCGGTGGCGGCGTTCGATGCGCTCGGTGGCGAACTGCACGCCAGCACCCGCAGCGCCTTGCTCGAGGACAGCCGGCAGGTGCGCGAAGCCGCGCTCGACCGCGCGCAGCCGCAGCTGTCGCCGGTGAACGATGGCGAAGCCGTCACCGCGGCGTGGGCCCAGGCCTATGGCAGCGGCGGCACCCTGCGCAGTGATGGCAACGCCGGGCAAGTCGACCGCAACGGCGGCGGCGTGCTGGTCGGCGTCGACCATCGCTTTGCCGGCGGCTGGAGCATCGGCGCGCTCGGCGGCACCGGTCGCACCGACCTCGGGGTGCCGTCGCGCGCCTCGTCGGCCGATGTCGACAGCCGTCACCTCGGCGTCTACGCCGGCAACCACTGGGGTGACCTGTCGCTGCGCGCCGGCGTGAGCCACGCCAGCCACCAGGTCGACAGCGAGCGCCGCGTCGCGTTCGCCGACGTCGCCCAGACCCTGGTCGCCGACTACGACGCCAGCAGCACCCAGGCGTTCCTCGAAGGCGCCTACCGGTTCGGCGGGGACCGCTGGACGCTGGTGCCGTACGCGCAGGTTGCCCACGTCGAAGTCGACAGCGACGGTTTCGGCGAGTCCGGCGGCAGCACCGCGCTCGAAGTGGCCGGGTCCGACACCGCGACCCTGCTGTCGACGATCGGCGTGCGCTTCGACCTGGGCCTGTCCGGCTCGCAGCAGGCGGCCGACTGGTTGCACCTGCGTGGCGGCCTCGGCTGGCGCCATGCCAATGGCGACCTGGTGTCGACCGCCCAGGCGAACTGGAGCGGGGCGCAGGCGTTCACCGTCGCCGGCGCGCCGATGGCGGAGAGCTCGACCGTGCTGGAAACCGGCGTCGCCGCGTGGCTCAGCCCGCGCAGCCTGCTGGAGCTGAACTACAGCGGCCAGTACGCCGACGAGGCGCGTGACCACGGCGTCAACCTGCGGTGGTCGCTGCAGTTCTGAGCGACATCGCAGTGAGGCAAGGCAGGGGCGACTTCGGTCGCCCCTGCTGTTTGTGGCGCCGCTGCCTTTGCGCGTCGCCCGGGTGCATTCGCGCGGAGGATCAGCTTTCGAGCAGCGCCCTGATCGCGGCCAGTCCGGCGCTCGCCCGTTCCTGCTTGCGTGCCGCATCGGCGACCGGGTCAGCGCCGTCGCGCTGGATCTCGTCGGCCGGCAACTCCTCGAAGAACCGGCTCGGCTTCAGCCGCAAGGTGTCGCCCCATTTCTGCGCCTGTCTGGAATGCGACAGCCACAGCTGTTCCTTGGCGCGGGTGATGCCGACGTACAGCAGCCGGCGCTCCTCGTCGATCCGGCCTTCCTCGATGCTGGCCTCGTGCGGCAGGGTGCCGTCCTCGACGCCGACGATGAACACGTAGCGGAACTCCAGGCCCTTGGCGCCGTGCAGGCTCATCAGCCGCACCTGGTTGCCGGCCTCACCCTTGTCGGCGTGCGACAGCAGCGCGAGTTGCGCAGCCAGCTCGCCCGGCCCCGCGCCCTTGCCGCCGTCGAACCAGTCGGCGAGTTCCTCCAGGTTCTGCTTGCGGCGCTGGAAGCCGGCTTCGTCCTTGCACTGGGCGCGGATCGATTGCAGCAGGCCGGAGCGGGAGGCCAGTT
Source organism: Novilysobacter erysipheiresistens (assembly GCF_036663935.1). Lineage (NCBI taxonomy): Bacteria > Pseudomonadati > Pseudomonadota > Gammaproteobacteria > Lysobacterales > Lysobacteraceae > Novilysobacter > Novilysobacter erysipheiresistens. Next base: position 419,475 of record NZ_JAXGFP010000003.1, read on the forward strand.
CGCGGACCAGCTCGGCCGGGCTGAGCCGCGCCGCATCCTTGCGCAGGCCGCGGACGATGCCGACGAAACCGTCGAGCGCGTTACCGGCGCGTGGGCTCAGCTGCTTGAGCGCGCCGACCGATTCGGCCGCGCGCGACATCGGCATCCCCGCGCGCTGGGCCAGTTCGGCGAGCTTGGCGAGCGTGGTCGCCCCGACTTCGCGTTTCGGCGAAGTCACCGCACGCAAAAACGCCGCGTCGTCGTCGGGATTGGCGACCAGCCGCAGCCACGCCAGCGCGTCCTTGACCTCGCCGCGTTCGAGGAACGCGGTGCCGCCCGACAGGTGGTACGGCACCCGCAGCAGCTGCAGCGCCTTCTCCAGCGCGCGCGACTGGAAGTTGCCGCGGAACAGGATGCAGAAGTCGCTCCACGGCGCCTGTTTGGCGGTGGCGATGAAGTGGATTTCGGCGGCGACCTTCTCGGCTTCGTGGGCGGCGTCGCGGCACTCCCAGATGCGGATGCGTTCGCCGTCGGCCTGCTCGCTCCACAGGGTCTTGGGGTGCTCGTGCGGATTGTTGGCGATCAGCGCATTGGCCGCGCGCAGCACCCGGTTGGAGCAGCGGTAGTTCTGCTCCAGCTTGACGATCTTCAGCGCCGGGTAGTCCTTGCCGAGCTCCAACAGGTTGTCCGGGTTGGCGCCGCGCCAGGCGTAGATCGACTGGTCGTCGTCGCCCACGCAGGTGAACAGCCCGCGTTCGCCGGCCAATGCCTTCAACAGCCGGTACTGGGCGTCGTTGGTGTCCTGGCACTCGTCGACCAGCAGGTAGCCGATGCGCTCGCGCCAGCCCAGCGCGCAGTCGTGGTCGGATTCCAGCAGTTGCACCGGCAGCCGGATCAGGTCGTCGAAGTCGACCGCGTTGAACGTCGCCAGCCGCGCCTGGTACAGCGCGTAGATGGTGGCGGCGTCGATCTCGCGCGCGCTGCGCGCCTCGGCCATCGCCTGTTCCGGCGACAGCCCGGCGTTCTTGGCGCGCGAGATCAGGTTGCGCACGTTGTCGAGCGCGTCGTTCTTGGCGCCGGTGCCGAGCAGGTCCTTGATCTGTGCGGCGGAATCGTCGCTGTCGAAGATCGAGAAACCGCGGCGCAGGCCGAGTTTCTCGTGCTCGATCTGCAGGATCCGCAGCCCCATCGCGTGGAACGTGCAGACCGTCAGTCCCTCGGCCGCGTCGCCCTTGATCCGCTTGGCGACGCGCTCGCGCATCTCCTTGGCGGCCTTGTTGGTGAAGGTGATCGCGGCGATGCGCCTGGCCGGCATCCGGCCCGACGCGATCAGGTGCGCGATCTTCTCGACGATCACCCGGGTCTTGCCGCTGCCGGCGCCGGCGAGCACCAGCAGGGGGCCGTCGATGTGCTCGACCGCGGCGTGTTGGGGGGGGTTGAGACCGTGCATCGGGAAGGACAGGACCGGGGACTGCGACCGGCCATTCTAGCGGGGCGATCGCCCGTGACAGCCCGGGCGCCGGCGCTAGACTGCGCCGATGGCGAAGCTCTATTTCTATTATTCGGCGATGAACGCCGGCAAGACCACGACCCTGCTGCAATCGGCCTACAACTACCGCGAGCGGGGCATGCGGGTGGCGATCCTGGCGCCGCAACTGGACGACCGCGCCGGGCGCGGCACGGTGGCGTCGCGGATCGGGTTGAGCGCGGATGCGATCGCGTTCGCCCCGGAGCAGGACCTGCAGGCGCTGGTGCAGGCCGACATCGCCGCGCACGGGCGCCTGCATTGCGTGTTGGTCGACGAGGCCCAGTTCCTGCGCAAGCCGCAGGTCTGGCAGCTGACCGAGGTGGTCGACGCGCTCGGCATTCCGGCGCTGTGCTACGGGCTGCGCACGGACTTCCGCGGCGAGCTGTTCGAGGGCAGCCAGTACCTGCTCGCCTGGGCCGACGAGATCAGCGAGATCAAGACTATCTGCCACAGCGGCAGCAAGGCGACGATGAACATGCGCGTCGACGCGCAGGGGCGCGCGGTGCGCGACGGTCCGCAGGTCGAGATCGGCGGCAACGAGCGTTACCTGTCGGTGTCGCGTCGCGAGTACAAGAAGGTCATGCGCGGCGAAGGCACGATCGCGCCGTTGCAGCCGCCGCTGCCGTTGTAGCCGCGGCTCGCGTCAATCGCCGGCGACGGCGCGCGGGCCGGTTGCGTCGGCTTTGCATCCGGTGCGGATCGCGGCGACATCGCGGCTGACCACGCCACCCTCGGGCTGGCGCTGGCGCAGCTGGCCATCGAGCCGTTGCAGCTGTTGCAGCGCCTGGACCCGCTGCGGACCGTAGCAGCGCAACTGGATCGCGTAGGCACGGGCGCGCCAGGCGACCTCGCGCAATTCCAGGTCGTCCTGCGGCAGCTCGGCCAGCGCGTCCAGCTGTGCCAGCGAAATCGTCGCCAGGTCCTCGCCGGCGTTGTTCAGCGCGCGCTGGTAGGCCAGCGCCAGCTCGGCGCGACGGCTGCGCGGGTGGTCGTTGCCATAGCCCGCGCGCAGCCGCTCCAGCGCGTGTTTGAGACGCGCAAGCCCGGCTTCGGTGCGGCCCAGCGCGATCTCGACCTCGCCGAGCCGACGCTCGGTCTCGCCGAGTACCGCCGATGACGCGCCATGGTGCCGGTTCTGCAGCGTCATGGCCTCCAGCAGCAACGGCCGGGCCTGGCCGGGACGACCGCTGGCGTGCAGGACCGAGGCCAGGTCGAGCAGCGCATTGGCGACGGCGGCGTCGTCGCCGCCGGCGCGCCGGATCGCCAGCGCCTGCCGCAGCGAATCCAGCGCGGCGTCGGTGTCGCCGCGCTGCCACTGCACCAGCCCGAGTGCGCGATGGCTGGCGGCCAGTGCGGCATGCCGGGGGCCGAGCCGGCTGGCAAGTCGACGGTGGTTCTCCTGCAGTTCGGCCTCGGCTTGCGCGTGCCGGCCCTGATCGACATGGATCGTCGCGAGCTGGCGCTTCACCGCGAACGTCGTCGCGTGGGCGGTGCCATGCACCTCCCGGCTGATCGCCAGGGCGTCGCCCAGCTCGGCCTCGGCGCCGGCGAGATCGCCGCGGGCGCGCAGCAGGCGGCTGATGTTGCGATCGATGTCGATCAGCAACGGATGGCGGTCGCCGGCTTCGCGCCGCAGGCGCTCGCGCGCGGCCTCGAAATCGGCCAGGGCGGTGCCGGTCTGGCCGACATCGGCGTGCAGGCCGGCCAGGTCCATCAGGTTTTCGACTTCGCCGACGCGGTCGGAACCGTTTTCGCGGCGGATCGCCAGCGAGCGTTCGAACAGCTGCCGCGCGCCCTGGCGTTCGCCGTGGGCGCGACGGCAGCGGCCCAGTTGCGAATAGAACTCGGTGACCTGCGGCGGCAGTTGTGCCTGCTCGCGGCGCGCGGAGGCGAGCTCCGGCTGCAGCAGCGTGATGCAGGCGGACGGGTTGCCGAGCAGGCGCAGCACCCGCCCGCGCTGGGTCAGCGACTCCAGTCGCAGGCTGGCCGGCGCGGTATCGGCGCGGCCGATCAGCGTCGCCTGGCGGTCGAGCAGGAGCTTGGCCTCGGCGTAATCGCCCAGGCCGGTGCGCAGTCGCGCGATCACCCCGAGCATTTCGGCCAGCGCGCGTGGCTGTCGTGCCAGCTCGCGCTCGCCGCGTTCCACCGCGCTCGCCAGCAGCTCGCGCAGGTCGAGCGGCTCGCCGTCGCGGGTGCCGCCGGCGCCTTCGAACACGCCGACCATGAAGTCCTGCATCGCCTGCGCGCGCGTGGCCTCGCGCACCGCCTCGCGCGCCTGCCAGGCGACCACGCCGAGCGCGGCGGTCAGCACCAACGTCGCCAGGGTGCCGCTCGCCAGCGGCCAGCGATGCCGCCGCAGGTATTTGCCGAAGCGGTAGGACCAGCTTTGCGCCCTCGCGTGCACCGGGCGGCCGGAACCGTAGCGTTGCAGGTCCTGGGCCAGCGCCTCGACCGACGGGTAGCGCTGTTCGGGCGGTTTCGACAGCGCCTTCAGCACGATGTTGTCGAGATCGCCGGCCAGCGCCCGTGCACGTCGGCGCACGGCGCCGGGATCGGGCGTGCGGTCGCGCTCGCGATCACGCCCGCGCTCGCGTTCTCGAGTGGTCGTGCCGTCGTCCGCATGCAGCACCGCCTGCGACGGCCGCGCCGGATCGTGCGAGAGGATCGCCTCCTCCCACGCCGCGTCGCTGTCGCGCTTGAGCCGGTAGGGCTTGGCGTCGGTCAGCAGTTCGTACAGCACCACCCCGAGCGAGTAGACGTCGGTCATGGTGGTGACCGGCTCGCCGCGGATCTGCTCGGGCGCGGCGTAGTGCAGGGTGAAGGTGCGCACGCCGGTGCGGGTCTGCTCCGGCGCGGCCTCGGTGTCGAGCAGCTTGGCGATGCCGAAGTCGAGCAGGCGCACGTCGCCGGCCGGGGTCACCAGGATGTTGGACGGCTTGAGGTCGCGATGGACGATCAGGTTGGCGTGGGCATGGCTGACCGCGTCGCAGATCTGTTCGAACATCTGCAGCCGGGTCGCCAGCGGAATGTCGTGGTCGCGGCAGTAGTCGGTGATCGGGGCGCCGTCGACGTATTCCAGCGCCAGGTAGGGCAGGCCGTCGGCGCTGACGCCGGCATCGAGCAGGCGGGCGATGTGCGGATGGGCGAGGCGGGCCAGGATCTGCCGTTCGCGGGTGAAGCGCAGGCGCAGGTTGGTGTCGGCCAGACCGGGGCGCAACAGCTTCAGCGCGACCCGGCGCTGGTACAGGCCGTCGGCGCGCACCGCCAGCCAGACCTGGCCCATGCCGCCTTCGCCGAGCAGGTGTTCGAGTCGGTACGGGCCGACCTCGCCGCCGGGCAGCGGGCCGCGGTGCGGGTTGACCACCGGCTCGGACAGGAAGCTCTCGCTGCCTTCCTCCAGCGCGATCAATGCTTCCAGCTCGCGGGTCAGTTCGGGATCGTCCCGGCGCAGTTCGCGCAGCCGCTGCGCGCGCGCGGCGGGGTCCAGCTCGAACACCTCGTCGAGCAGCGGGGACAGCCGTTGCCAGCGCGCGGTGTCCATCGGTCGGCGACGGCCTCCGCTAGTGTTTCAGCGACGCCAGCAGGAACAGCCGGGCCTTCTGCCAGTCGCGACGGATGCTGCGCTCGGAGCGCTCCAGCAGCGCGGCGATTTCCAGTTCCGAGAGACCGGCGAAATAACGCAGCTCGACCACCTGGGCCAGCCGCGCATCGACCGCGGCAAGCTTGGTCAGTGCGCTGTCGAGGCTGAGCATCTCCTCATCCAGGCGCAGGCCGCCCTCGAGGTCCTCGGGCAGGTCGGTGACCCGGTGCAGGTCGCCCCCGCGCTTCTGCGCGAGCCGTTGGCGCGCGTAGTCGACCACCACCGAGCGCATCGCCGAGGCGGCATAGGCGAAGAAGTGCGCGCGGTCGTCGAACTTTGCCTCGCCGCGGCCGGCCAGCTTGAGGTAGGCCTCGTGGACCAGCGCGGTGGCGTCCAGGGTCTGTCCGTGCTGGCCGGCGAGCTGACGCCGGGCCATCGTGTGCAGTTCCTGGTACAGCGTGGCCAGCACCCGGTCGAGGGCGCCGCGGTCGCCGTCGCGCGCTGCATCCAGCAGTTGGGTGATGTCGCCGCTGTCAGCCATCCGTGTCCCCGCCTTCGTGACCCCAGGCAATTGCCCGGACTATAACGCGTTCAGATGAGACGCAACTCACAGATTCCGGCCGGGACGGCCCGCCTAGCGTTGGCAATGGCTGCACCATACGCTTGCGCGCTGGCCGATCAGGACCTGCTTCAACGGCCGCCGGCATTGCGGGCACGGCAGGCCGCCGCGACCGTAGACCGACAACTCCTGTTCGAAGTAGCCCGGCGCGCCGTCGGGACTGATGAAATCGCGCAAGGTGGTGCCGCCGCGGTCGATCGCCTGGGCGAGGATCCGCCGCACCCCCGCGGCCAGCCGCGCGTAGCGTTCGCGGGAGACCTTGCCGGCCGGTCGCAGCGGCGCGATGCCGGCGGCGAACAACGCTTCGGCGGCATAGATGTTGCCGACCCCGACCACCACCGACTGGTCCATGAGGAAATTCTTCACCGGCACGCTGCGGCCGCGGCTCAGGGCGAACAGGCGGTCGCCGTCGAAGGCGTCCGACAACGGCTCCGGGCCGAGCCCGGCGAGCAGCGGGTGGATCTGGCCCGGCGGCTGCCACAGCAGGCAGCCGAAGCGGCGCGGATCGTTGAAGCGCAGCACCCGTTCATCCTCGAGCAGCAGGTCGACATGGTCGTGCGCGCGCAGCGCGGTGGCGGCCGGCAGCACCCGCAGGCTGCCGGACATGCCCAGGTGCAGCAGGGCGCTGCCGTCGTCGGTGTCGAGCAGCAGGTATTTGGCCCGACGCCGCACCGCCTCGATCCGTCGGCCCGGCAGCACGGTTTCGATCTCGGGTGCGATCGGCCAGCGCAGGTCGGCCCGGCGCAGGGTCGCGGCGAGCACGCGACGGCCGGTCAGGTGCGGGGCGAGGCCGCGGCGCGTGGTTTCGACTTCGGGCAGCTCGGGCATCGGTCAAGCTTAGCGGCGGGCGCGGCGACCGGGGCTTGCACGGATCGCGGAACGGCCCCATTACCGGACGACGACGTCACTGAACGACCCGATCACAAATCCCGCCCATACCCGGGTGAACAGCCGGGTACGGTGGCATCATGGTCGGGCAGTCGCTCGGCGTATCGCGGGGGTTCGTAGTCGAGTCGCCAATCCGCGGTTGCAGGTTCATCCGCATTTTCCCGGAGTCACCCGTACATGTTTTCTTCCCTGCTCGATTTCCTCGCCGGCGGCGTGCTGCAGGCCGGTTTCGGCACGTTGGCCATCTACTTCCTGGTCGCGACCCAGCTCACCATCCTCTCGGTGACGCTGTACCTGCACCGCAGCCAGGCGCATCGCGCGGTCGACTTCCATCCGGTGCTGGCGCATTTCTTCCGCTTCTGGACCTGGCTGACCACCTCGATGATCACCCGCGAGTGGGCGGCGATCCATCGCAAGCACCACGCCAAGTGCGAGACCGAGGAGGACCCGCACAGCCCGCAGATCAAGGGCATCAAGACCGTGTTCTGGCGCGGCGTCGAGCTGTACCGCGAGGCGCGCGCCGACCGCGAGTCGATCGAGAAATACGGCAAGGGCTGCCCGGACGACTGGATCGAGCGCAACCTCTACTCGCGCTGGCCGACGATGGGACCGACCCTGCTGCTGTTCATCAGCTTCGGCCTGTTCGGTTTCGCCGGCGTGGCGATGTGGGCGCTGCAGATGGCGTGGATCCCGTTCTGGGCCGCCGGCGTGGTCAATGGCCTCGGCCACTGGTGGGGCTACCGCAACTTCGAGACCACCGACACCGCAACCAACCTGACCCCGTGGGGCGTGTGGATTGGCGGCGAGGAATTGCACAACAACCACCACGCGTTCCCGAGCTCGGCCAAGTTCGCCCTGCGCAGGTTCGAGTTCGACATCGGCTGGAGCGTCATCAAGTTGCTGCAGGCGGTGAAGCTGGCCAAGGTGCTGCGCGTCGCGCCGACCCTGGACGTGCGCCCGAACATCGCCATGCCCGACGGCGAGACCCTCAAGGCGCTGCTGGCGATCCGCTTCCAGGCGATGACCGACTACTACCGCAAGGTCACCCTGCCGACCCTGCGCGCCAGCGACGACAAGTTGCCGCGCAAGCTGCGCAAGGCGCTGGCCGATGGCGGCCGCTGGCTCGACGACGCCCGCCGCGCGCGCCTGCAGGCGTGGCTGGAGGAGCGTCCGAAGATGGCGACCCTGGCCGAGTACCGCCAGCGCCTGCAGCAGGTGCTCGACGACCGTTCGCACGACGCCCAGACCACGCTGGCGAAGTTGCGCGCCTGGTGCGACGAGGCCGAGGCCAGCGGCAACCAGGCCTTGCAGCAGTTCTCGGCGCGGCTGAAAGGCTACGCGCTGGTGCCGGCGCGGGTTTGACCGGCCCGCCGCGATGAACCTCGTCGCGTTGGTTGCGGCGCTCGCGGTCACGCCGTTCGGCGCGGCGTGGGCACAGGTCCGCGACACCGGCGATTACCTGCGGCGGATGGACACCGACGCCGACGGCCGCGTCGCCCTGGCCGAATACCAGCAATGGATGGGTCACGCCTTCGAGCGCATGGACCTGGACCGCAACGATGTGCTGGACCCGGAGGAACTGCCCGGCGGTCGCGGTCGCCCGGTCACCCTGGCCGGGCACCGCGAGTCACTGGCCGAGGCCTTCCGCCGCCAGGACCTCAACCACGATGGCGTTCTCGACGCCCGCGAGCTGGCCGCACCGCCGCAGTAGACGTCGTCCCACATTCATCATCGACCGGCGTCGAAGAACGGACACGCGTCCCTGCGGCGCATGCCGCAACTGGGACTCCGATCCGGGTTCGCACATGGCACAGATGGTCAGATTGCGCCCCTGTGTTTCATGGAGGGCTTGGGCGCGGGTCCGGGCGGTAGTGCTTTGAGAAGATGTGTCAACAATGCGAAACGCATGCTCGGCGGCATGTGCCTTTCCGTGGTGCTGGTGGCCTGCGGCGGCGGTGGTGGTGGCGGAACCGAGCCCGAATCCGAATCCGTGCAATCACCGACCCCGGGCAACCCGACAGCGCCGCCGCCGACCTCTCCGCCCCCGTCACCCCCGCCGCCGCAAGCATCGACGAAACTGGAGCCGGCCTGGCAAACGATGCAGGGCAACGCGTCCCATACGGGTCATGTACCGGTCCAGCTCGGCCGGTCCCGGCCGGTGGTGGCATGGGAATGGCCGGCCGACCCCGAAGACGCGTCGCTGCCCGCCATCAACCCGGTGGCGACAGGCAACGGATCGGTGTACGTCGCCACCGAAGCCCGCTACTGCACGGCCACCCTGCATGCGCTCGACGGCTTGAGCGGTGCGGTCCGCTGGAGTCGTGAATTCGCCGGCACCTGCAATTTCAATCCCCCGGCCGTCAGCGGCGACCGGGTGTATGTCGCCACCACCGGACACGGCAGCGCCGTGCTCCGGGCGTTGCGCACCGACAATGGCGAGCAGGTATTTGGCAGCCCATTCGACAGCCAGTGGTATGAACTGCTTGCCCCGACCGTGTACGACAATGCGATTTACACCAACGGCGGTCTCGACGGCGGTGTCTACGCGTTCGATCGGGCCGGTGCGCCGCTGTGGAACGGCGCGACGGCCGACACCGAGCTGTATGCGCCGGCCGTGGACCAAACGCACGTCTTCCACTATTCAGGAACGAGCCTGGAGATCTGGGAGCGGGCGACGGGCCTCCACCTGGGCTCGATTCTCGACACCGCCGCGAGCGGCAACTTCGCTTCCTATGAGGGCGCCGCGGTCATCGGCGGGCACGGCAACGTGATTGTCCGCTCGCGGTCGGGCGACGCTGGCGGACGCGTGCTGTCCAGCTTCAATGTCGGGTCCAGGCAGCGCGAATGGACGACGCTCCGTACCTACGACACCGACCCCGCAGTGGCCGATGGCATCGTCTATGCGGCCAGCAACGACGGCATGCGAGTCGATGCGATCGACGAAACCAACGGGGCCGTGTTGTGGAGCTGGAGCCCCGCATCCGGCCAGGGCGACAGCGTGTTCCTGCACAACATCATCGTGACCGACGACGTCCTGCTGGTCAGCACCGACGCCGCGGTCCATGCGGTGGACCTGGCGACGCGACAGTCGATCTGGCGCCACGACCAGCCCGGGCAATTGGCGTTGTCGGGCCACTTCCTGTTCATCACGACCGGTGGCGATGCCAGCGACGGCCGGCTGGTGGCGCTCGACCTGAGCGGAACCGGAGGCCAGGTCACGGCCGCCGCGACGCATCGCCAGAAGCTGGGCTCCGGCAGCGCACCCGAAGTGGGCTCTGGAAGTGCACCCCAGGTCGGGTCTGGCGGCAGCGCGCTCCAGGTTATTGGTGGGGCTGCCATCGCGGGCCGCTTGAAGGCGTCTTCCGACGAGTCGCGGTAACGCCCGGCGGTCCGGCCGCCGCGCCGATCAAACGTTCAGTGATCGCCGCGGCCTGCGCACGCAACTCCGGGATGGCGGTGGCTTCCCAGTCGTGGCCGATGCGCGCGCTGCCGATGGCCAGCAGGCGCGGCTGCGGGATGCCGGCGGCGGAAACCAGCGCGCCGGCATCATCGACCGCCAGGCCCAGTTCATGCGGATCCGGCGTGATCGTTCCACGCGCGGCCAATGCCGCCAGCAACGGACTGGGCATGTACTGCAGCCGGGTCTCGATGCCGGCGCACGCGATCACGCGTTGCACCCGCATGTGTTTCGTCGTGGCGATGCCTCGTGGGCGCCATGCCACGTCGAAGCCGGTCGGTCCGCTGTCGATCGCTGCGACCCGGCCGGCGTGCACGGTCAACTGTCGCGACTGCCGCAGCGCGTCGATCCCGATGGCAACCTCCGGGGCGATGCGGTGCCGGTGGATGTCCCAGTAGCGCTGTACGTGGCGCAGGAAGCGACGTTGTTCGTCGTCGTCCAGGCTCCGCCAAAACCGTTGGCCGTGCGGACGCAGGCCGTCCATCGTCCACTGCCAGGGCGCGCCGTCTCCCATGCCGGACTTTGCCGACGCGCGGATGGCGCGCATCCGTTCACGTACGCCGAGCGCGAGCAGTCCGTCGACGTCCGCGGCCGGGCCACGGCTGGCGGCATGCGCCAGCGGCATCAGGCCATGGCGCGACAGCACGGTGATCCGGCCGCGGTGCCGCTGGCCGGCAAGGCTGACCGCGGCGTCGGCCATGCTCAAGCCGGCGCCGATGATGCAGACGTCCGCGTCCGCCGGGATCGTCGCGATTGCCTCGTAGTCCCAGGCATTGATGATTGCTGCCGCATTCGTGCATGAACGGGTCGCCGCCAGCGACCGGGGGAGGTTACCCGTCGCCATGACGACCGCATCGGCATGCAGGATCCGTCCCGAACCGAGCCGGATCGAATGGGGCGCGGAACCGGTCACGTCGACGGCAGCGTCGCGCACGTGCACCGACCCGAGTGCGACCTGCCCGCCCAGCGTGGCGCGCAGGTAGTTGCCGTACTCCAGCCGCGGCACGTATCTCCGCGCGACAGCGTCGCCATCGATCGCCGGCGTCGCGCCTGACGCCTGCAGGTGGCGGACGAAATGATCGGGATCGTCGCCGAACGCGCTCATGCCGCCGGCCGGGACATTGAGCAGGTGCGCAGGGTCGCGGGTGGAATAGGCCGCGCCCTCGCCGAGCAGCGCGCGCGGCTCGACCACGCACAGGCGGATGCGTCCCTCGCTGGCGCGCAGTAGGTGGATCGCCGCAAGTAGACCGGCCGCGCCACCGCCGATGATCGCGACGTCGAGCGGGTCCGCGGCTGCGGTGGCATCGGAGCTGGACAGGCGCAACGGCTCTCCTTCGATCCGGTCGGTTCGACCGTGGTCACGTGGACGACGCGCCGGATGGTAGTTGAGCTGTTTGCAGCGCCGGTTACGTGGAAGTTAAGACGTGCGCAAAGGACAACGCCGGCACGGGGCCGGCGTTGTCCTTACTGCATCGACGTGGGGCATTCCTGTTACTTGGTGATGTCGACCTTGTAGGTCTCGCGCAGGAACAGCGAGCCGATCACGAACGTCATCAGCGCGATCACGATCGGGTACCACAGGCCGTAGTAGATGTTGCCGGTGGCCGCGACCAAGGCGAACGAGATGGTCGGCAGGAAGCCGCCGAACCAGCCGTTGCCGATGTGGTACGGCAGCGACATCGAGGTGTAGCGGATCTTGGTCGGGAACAGTTCGACCAGCCACGCCGCGATCGGCCCGTAGACCATGGTCACGTAGATCACCAGCAACGCCAGGATCGCCAGCACCATCGGCTTGTTGATTCGCGCCGGGTCGGCCTTCTCCGGATAACCGGCGCTGACCAGGGTTGGCTTCAGCGCGGCGTTGAACGTCGCCGACTGTGCGGCGGCTTCGTCCTTGGCCAGGCCGGTGGCTTCGTAGCTGGCGATCTCGGTGTCGCCGATCATCACCGTGGCGACGGTGCCGGCCGGCGCGTCCTGCACGTCGTACGGCACGCCCGCCTTGGCCAGCGCCGCAGTGGCGATGTCGCAGGAGCTGGTGAACTGCTTCTTGCCGACCGGATCGAACTGGAAGTTGCAGGTGTCCGGATCGGCGATCACCACCGCCGAATGGTTTGCGCTGGCCTCCTCGATGCCCGGGTTGGCGTAGTGGGTCAGCGCCTGGAACAGCGGGATGTAGGTCAGCGCGGCGATCAGGCAGCCGGCCATGATGATCTTCTTGCGCCCGATGCGGTCGCTGAGCCAGCCGAAGAACACGAAGAACGGCGTGCCGATCACCAGCGCGCCGCCGATCAGCAACCAGGTGGTGGTCGGGTCGACTTTCAGCGACTGCGTGAGGAAGTACATCGCGTAGAACTGGCCGGTGTACCAGACCACCGCCTGGCCCGCGGTCGCACCCAGCAGGGCGAGCAACACGATGCGGCCGTTCTTCGAGAAGAAGCTCTCGGTGATCGGCGCCTTCGACAGCTTGCCCTGGTCCTTCATCTCCTGGAACAGCGGCGACTCGCTGAGTTGCATGCGGATCCACACCGACACGCCCAGCAGCACGATCGACAGCAGGAACGGCAGGCGCCAGCCCCAGTCGTTGAACGCCTCGACCCCGAGCACTTCGCGCACGCCGAGGATCACCACCAGCGACAGCAGCAGGCCGACCGTCGCGGTGGTCTGGATGAAGCTGGTGTACAGGCCGCGCTTGCCGTTGGGCGCGTGCTCGGCGACATAGGTCGCCGCGCCGCCGTATTCGCCGCCGAGCGCCAGGCCCTGCAACATCCGCAGCACGATCAGGATGATCGGCGCGGCGATGCCGATGCTGGCGTAGCTGGGCAGCACGCCGACCATGAACGTCGAGATGCCCATGATCACGATGGTGACCAGGAAGGTGTACTTGCGTCCGATCATGTCGCCGACGCGACCGAACACGATCGCGCCGAACGGCCGCACCGCGAAGCCGGCGGCGAACGCAAGCAGGGCGAAGATGAAGCCGGTCGTCTCGTTGACCCCGCTGAAGAACTGCGACGCGATGATCGCCGCGAGCGAGCCGTAGAGATAAAAGTCGTACCACTCGAACACGGTGCCCAGGCTGGACGCGAAGATGACCTTCTTGTGGCTCTGGGACAGAGGGGCCGGCGTGACTCCGGCGGATGTGCTGACACTGGACATGAGGTGGTTCCCCTTCGCTGGGTTAGAAGCTGGCGATCAGAAGCTGGTGGTCAGAAGCTGTACTTGACGGTGGTGTGCAGGCGGCTCAGGTCGCCCTCGCGGTCGTCCTCGAGGAAGCGCTGGCCGAAGCTCAGCTCCGCGCCGATGTCGAGCTTGGAGAACGGCGAGTAGATGAGGTTGGCGCGCAGCGAGTGCGCGCGTTCGGTCACGCCCTGGCTCATCAGGCCGACGTCGTTGTCGAAGTGCGCGGCGGAGTACATCAGGTTGCCGCGCAGCTTCGGGCTCAGCACATGGCGCCAGGCGACATAGCCGCCATAGCCGTCCAGTGCCTCCAGGTCGCCGTCGACATCCTGCACCACGTCGGTGCCCATTCCGAACGCAAGGTAGCGGCCGATGCCACTGCCGCCATTGATCGCGTAGCGGATGTCGTCGTTGGCGCCGAGGTTGAACTTGCCCGATGCGCTGAGCGCGCCGCCGCTGGCGGTCTCCTCGCCGGCCTTGAACTGGCGCAGCAGGCCCGCGACGGTGAAGTGGCCCCAGTCGCCCTTGGTGATCCAGCGTGCCGTCGCGTCGGGAGCGATGTTGTCGCCGCTGTTGAAGCGCGGGCCACCGGACAGGTACGGGGTGACGGTGGTCTGCGGGTTCTCAAGCGAGAACGACCACGGGCCGCTGGTGTAGCGCAACTGGGCCTGGCGCACGAAGATCACGCCGTCGGTCGGGCCGACGAAGTCGACCGTGTCCGGCAATGCCGCGGTGTCCTGGAAATTCGACCAGGTCTGGCCGGCCAGCCAGTTGTTCCAGCTCACGTAGGCGTGGCGCAAGGACACGCCATAGGTATTGGTCGAGGTCTCGTTGCCGAGCAGCGCGTTGCTGCCGCCGCCGTACATGTCGGCCTCGATGTAGGCCTTGACCTTGTCGCCGGCATCGGTGACGTGGTCGGCGGCGAGCCAGAAGCGCGAGAACTGCGCATGCACGTCGGTGTAGGCATCGCCGCCTTCGGCGTCATCGGCTCCGACCGGAATCGTGCTGGGGACGTAGAACAGCCGGCCGGCGGACCCGTCGGCGATGCGCCCGTCGCTGGTGTCGGTGACCATCGCGTCGAGCTTGATGAACCCGCCGAAGCTGAAGGCGGTGCCGGGGTTCGCCGAGGGCGTGATGGTGGTGGCCTGGATCGCCTTGCCATCGGCGACGGCGGTCGCGGGCGGGGTCGCCGGTGGCGGCGCCGCGGTGGGGGTGGACGCCGGCTGCTGTTGCGACACCAGCTGCTGGACCATTTTCTCCAGCTCGGCCACCCGGGCCTCGAGTTCGGCCTCCTTGGCGGTCTGGGCGAAGGCGAAGCCGGGCAGGGCAAGCGCGACCAGCAGCGCCGCGGCGAGCGGTCGCCTGCGGATCGCGGCGGCGGGCGATGGAGTGTGGTTGGACATGTGGCGGTTGGACACGTTTCCCCTCCCATGGATGGCCGTGTCGGACGCACGGTCCGCTGGAGCCTGCGCGGGCATCGCACTGCACAACCATTCGCCATTAGTCGTAGAAGGGCCGGTTCAGGCGGGTGGGTTCGACCAAGGTCTAAGGCGCGCGATCACGGGCGAGGGCGCCGGATGTAGCACACTGGATGTCCGGCCGTCGTCGCGTGGCCGTGTCCCGCCAATGTCATCGGAGTGCGCCATGAACCAACCCGCCACCGCCTATCCGGTCAAGCCGGAGTTCGCCGCCGACACGCGGAACACCCGCGACGACTACCAGCGCCTGTACGCGCAATCGCTGGAAGATCCGGATGCGTTCTGGGGCAAGGTGGCGGAGCGGCTGGACTGGATGAAGGCACCGACCCGGATCAAGGACACCAGCTTCGACCTCAAGGACTTCCGCATCCGCTGGTACGCCGATGGCGAGCTCAACGCCAGCGTCAACTGCCTCGACCGCCACCTCGAAGTCCGCGGAGACAAGACCGCGTTGATCTTCGAACCCGACGGCCCCGATACGCCGGCCGAGAAGATCACCTATCGCCAGCTGCATGAGCGTGTGTGCAAGCTCGCCAACGCGCTGCGCTCGCTTGGCGTCGGCAAGGGCGACCGCGTCACCATCTACCTGCCGATGATTCCGGAAGCGGCGATCGCGATGCTCGCCTGCGCCCGCATCGGCGCGGTGCACATGGTGGTGTTCGGCGGCTTCGCGGCCAACTCGATCGCCGACCGCGTCGCCGACAGCGGCAGCAAGCTGATCATCACCGCCGACGAGGGCCTGCGCGCCGGCAAGAAGGTCGCGCTCAAGGCCAACGTCGACGCCGCGCTGAAGCTGCCCGGCACCAACAGCGTCGAGACCGTGCTGGTGGTGCGCCACACCCGCGCCGCGGTCGACATGCAGATGCCGCGCGACCGCTGGTACGACGCCGTGGTCGACGACCAGCCGACGCAGTGCGAGCCCGAGCGCATGAACGCCGAGGATCCGCTGTTCATCCTCTACACCTCCGGCAGCACCGGCAAGCCGAAGGGTGTGCTGCACACCACCGGCGGCTACCTGGTCTACGTCAGCTACACCCACGAAGCGGTGTTCGACCTCAAGGAGGACGACGTCTACTGGTGCACCGCCGACGTCGGCTGGGTCACCGGCCACAGCTACACCGTCTACGGACCGCTGGCCAACGGCGCCACCGCGCTGGTGTTCGAGGGCGTGCCGACGTTCCCCGACGCGTCGCGTTTCTGGCAGGTCATCGACAAGCACCAGGTCACGATCTTCTACACCGCCCCGACCGCGATCCGCGCGCTGATGCGCGAGGGCGAAGGCCCGGTGCAGGCGACCTCGCGCCAGTCGCTACGACTGCTCGGCAGCGTTGGCGAACCGATCAACCCGGAAGCCTGGCGCTGGTATTACGAAGTGGTCGGCGACAGCCGTTGCCCGATCGTCGACACCTGGTGGCAGACCGAGAATGGCGGCATCCTGATTTCCGCGTTGCCGGGCGCGACCGACCTCAAGCCCGGTTCGGCGACGCTGCCGTTCTTCGGCGTGCAGCCGGCGATCGTCGACACCAACGGCACCCCGATCGAGGGAGAAGGTGAAGGCAACCTGGTGATCCTCGATTCCTGGCCCGGCCAGATGCGCACGGTCTACGGCGACCACCAGCGTTTCATCGACACCTACTTCAGGACCTACCCGGGCACCTACTTCACCGGTGACGGCTGTCGCCGCGACGCCGACGGCTACTACTGGATCACCGGCCGGGTCGACGACGTGATCAACGTGTCCGGCCACCGCATCGGCACCGCCGAGGTCGAGAGCGCGCTGGTCTCGCACGACAAGGTCGCCGAGGCCGCGGTGGTCGGTTTCCCGCACGACATCAAGGGCCAGGGCATCTACGCCTACGTGACCCTGATCGCCGGCGAACAGCCTAGCGACGAATTGCGGGCCGAGCTGGTCAAGCATGTGCGCGCCGAGATCGGCCCGATCGCCGCGCCCGACCACCTGCAATGGGCGCCGGGCCTGCCGAAGACCCGCTCGGGCAAGATCATGCGGCGGATCCTGCGCAAGATCGCCGAGAATGCCCCGGACCAGCTCGGTGACACCAGCACCCTGGCCGACCCGTCGGTGGTCGACTCGCTGGTGCAGGAGCGCCGCGTGCCCTGACGCGCACCGGATGCCGACGCTTCTCATCGCCGACGACCACCCGCTGTTCCGCGAAGCCCTGCGTGGTGTGGTCGCGCGCGTGATGCCGGACGCGCAACTGCACGAAGCCGACAGCGTCGATGCCCTCTATGCACTGGTCGAGGCCGAGCCCGACGCTGACCTGCTGCTGCTCGACCTCAACATGCCCGGCGCCCAAGGCTTCAGCTCGCTGGTGCACCTGCGCGCGCTGCATCCGCAGCTACCGATCGTGGTGGTGTCGGCGCGCGAGGAACCGGCGGTGATGCGCCGCGCGCTGGATCACGGCGCGGTCGGCTTCATCCCGAAGTCGGCCGACGCCGCGACCCTCGGCGAGGCGATCGCCAGCGTTCTCGACGGTGACCAGTGGGCGCCGGCGGCCGCGTTCGACGCGCCCGCCGCGCGGCCCGAAGAGCACGATGCGGCGCGGCGCCTGCGCGACCTCACCCCGCAACAGTTCCGCGTGTTGCAGATGCTCGGTGGCGGCCTGCTCAACAAGCAGATCGGCTACGAACTCAACGTCTCCGAGGCGACCGTCAAGGCCCACGTCACCGCGATCCTGCGAAAGCTCGGCGCCAGCAACCGCACCCAGGCCGTGCTGATCGCCGGCCGGCTGGCACTGGATCCGGGCAGCATCACGCTGCCACCGGAAGGGGTGGAGTAGCCGCGTCTAGCGCTGCGCCGCCAGGAACGCCCGCAACGACGCCGGCTTGACCGGCTTGGTCAGCACCAGGCAACGATGCGCGCGCGCGGCGTGCTTGAGCGCGTCGCTGCCATCGCCGGTCAGCAATGCCGCCGGCAGGTCGGGACCGAGACGCTCGCGCAACAGGTCGATGATGCCGAGGCCGTCGAGCCGGTCGTGCAGGTGGTAGTCGACCAGCGCGACATCGGGCGCCTCGCCGGGACCCAGTGCATCGAGCACGGCGATCGCCTCGTCGGTGGTGGCGGCGACCAGCGTCACCGCCTTCCAGCGTGTCAGCAAAGCGCGCATGCCCTCGAGGATCTCGCGGTCGTTGTCGATGCACAGCACGCGCAGGCCGGCGAGCGAGTCGGCGAAGCGCGGTTCGGTTGCGGCCGGTGCGGCAAGGTCGGAGAACGACGCACGACCGAACGGCACGGTGATCGCGAACACGCTGCCGACACCGATCCGCGAACGCACGCCCAGTGGGTGGTCGAGGGTGCGGGCGATGCGCTGGCAGATCGACAGGCCCAGACCAAGCCCGCGCTCACCACGGCCGGGATGGTCGAAGCGGCGGAACTCCTCGAAGATCTGGCCGAGGTGGTGCGGCGAGATGCCCGGGCCGGTGTCCCAGACCTGCAACTCGACCGCGCCTTCGCGCACGCGCGCGGCGATCAGCGCGCCGCCGTCGCGGGTGTAGCGCAATGCATTGGCGAGGAAATTCTGCAGCGCCCGGCGCAGCAATCGGCGATCGGTGCGCACTATCAACGGGTTGGCTGGCGTGCGCACGCGCAACTGCAGGCCGCGGCTGGCGGCGATCGGCGCGTGCTGGGCGGCGAGTTCGCGCAACACGGCGTTGACGTCGAAGTCGATGATCTCCGGTCGCAGCGCGCCGGCATCAAGCCGCGAAACATCGAGCAAGCCGTCGAGCAGATCCTCGGCGGTGCGCAGCGACGCATCGACGCGTTCGGCCAGCCGCGCCTGCTCGCCGGACTCGTCGCTCTCGCGCAGTGCCGAGGTGAACAGGCGCGCGGCATTCAACGGCTGCAACAGGTCGTGGCTGACCGCGGCGAGGAAGCGGGTCTTGGACTGCTGCGCGTCCTCGGCCTCGCGGGTGCGTTGCTCGACGCGCTGTTCCAGTGTCTCGTTGGAATCGCGCAAGGCCTGCTCGACCCGCTTGTAGTCGGTGATGTCGCTGTAGCTGGTGACATAGCCGCCACCGTCGAGCGGTCGCCCGCGCATTTCGATCACCTGGCCGCTGGAGCGTACGCGTTCGAACACGTGCGGCGCGCCGGCGCCGAGGTGGTCGATCCGGCGCTGCACCTGCGCGTCGATGTCGCCTTCGCCCATCTCGCCGCGTTCGGCGTTCCAACGCAGCAGGTCGGCGACCGGGCGGCCGACGTAGAGCATGCCGTCGGGATACTCGAACAACTCCTGGTAGCGGCGGTTCCAGGCCACCAAGCGCATCCCAGCATCGACCACGCTGACGCCCTGGCTGATGTTCTCCAGCGTGGTCGCCAGCACCTGGCGGTTGAAGCGTAGTTCCTGGTTGGCCTCGTCGAGCAACGCGACCACTTCGCCCAGCTCCATGCCCGAACCGCGCAGCGCGGTGGTCAGGGTCAGGCGTGCGGAGGCCGAGCCGATCGCCGCCGACAGCAGGCGTTCGGTGAACTGGGCGAGGGCGCGGTCGGCCGGCTGGTCCGGCTGCCAGGCGTGGCCCTGCTGGCGCGCGTAGTCCTCAAACGCGCGGCGCGCATGGCGCTCGCCGACGATGCGTTCGGCCAGCGCCAGCAGTTCGCCGCCGCGCACGTTGCCGGCCCAGCCGCCGGGGCCGAGCGGTGGGCGCTTGGCATAGGGATCGAGGAACGGCGCCGCACGCAACTGGTCGTGCAGGCGCGGACGCTGCCGTGCCGAGATGTAGACGAACGCGCCGACGTTGAACAGCAGCGACCAGAACACGCCATGGGTCAAGGGATCCCAGCCGATCAGCCCGAACAGCTGCCGCGGGCGCAACCACGAGGCGCCGAGCAACCCGCGTTCGACCCATCCGGTGTCGAACCAGCCGGCCACGGCCAGTGTCGGCAGCAGCAGGGTGTAGGCCCACATCACCGCCCCGGCCGCGAGCCCGGCCAGCGCCCCGGCCCGGCTCGCACCGCGCCAGTACAGCCCGCCGATCAACGCCGGTGCGAACTGCGCGACTGCCGCGAACGCCAGCAGTCCGTGGTCGGCGAGGCTGCCGCCGACCGACCCGCGCGCGTAGGCATACGCCATCAGCGCCAGTCCGAGGATCGTCGCCCGGCGCACCCACAACACCTGCCGGTCGATGCCCGGCGCGGTCTGGCGCAGCGCCCCGGTGCGCAGCAGCGCCGGCACGATCAAGTCGTTGCTGACCATCGTCGCCAACGCCACGCTGGTCACGATCACCATGCCGGTTGCCGCCGAGAAGCCGCCGATGTAAACGATCAGCGCCAACGCGCCCTTGTCGAGCGCCAGCGGCAGCGCCAGCACGTAGGTGTCGGGCGACACCCCGGAGCCGCCCAGTACCGCCGCGCCGGCCAGCGCGATCGGCACCACCATCACGCTGATCAGCGCCAGGTAGCCGCCGAAGAACCAGCGCGCCACGCGCAGGTCGGCCGCGCTCTGGCACTCGACCACGGCGACGTGGAATTGCCGCGGCAGGCACACCAGCGCGGTGAACGCGAGCAACGTCTGGGCGACGAAACCGACCGGCATGCCCGGCCGGGTGACCTCGTCGGCAGCCTGCACGATGCGCTCGCCGAAGTCGCCGACGCCCGGCAGGTGCATCAGCGCGAAGATGCCGATCGCGACGAACGCCACCAGCTTGACCAGCGACTCCAGTGCGACCGCCAGCACCATGCCGTGGTGGTGCTCGGTGGCGTCGATCCGGCGGGTGCCGAACAGGATCGAGAACACCGCCAGCAGCAGCGCGGTGTACAGCGCGGGATCGGCCAGCAGGCTGGAATTGGCCGGCGCCGGCGTCCCGGCGAGCACCTGGATGCTGTCGGCGACCGCCTTGAACTGCAGCGCGACATACGGGATCGCCGCCACCAGCGCCAGCAGCGAGACCAGCGCCGCCAGCCCCGGCGCACGGCCGTAGCGCGAGGACAGGAAATCGGCGATCGAGGTGATCCGCTGCTCGTCGGAGATCAGCACCAGCCGTTCCAGCAGCCGCCAGCCGAACAGCAACAGCAGCAACGGCCCGAGGTAGATCGGCAGGAAGCCCAGTCCGGTGCGCGCCGCGGTACCGACCGCGCCGTAGAACGTCCACGACGAGCAGTACACCGCCAGCGCCAGCGAATACACCGCCGGCCGCAGCCAGCGGTGCGTCGGCATCGCCTCGCGCCGGTCGCCGTAGTAGGCGACCAGGAACAGCATGCCGACATAGCCGACCGACACCAGCAGCAGTATCCAGCCCGGAATCACCCCCGCGCGCCTCCCCGGTTTCCCGTCACGAGTGTAGGGGATGCGGGCCGGGCGCCGGGCAACAAAAAACCCGCCGGACGGGCGGGTTCTTTGTTTGCATCCAACAAGCCGGAAGGCTTACTTGATCTTGCCTTCCTTGTAGATCACGTGCTTGCGGACGACGGGATCGTACTTCTTGATCTCCATCTTCGCGGGCGTGTTCTTCTTGTTCTTGTCGGTGGTGTAGAAGTGGCCGGTGCCGGCCGAAGAGATCAGACGGATCTTGTCACGCTTGCCTGCCATGGTTCAGTCCTCCTCAGATCTTTTCGCCGCGTGCGCGGAGGTCGGCCAGAACGGAGTCGATGCCGTTCTTGTCGATGGTGCGCATGGCGTTGGCGGAAACACGCAGCTTGATCCAGCGGTTCTCGCTGGCGACCCAGAACTTGCGCTCGTGCAAGTTGGGCATGAAGCGGCGGCGGGTCTTGTTCATGGCGTGCGAGACGTTGTTGCCGGTCGTCGTTCGCTTGCCGGTTACTTGGCATACACGGGACATGTGCACCTCGAAAGGTAGTTGGTGCTTCCCTTGGCCAGGGAGGCGGCGGCCCCGCCGGCCTTGCGATGTTCCGCAGGCGGCGCGCGATACGGGCAAGAACCGCCAGTGGCGGCCGCTGGAACCGGGCGGGCCGGAATCGCGCTTCCGGGCCTGCCCTGCCGATCGTGCGGATCGGCTGGACACAGCGAGCCGCGCATTATGCGGGAGTGCGGCCAGCCGCGCAAGCACGTGGCCACGGCGGTCGGAGTCGCCGCGCCGGCTATGCCGCGACGCCGAAATAATCGCGGCACCAGTCGACCACCGGTGGCAGGCCGCGTTCGATCGGAGTCGTCGGGGCGAACCCGAATGCCGCTTGCGCACGCGCGGTGTCGGCCATGGTTTCGACCATGTCGCCGGGCTGCATCGGCCGGTAGACCTTCTGCGCCGGCCGGCCGGCGGCGGATTCGATGACCTCGATGAAGCGCTCCAGTTCGACCGGCGTGTGGTTGCCGAGGTTGAACACCCGGTGCGTGGCTGCCGGGTCGGGCGGCGCGTCGAGCGCGCCGAGCACGCCGGCGACGATGTCGTCGATGAAGGTGAAATCGCGCCGCATCCGGCCGTGGTTGAACACCTCGATCGGACGTCTCGCCAGCACCGCGCGTGAGAACAGCAGCGGCGCCATGTCCGGCCGGCCCCAGGGGCCGTACACGGTGAAGAAGCGCAGGCCGGTCGCGCGCAGGCCGTACAGCTGGGCATAGGTGTGCGCCATCAGCTCGCCGGCAGCCTTGGTCGCGGCGTACAGCGAGCGCGGCTGGTCGATGCGCTGGTCCTCCGAGAACGGCGGGGTCGCCGAGTCGCCGTAGACCGAGGACGAACTGGCGTAGACCAGGTGCCCGACGCCGCGATGCCGGCACAGCTCCAGCATATTGACGAAGCCGACCAGGTTGCTGTCGACGTAGGCGTGGGGGTTCTCGATCGAATAGCGCACCCCGGCCTGGGCGGCGAGGTGGATCACGCGGCCGGGACGCACCTCGTCGAACAGCGCGGCCATGCCGTCGCGGTCGGCCAGGTCGAGCTGGCGGATGTCGACGTCAGGGCACAGCGCGGCGACGCGGTCGCGCTTCAGTTGCGGATCGTAGTAGTCGTTGTAGTTGTCGAGGCCGACGACGGCATCGCCGCGGGCGCGCAGGGCGCGACAGACATAGGCCCCAATGAAACCGGCGGCGCCGGTGACGAGGACGGTGCCGGTCGGGCGATCGGGTGGGCTGGACATGGCAGGAGGGATTCCCGTGAGCACGCGAACACCCGGCCGAGTATTCGCGGGCGGTCGTGAGATCGGCGTGGACACGCGACCGCGTGGCGGATCGCTACTCGGTGCTGCCGCGCAGCTTTTCCAGCACGCCTTCGAGCGAATCCAGGTCGCTGTAGTGGATCACCAGCCGACCCTTGCCGGCGCGGCCATGCAGCACGTTGACCTTGGTGTTGAGCGATTCCGACAGTTCGCGCTCGAGGCTGACGATGTCGGCCTGCGGCTTGGCCTTGTTCGGCCGCGCGCGCTTGCCCTCGGGCACCCGGCCGAGCGCGAATTGCTGGGCCCGGTGCTCGACTTCGCGCACCGACCAGCCGTGCTCGGCGGCGTCGGCGGCGAGCTTGCTGGCCAGTTCCGGCGACAGCGTCAGCAGCGCGCGGGCATGGCCCATCTCCAATCGCCGCGCCTCGACCAGCGCCCGGATCGCCGGCGGCAGTTCCAGCAGACGCAACAGGTTGGACACCGCCGCGCGCGAGCGGCCGACCGCCTCGGCGGCCTGCGCGTGGGTCAGGTCGAATTCGTCGATCAGGCGCTGCAGCGCGGTCGCTTCCTCCAGCGGGTTGAGGTCCTCGCGCTGGATATTCTCGATCAGCGCCATCGCCACCACGGTGCGATCGTCGACCTCGCGCACCACCACCGGGATCTCGCTCAGCCCGGCCAGCTGGCTGGCGCGCCAGCGGCGTTCGCCGGCGATGATCTCGTAGGTCTTGCTGCCGCGGCCGTCGCGGTCGACCTCGCGAACCACGATCGGCTGGATCACGCCCTGGGCCCGGATCGACTCGGCCAGTTCCTCCAGCTTGGCCTCGTCCCAGTGCTTGCGCGGCTGGTACTTGCCGGCGGTCAGCGCATCGACCGGCAGGTGGTGCAGGGTGTCGTTGCCGGTGGCCTCCAGCGAGGGTGCCTCGGCCGCCTTCGGCCCGAGCAACGCCTCCAGGCCACGGCCGAGGCCGCGCTTCTTCGCCGGCGACGCGCTCTTGGCGGCCGCCTTCGGGGGGCTGTCGCTGGCGACGCTCATGCGATGATCTCCTGTGCTTGCGGTGCCAGGCGGACGGCCTGGTCGCGCTCGCGCTGGCGCCGCAGGACCTCGCCGGCGAGGCCGAGGTAGGCGATGCCGCCGCGCGAGGCCTTGTCGTAGCCGACGATGCTCTGGCCGTGGCTCGGCGCCTCCGCCAGGCGCACGTTGCGCGGCACGATGGTGCGGAACACCCGGTCGCCGAAGTGCTGGGTCAGTTCGGCCGAGACCGCGTTGGCGAGATTGTTGCGCACGTCGAACATGGTCCGCAGCACGCCCTCGATCTCCAGTGCCGGATTGAGGTTGGCCTGCAGCGCCTCGATGGTGTCGAGCAGCGCGCTGATGCCTTCCAGTGCGTAGTACTCGCACTGCATCGGCACGATGATCGAGTCGGCCGCGGTCAGCGCGTTGAGGGTCAGCAGCGACAGCGCCGGCGGACAGTCGATCAGGATGAAATCGTAGTCGTCGGCGATCGGCGCCAGCACGCGCTTGAGCTGCTGCTCGCGCCCGTCGGTGCCCATCAGCCGGATCTCGGCGGCGGTCAGGTCGATGTTGCCCGGCAGCAGGTCGAAGTCCTCCGGGGCCCGCACGATGGTGTCGCGCGCATCGGCTTCGCCGAGCAGCACCTCGCAGATCGAGGTCTCCAGCTCGCGCTTGTTGAAGCCGCTGCCCATGGTCGCGTTGCCCTGCGGGTCGAGGTCGACCAGCAACACCTTCTTCGGCGCGCGCGCGAGCGCGGCGGCCAGGTTGACCGCGGTGGTGGTCTTGCCGACCCCGCCTTTCTGGTTGGCGACGGCGATGATGCGGGCCATGCGGCTCGTCCCCTGGGTGGTGTGCGATAGCGGTTGCGCAGGACGGCGCGGGCGCCGCTCGGACAGGGGATTATGCCCGCCTTGGCCGGCGCTTGCCCGAACAGGGGGCGAGGCGAGATGGACATGGCATGGCGAGGCGGCCGCCGTCACAGTTCCCCGCCGTGTAGGCCGGTTCAAACTGTAGGAGCGGCTTCAGCCGCGATCGGGAACCGTTCGTCCGAGCCGACTGCAGATCTCGGCTGAAGCCGCTCCTACAAAAGCGTGCGGGAGACAACGAGCAGATGGCGCTCGGCATAGAGGCCGGGCACTTGCAACGGCTGCGACCCGGTCACTTCCCAACCGGCGGGCAATGCGGCGACCTCGTCGTGCGGGTAGGTGCCCTTCATCGCCAACAGACGGCCGGCGGGTTTCAGCAGGTGGCCGCCGAGTTCGACGATCAGCGGCAGCGTGGCCAATGCGCGCGCGGTGATCGCGTCATAGGCGCCGGGCTCGTCGAGCGCCTCGATCCGCGATTCCGCCACGCGCACGTCTTTCAGGCCGAGCTTGCGCACCGCCTCGCGCATGAACCGCGCTTTCTTGCCGTTGCTCTCGACCAGGGTCACGCGCAGTCCGGGGGTGGCGATCGCCAGCGGGATCCCGGGCAGGCCGGCACCGGTGCCGAGGTCGGCCAGCGCGCCGCCGCTCGCGGCGATGTCGGCCACATGCGGCTGCATTGCCAGCGAGTCGAGCAGGTGCTTGTCGACCATCTCCAGCGGCTCGCGCACCGCGGTCAGGTTGTAGGTGCGGTTCCAGTGCAGCAGCAGGGTGAGGTAGTCGAGCAGCGGCGTGGTCAGGGCGCGATCGAGCCCGAGGGCGTCGAGGCCGGATTCCAGGCGCGTGCGCGCGGCAAGGGGCGGGGCGGTCAGGTTCATGGGCGGGAATTATCACCCGCTGGCGCGTTCTCGCCCGCGGCAGGTCCGGGCAACGGCCCGTCGTGGCGCTGGCACTTCAAATCGCGCCATGCCAATGCCCCCAGATAGCCCGGCGCCGGCGCCAGTTCCCGCAGGTTCCATTCGGATGGCCGCCCCAGCGCCGGATCGCAAGCGACCAGTCGCAAGGCGGCGTCGGCGTCGGTGTCGACGCCGGCAAACGCCAGCCGGTCCAGCCCGAACGCCAAGCCGTGGCCGTGCGCCTTCAGCACCGCTTCCTTGGCGCACCACAGGCGCAGGAACGCACGCTCGCGTTGGGGTGCGGCGAGCCCCGCCAGCGCGTCGGCCTCGGCGCCGGTGAAGAAGCGCCGCGCCAGTTCCAGCGCGCGCGGCCGCGGCCGTTGCCATTCGAGGTCGATCCCGACCCGCTGGCGGTGGCCAAGCGCGACCAGCAGGCCGGCGCCGCTGTGGCTCCAGTTGCCGTCCCAGTCGCTGAACGGTTCATCCAACCAAGGCCGGCCGTGGCGGTCGCGACCGATCGGCAGCGCGTCCGCGGCGCAATCCAGCAACCGCGCCATCCAGGCGCGCGCAAGCGGCTCGGCCGAGGCGTCGGGCGGCAGCGGCAGCCAGGTCCAGCACGGATCGGCCGTCACGGTTGCAGCCAGGCGCATGGCATGAAGGAGTGGAGCATGGGGTTGTCGTAGGGTTGGCCTCGGACACGCGCGCCAGCGTAAGCTAACCGGAGGGGAGCGGCCCGGCCGCGATAGAAAACCAGACATGTCTGCGGTTATCGATACCATTGCCACGCGCGGCGCTGCCGTGGACAGCATCCGGCGGGCGCTGACGACGGGGCTCGACGAGCGCGCGATCGCGTTCGATGCGCATGGCGACATCGACCTGGCGCGGTTCCGCCGCGAGGTCCGCGCGGTCGCCGCGACCTTGCCCGCGGCGGGCCACGCGATCAACCTGTGCGAAGACCGCTACCGGTTCCTGGTCGGCTTTTGCGCGGCCGCGTTGCGCGGCCAGACCACCTTGCTGCCGTCTTCGCGCGCCGCGGCGGTGGTCGACGAGGTGCTCGCCGCGCATCCGGGCAGCTACTGCCTGGGCGACCGGCCGCTGCTGCCGCAACCGCCGCATTACCACTGCCTGCCCGCGACCTTGCCGCAGGCCGAGGGCGAGCCGCTGACGGTCGAGGCCGATGCGCTGGTCGCGATCGGCTTCACCTCCGGCAGCACCGGCCAGCCGCGGGCCAATCCCAAGCACTGGCGTGCATTCGAAGCCAGCACTGCGCAGAACCTCGCCGCGCTCGCCGACCTGCTCGATCGCCACGGCAGCACCCATGTGGTGGCGACGGTGCCACCGCAACACATGTACGGCATGGAGATGTCGGTGCTGCTGCCGCTGCTCGGCCCGGTCGCGGTGCACGGTGCGCGGCCGTTCTTCCCCGACGACATCGCCCGCGCGCTGGCCGAGGCGATCACCCCGCCGTTGCTGGTCACCACCCCGGTCCACCTGCGCGCGCTGGTGCGGTCGGCGGTGGCACTGCCGCCGCTGGCCGGCATCGTCTCGGCCACCGCGCCGCTGCCGGCCGAACTGGCTGCCGCGGCCGAGGCGCGCTACCGCTGCGAGGTCCGCGAGGTTTTCGGCTCGACCGAGACCTGCGTGATCGCGCGCCGCCGCACCGCGGTCGAGACCGCGTGGACGCCGCTGCCGGGCGTGCGCCTGTCGCCGCAGCCCGACGGCACCGCGGTCCATGCCCCGCACCTGGCCGAACCGGTGGTGCTGGCCGACCTGGTCGAGGTGTTCGCCGACGGCCGCTTCGAACTGCGCGGCCGCAGCGCCGACCTGCTGGAAATCGCCGGCAAGCGCGCCTCGCTCGGCGACCTGACCCGCAAGCTGCTGGCGGTGCCCGGGGTGGTTGACGGCGTAGTCGTGCAACTGGACGCCTGCGACGGCCCCGGGGTCGGCCGGATCGCCGCGCTGGTGGTGGCCCCCGGGCTGGATCCGGCGACGATCCTTGTTGCACTGCGCAAACAGCTCGACCCGGTGTTCCTGCCGCGCCGGCTCCGCTGCGTCGACCGATTGCCGCGCAACGACACCGGCAAACTGCCGCGCGCGGCGCTGGTCGCGTTGCTCCACGACTGACCCGAAACCACTGACATCCCCATCACGCCGGCCTATACAGACTGCGACTGCCCCCACGCAGGGGAGCGTTATTCATCCCTCTGAATGGACCAAGGAGTACGAACATGATGGGTATCATCATTTGGTTGATCGTTGGCGGCATCATCGGTTGGATTGCCAGCATGATCATGAAGACCGATGGTCAACAGGGCATCTTCCTGAACATCATCGTCGGCATCATCGGCGCGTTCCTCGGCGGTTGGCTCGGCGGATTGCTGGGCCTGGGCGGCGATATCAACAGCGGCGACTTCAGTATTTCCGGGCTGCTGCTGTCGCTGATCGGCGCGATCATCCTGTTGGCGATCGTGAACCTGTTCCGTCGCGGCCGGGTGCGCTGATGGCGTAAGCCCGAAGCAAGGGCGCCAATGCGAAGGCCCGACGGTTGCGACCGCCGGGCCTTTGTCGTTTTCGGTCGCTGCCGCGCGAGGGATCAGTCCGCCGACTCCGCGCCATCGCCGACATCGAGCATCTCTTCCATCTGCGACAAGGTGTCGCCGTCCTTGATCACCCGCTTGAGCCACACGTGCAGCGGCATTTCGCCCCAACGCGCGGCCTTTTCGGCGAGGTAGGCGACCGGGCTGTGCGGTTCGGTGCGGCGGAAGAACTCGGCGACCCGCCGCAACTGGGCGATCGCTTCCTTGCGGGTGGGGATCGCGCCATTGGGCGCCGCCATGGCCGGGCCGGTGCTGGCGGCCTCCGACGGCGCGTCGTCGATGCCCGCGACCTCATCACCCTCGATCAATACCCCGGCCTCTCGGGCGAAGCGATTGGCGACATCGCGCAGGTGGCCGAGCTGGTCGCGTAGCGCGGTGAAACTCGGCCCGTCCTGGCCGAGGCGGGCGTCGACCATCCGCTCCAGCTCCGACAGCGCTTCGGCGCAATCCGGCAACGCTTCGGTCAGGCGCAGGTAGAACTCGTGCGGGGTGTCGCGGCGGGCGCGTTCGACGGTCTCCAGCGAAGGTTCTTCGCCGTCCTCGCCGCGACGCGCACGCGCGGCCTCGAAGTCGGCCAGGCTGAAGGAACCCTGCGGCGCCCGGGTCAGCGGCAGTTCGCGCAGCCACCGCGCCGAATGTCCGATCAACCAGTCGAGGTTGCCGATGCGCTGTTCGAGGTCGCCATCCTCGACCTGCGGATGGACGTCGTCCCAGAAGCGCTCGCACAGGCCGGCGACCAGCCGGTAGCCGCTGGCCAGCCCGTTGAAACCATGGATGCGGGTCTGCGCCTCGGCCCACCACACCGCCAGCCGCAGGTCCTTGCTGCGTTGCTGCAGCAATTGGCTGCTCTGTTTGGCGACCGCCGGCCAGTCGGCGCTCTTGATCTCGGTGACCCACTCGCCCTGTTCCAGCGACGGGTCGTCGGCGCGGCGCGCCTCCTGGATCGCGTCGTACTCGAGCGAGAACGACAGGTCCTCGCCGCTGGGTTGGGCATCGGAGATCGGGGACAGCAGGGGGTCCAGTTCCAGCATGGCGCGCCGCGACCTCAGGGCAGGGTGATGGTGAGGTGGGCGGTGCGGCCGGGCAGTTGCACGACCTCGTGGTAGCTCGCCAGTTGCTCTTCGGTGTGGCCGCCGAGCAGCGCGTTGAGGCCGAAGTAGCCAAGCAGGCCGACCACCGCCAGCACCGCGGCCGGCGCCCACAACGGCATCACCCGGCGCAGTGCGTGGGCGACCTTGTCCGGCGGCGCCCAGTGCGGGGCAAAACCGGTGCGCTTGCCCTTGAGGTAGACGATCTCGTCGCCGAGCCGGGCGATCAGGTAGCCGAGCTTCTCCGGTCCTTCGAGCCGGTACTTGCCCTCGAAACCGAGCAACAGGCAGTAGTGGTAGACCTCCAGCGACGGCAATCGCGGCGCGCCCTGCGCGCGCAACTGTTCAAGCCGGTCGAAGAAGTGCTCGCCGGCCAGGTGCTCGCCGAACAGGCGTAACTGCAGCGGGTTGCATTCCCAGTCGTCGCGCAGCGCCGAGGGCTGGCCCAGCATCGCCTCGTCGACCGCGGCGCAGAACGCGTACTTGGCCGCGTACACGTCCTCGGACGGGATGTTGAGCTTGCTCGCGCCGCGCTCGACGCCGTCGAGGAAGCGTTGCACCGAATCGACGAACGCGCTGCCGCTGGCCGGCAACTGGCCGCGCTTGAGCAGCATCAGCAGGTAGAAGCCGTCGGCCATCAGGTCGAGCAGGCTGCGCGGGGTGGCGCCGCCGCTCGGCAGCGGCATCGCGTGCGCCGGCGACAGCGACGGCATCTGCTGCGGGACGGGGGTGTTGGTGTAGTTCATGGCTTCCTGCCGGATGGCTCAGCGGGGGTGGAATCAGGCGGTCAGCGCGATCAGCTCGAGCTTGAGCTCGCGCAGGCCCGAGGGGACGTAGATCATCAGCGACTGCGACTTCAGCATCCGCTCGTACAGCGGGCCGCGCGGTTCGATCGCGAAATACTGGCAACCCGGCCGCACCGGGATTGCCGCCGGCACCTGCGCGGCATGGGTCAGCTTGACCCCCGGCAGCGCCGACAGCACGCACTTGTCGACGTCGTCGGGCGCGCCGACCTTGAACCGCACCGGCACCGTCTGCACCAGTTCCGGCCCCGGCATGTCGGCGCCGACGCCGAGGTAGAACGCGCAGTTGTCGTCGATCTTCTGCGAGTCGAGCCGGCCGAGGTGGAACGACGGCTTGCTCTCGTGGAGCGCGATCGCGAAGTAGCGCGCCGATATCACCGTCCCCAGCAATTCGCGGACCATCTCGAACAACCGGCCGAACCCGGCTTCGGGCTGTGCATGCTGGTAGGCGGGCAGGTCGGCCAGGGTGTAGCTCTTGGAGAACGTCAGCAGCCCGCCGGCCAGGCGCAGCAATTCCTGGTGCAGGCGCTCGGGATGCAGCCCTGGGTGGCGGAACAGATGCGAAAGCGCGGCGAACGCGGCGTTGGCGGTGTGCAGCAGCCAGAACGAGGCGATGTCGCCGGAGCGGAACTCGATCACCGATTGCGACGGCTCGCGGTGCAGGCCGTACAACGCGTCGGTCTTGGCCTGCAGGTTGTCGAGCAGGCGGCGAAGCTCGGCCTGCAGTTGCGGTGCGGCGGCGAGGCTCAGGCTCGGCGCGAGGAAGCTGTCGTCGAACTCGAAACCGCCGGTCGAGGTACGCCGCACCCGTGCCACCGGCACGCTGACGTACGGGTCGCGCGGCTCGTCGTCGGTCAGCAGCCGCACGGTCTTGCGCAGGTAGCCCAGCTCGGCCTCGCCGGCATCGGTGTAGAGGTCGGCAGTGGCGCGGGTGGCCTGCAGGTAGCGGGTCGCGCCGTTGCCGTCGGCATCGCTGCCGCAGTTGCCGCCGTGGTCGCGCAGCAGTGGCAGGGCGAGGTGGATGGTGGTTGATTGCACCCCGGCCGGCAGCTTGCCCAGCGCCAGTGCCTCGGGCAGCTCGTCGTCGCCGGGCGCGCTGTAGATCTCGCCGTCGGGGAAGATCGCCGACAGCTGTTGCGCGCGCAGGGTGCCGCTGGCCAACGCCTGCACGTCGAAACGCGCCTGTCGCACGCCCCAGGCGTAAGGGTGGATGGTGGTCGCGAACTCCTGCAGCCGGGCCTCGTGGTAGGCGTCCTGGCGCTGGAAGTGTTGCGGGCGCAGGAACAGGCCCTCGCCCCAGAAAACCTTCGACATCCGACTCATGCTGCGGCTCAGTCCCTTGATGGTCGACGCGTGGCGCGCCGGCGAAGCTCCGTGTCCCGCGCCGTGGTCGCGCGGGGCTGCAGGGTACTACAAGTCGCGGCCGCGGCCGCGACCGGCTCAGCCCGCGGGTGGCGCGCAGTTGCTCGACGCGAGACTGTGTGACGGGCCCGCCAGCGCGGTCTCCAGCGCCGGGCTCGGGGTCGTCATCGCGCACGCGTGCAGGCCGACGGTGATGCCGTCGTCGGCGGCCTCGTCGGCATCGAACGCGAAGCGCCAGCGGGTCTGCGCGGGTGCGCGGAACAGCGCGACCACCCCGAGGTGCCTGCCCTCTGCCGGCAAGCGCTCCAGCACCTCGTGGCGCTGCCCCGGGGCGAGCAGGATCTCGGTGACCCCGATCAGGTCGTCGCCGAGCACGTCGCGCTCGCGCTGCTGGTCGAGGAACACGTCGAACGGCGCCTCCTCGAACCGCTCCAGGCTGCGCAGCTGGTACACCCGTACCACCAGCGACAGCGCGCGCTTGCCGTCGCCGGCGTTGAGGTTGTCGCCGGCGTACAGCCGCAGCGGCACCTCGCGCTCCTGCGCCGTCATGTCGCCCAGGCCGACGGCCTGCAGGGTCTTGCCGAACGCCTGCTTGATGCCGCCCTGGCTGCTGCAACCGGCGGCGACCAGCAATGACGCGACCAGCAGCGCGCGCAGTGCCATCCGCCGGCGGGCGGACGCAACGTGGGCAAGATCAGGGGCCGGGAGACCGTCCATAGCGTGTCGCTCCATGAGAAAAGGGGCCGCGAGGCCGACGGCGCACGGTCGCGGGTTTGCGACGCGGGAGCCGGTGGTTGAATGACTTTCGCCGACGGCTTCTTGACGACGGCGATTTAAGGCTACTATATCCGCCTCAGGTGCCTTCAAGTGTCATCACTTGAACATGGAGTTTTCGCCGCACACGCACCGTGCGCGCCCACAAGGAGAGTGTCTTATGCGTCGCATTTCCGTACCCGCAATCCGTTTCCTCGTCGCCATCACCCTGGTCGTGATGCTCGGCGCATGCGCCACCACGTCGGGTCAGGGCGGCGACTACGCCACGCTGCTGGGGAAGGCTGAAGCCGACGTGTCGGCCGGCAAGGTCGAGTCGGCGCTGGTCGCCTTCGACCAGGCCGCCAAGGCCGACCCGACCCGCAAGGAGCCGTGGGTGCGCAGCGCCCAGCTGCAGTTCGACGCCGGCAACTACGGCCGCGCGATTGTCGCCGCCGAGGAAGTGTTGCAGCGCGATCCGACCGACAAGGTCGCCGACAGCGTGCTGACCGTGGCCGGCCTGCGGGTCGCCTCCGAGTCGCTGATGCGGCTGCAGGGCAACGGTGCGCTGGCTTCCGATACCGCTCGTGCCGAGGCCGAGCGCCTCGCCGCGACCATGCGCGCGACGATGGGCGAGGGCATCCTCGATGCCGGCGACGACGAGCCCAAGGCCCGCCGCAACACGCGCCGTCG
This sequence comes from Novilysobacter erysipheiresistens, assembly GCF_036663935.1. NCBI lineage: Bacteria > Pseudomonadati > Pseudomonadota > Gammaproteobacteria > Lysobacterales > Lysobacteraceae > Novilysobacter > Novilysobacter erysipheiresistens. Next base: position 452,304 of record NZ_JAXGFP010000003.1, read on the forward strand.
CTCGACCGCGCGTCGCGCCACGCCCGCCGCCGCGCCGAAAGTCGAAAGCAAACCGGCGGTGGCCAATCCGTTCGAAGTGTTGGGTGGCGGCTGAGCGCAGCCGGCCTCCGTTCGCGTATTCGTCAGGGAGACGATGTGATGTCGAAGAAGGAAAGTATCCAGAAGCGGCTGGAGAAGGTTCGTCCGCCGCGCGTGCAGCTCACCTATGACGTCGAGAAGGGCGACGCGATCGAACAGAAGGAGATTCCGTTCGTGGTCGGCGTGCTCGGCGACTTCAGCGGCCAGCCCGAACAGGCGCTGCCGCGGATCAAGGACCGCAAGTTCGTCAACGTCGACCTCGACAACTTCGACGAGGTGATGGAAGGCATGGCGCCGCGCGCGGCCTACCGGGCGCAGAACACGCTGACCGGCGACGGCGAGATCGCGGTGGAGATGACGTTCAAGTCGATCGACGACTTCCGCCCCGAGGCGGTGGTCCAGCAGGTCGAGCCGCTGCGCAAGCTGCTGGAGGCGCGGACCAAGCTCGCCGACCTGCGCAACAAGGTCGCCGGCAATGAGAAGCTCGAGGACCTGCTCAACGACGTCCTCGCCAACACCGAGCAGCTCAAGCAGCTCGGCCAGAAAGATCCGGCCGGTCAGGAGTAAGCCATGAACGCACAGGCAAGTGCAGCGCCCGCCATCGCCGGTGTGGCCGACGTCGGCCTGCTCGACCAGATCGTCGAGCAGAGCAAGGTCGCCAAGTCCGCCAGTGAGCACGCGCGCGCCAAGGACATCATTTCCGAGCTCGCCCGCGAAGTGCTGCAAGGCACCGTGGTGGTCTCGGAGAACCTCAACCTGACGCTCGACGCGCGCGTCGCCGAGCTCGACCGGATGATCTCCGAACAGCTCACCGCGGTGATGCATGCGCCCGAGTTCCAGCAGCTGGAGAGCACCTGGCGCGGCCTGCATTACCTGTGCGGCCAGACCTCGACCGGCGCCCAGCTCAAGATCAAGGTGCTCAACGCGTCGAAGAAGGACGTGGTCAAGGACTTCAAGTCGGCGATCGATTTCGACCAGAGCGCGCTGTTCAAGAAGGTCTACGAGGAAGAGTTCGGCACCTTCGGCGGATCGCCGTTCGGCGCCCTGCTGGGCGACTACAACATCGGCCGCCAGCCCGAGGACATGTACTTCATCGAGCAGATGTCGCACGTCGCCGCCGCGGCGCACGCGCCGTTCATCTCGGCCGCCAGCGAGGACATGTTCGGTCTCGAGAGCTTCACCGAGATGGGCAAGCCGCGCGACCTGGCCAAGGTGTTCGACACCGTCGAGTACGCCAAGTGGAAGTCGTTCCGCGACTCCGAGGACAGCCGCTACGTCGGCCTGACCCTGCCGCGCTTCCTCGGCCGGTTGCCGTACAACCCGAAGGACGGCACCACCGTCGAGGGTTTCAACTACGTCGAGGACGTCGACGGCAACGACCACTCCAGCTACCTGTGGTGCAACACCGCCTACGCGTTCGGCGCGCGCCTGACCAAGGCGTTCGAGGACTTCGGCTGGTGCGCCGCGATCCGCGGGGTCGAGGGTGGCGGCCTGGTCGAGGAACTGCCGACCCACACCTTCCGCACCGATGACGGCGAGGTCGCGCTGAAGTGCCCGACCGAGGTCGCGATCACCGACCGCCGCGAGAAGGAGTTGTCGGACCTGGGCTTCATCCCGCTGGTCCATTGCAAGAACACCGACTACGCCGCGTTCTTCGGCGCTCAGTCGGCGCAGAAGGCCAAGAAGTACAACACCGACGCGGCCAACGCCAATGCCTCGCTGTCGGCCCAGCTGCAGTACATTTTTGCCGTCTCGCGCGTCGCCCATTACCTCAAGGCGATGATGCGGGAGAAGATCGGCAGCTTCGCCTCGGCAGGGAACGTCGAGGATTTCCTCAACCGGTGGATTGCCCAGTACGTGTTGTTGGACGACAACGCGACGCAGGAAGCGAAGGCGCAATTTCCGCTGCGAGAGGCTTCGATCCAGGTGTCGGAAGTTCCCGGCAAGCCTGGCGTTTACCGGGCGGTGTCGTTCCTGCGCCCGCACTTCCAGCTCGACGAGCTGTCGGTTTCGTTGCGACTTGTGGCCGAGCTTCCGGCCAGCTCCAAGTAACGACGGGTGGTGGCAACAAGCGCCCGGGCAATCGGGCGTGATCGACGGGACGCAGATCCCGACAGTGGTGAGCAGTTTGCAACTCAGCTGTAAACCGCGTCGGGCCGCGCGCATCCGCGCTCGCGCCCGGCATCAATCTCACGGAAGAACGGAACAAAGGAAACCAGATCATGCAACACGCATTTCTCAGCATCGACACCATCAAGGGTGAGTCCAAGGACGCCGAGCACAAGGATTGGATCGAGATCGAATCCTTCAACCAGGACGTCCTGCAGCCGCGTTCGGCGACCGCTTCGAGCGCTGGTGGCACCACCGCCGCCCGCGTCGAAATGACCCCGATCGAGCTCAACAAGCGCATCGACCTGGCGTCGACCGCGTTGTTCCAGGCGTGCGCCAACGGCACCACGTTCCCGAAGGCCCGCATCGAGTTCCTGCGCGCCGACAAGGACGGCAAGGCGATCAACTACTACACGATCGAACTGCTGAACGTGCTGGTCCACCGTGTCTCGACCGCCCTGGGCCATGACGGCATGCCGTCGGAGCAGGTCTCGCTGAGCTTCGGCGCCATCAAGTGGTCGTACACCCAGCAGAAGCAGGGTGGCGGCGTCGGTGGCAAGACCGTCGCGCAGTGGAGCAACACCAACAACAAGCCGACCTACACGGTCTCTTGATGTGTTGATGCGGTGGCGGCTTCGGCTGCCACCGCATTGCAGCGATCGTGCTGCGATGTAATGGAACGCGGCAAGGACGTTGCAGACAGGACGCATGAAAGGATTCGAGCCCAGCCTGCTGGAAAAACTGTTCGACGACGAGCCGCGTGCGACCGCCGCCAGCGGCATCTTCAAGTCGATCTCGCTCGACCAGTACAAGGAGTCGGTGGCGCGCGACCTGGAAGGCCTGCTCAACAGCCGCGCCGCGTTCACCGAGGACACGCTCAAGGCGTTCCCCAATTGCCAGAAGTCGTTGATGACCTATGGCCTGCGCGACTTCTCGACCAAAAGCCTGGCCAACGGCCACGACCGCGCCGCGATCTGCCGTTCGCTGGAACAGGCGATCGCGCGCCACGAATCACGGCTGCACAACGTCCGGGTCGGCCTCGAAGGAAACGGCCGTGGCGTCGGTGGCCTGCATTTCTCGATCCATGCCCTGCTCGACGTGCAGCCCGCGCGCGAGCCGGTCAGCTTCGACGCGATGCTGCAGCCGAGCACGTTGCAGTATTCGGTCAGCCGCCTGCGTCGCGCAGCCGCGGCGTGACCGGACGATGAGCGCCTGAGATGGAAGACCTGCTGCCGTACTACGAGCGCGAACTCGGCTTCCTGCGTCGCTATGGCAAGGAGTTCGCCGAGCGCTATCCGAAGATTGCCGGGCGCCTGCTGCTGTCGGGCGACGACAGCCAGGACCCGCACGTCGAACGGCTGATCGAATCGTTCGCACTGCTCAGCGCGCGTACCAACAAGAAGATCGAGGACGACTACCCGGAATTCACCGAGGCGCTGCTGGAGGTGATGTACCCGCATTACCTGCGGCCGTTCCCGTCGTGTTCGATCGCTCGCTTCGACATGGGCCCGGCGCTGGCCCAGCTCAGCGCGCCGGTGACCATCGAGCGCGACACCCTGCTGCATTCGCGCAGCGTGCGCGGGGTCAGCTGCCGCTTCCGCAGCGCGTTCGACGTCACCCTGGCGCCGATCAAGGTGCGCGAGGCGCGGTATCGGTCCATCGCCGAAGCGCCGTTGGCGACCAGCCTGCCGCCCGGCAGCGGCGGCCAGGTCTCGCTGTCGTTCGAGCTCATCGGCGAGCAGCAAACCCTCGCCGCGCTGGGCCTGGACCGCCTGCGCCTGTTCACCGATGGCGAGCCGTCATTCTGCGCGGCATTGCGCGACACCCTCGGGTTCGGCGTGCGCGCCGCCTACCTGGAGCCGGCCGGCAGCGGCCGCTGGATCGCGCTGCTGAAATCGCCGTTGCGCCAGGTCGGATTCGCCGACGAAGAGGCGTTGATCGATTTCCCGGAGCGCTCGCACCCGGCCTATCGTCTGTTGACCGAGCTGTTCGCGTTCCCGGAAAAATTCGGCTTCTTCGACCTTGACCTCACGGCGCTGCGCGGTCACGCGGGCGGCAGCTTCACCGTGCACCTGGTGCTCGCGGCGCAGCCGGCCGACCATCCGGCCTCGCGAACCCTGGAGTCGCTTGGCCGCGACAACATCCAGCTCGGCTGCACGCCGGTCGTCAACCTGTTCGCCCAGCACGGTGAGCCGATCCGGGTCAGCCACCGCAGCACCAGCTACCCGGTGGTCGCCGACGCCCGTCGCGCATTCGCCTACGAGGTGGTCTCGATCGACTCGGTCAAGCGCGTGCGGCAGACCCCGCAGGGCGAGAAGATCACCGAGTTCCGCCCGTTCTACTCCCTGCACCACGGCGAAACCCCCGACGCCACCGGCCACTACTGGTTGGCCCACCGCGACGAACGGGTCGCGCGCAGTAGCCCCGGCTACGAGACCGAGTTGTCGTTCGTCGACCTCGACTTCAACCCGGTGCAGCCGCAGACCGACGTGGTCAGCCTGGAACTGACCTGCAGCAATCGCGACCTGCCGAGCCACCTCGCCTATGGCGTACAGGGCGGCGACCTGACGATGGAAGGCGGTGGCGTCGCCCGCTCGATCGCGCTGCTGCGCAAGCCGACCCGGCCGTTGCGTTTCGAACGCGGCCGCGGCGCGCAATGGCGACTGATCTCGCACCTGGCACTCAACCACCTGTCGTTGACCCAGAGCGGCCTGCCGGCGTTAAAGGAGATGCTGCGGCTGTACGACATCGCCCGTTCGTCGGTGTCGGGCCGGCAGATCGAGGGCATCGTCGCGCTCGAGCACCGCCCGACCAGCGCCTGGCTGCCGGGCAAGCACTTCGCCAGCGTGGTCCGCGGCATCGAGATCCGCCTGACCATCGACGAGGCCGCGTTCGTCGGCCACGGCATCGCCGCGTTCGCACGCGTGCTCGACCACTTCTTCGGCCTGTATGTGCACGCCAACAGCTTCACCCAACTGACCCTGCTGTCGTCCGAGCATGGCGAGGAACTGATCCGATGCGAACCCCGCAGCGGCGAATCGATCCTGGTGTAGCGCAGCAGCTGCTCGCCAGGCCGCATCGCTTCGAGTTCTTCCAGGCGCTGCGGATCCTCGAGCGGCTGTTCGTCAGGCAGGGCGTCAAGCCGGTCGACGTGGTGCCGCAGCGGCTGCGATTCGGCACCTCGATGTCGCTGGGCTTCCCGGCCAGCGAGATCGAATCGGCGCAGGCGTTCTCCAGCGACGGCACCGCACTCGATCGCGACAGCGCGGTCGAACACGCGGTGACGATGGAGGATCTCGGCGAAGTCCGGCTGACTCCGGCCTTCATGGGCCTGCTCGGCAGCCACGGCGTGCTGCCGTTGCACTACACCGAGACCATCGCCAGTCGCGAGCTGTACCAGCGCGACCGCACCGCGCGCGCGTTCCTCGACATCTTCAGCAACCGCGCGGTGGCGCTGCACTACGCCGCGTGGAAGAAGCACCGGCTCGCCCTGCAGTACGAACTCGACAGCAACGAGCGCTTCATGCCGCTGGTGCTGTCGCTGTCGGGCCTCGGCATGAAGAGCCTGCGCGGGCGCATGCACGACGGCGATGGCGATGTATTCGACCAGGCGGTCGCGCATTACGCCGGCGCGATCCGCCAGCACCCGGTGTCGGCGCGGATGTTGCAGCAGATCCTGCGCGACTACTTCGCGGTGCCGCTGCGAGTCGAGCAGTTCGTCGGTGCGTGGTACCCGGTGCCCGAGTCGCAGCGTACCCGGCTCGGCATGGGCAACGCCGCGCTTGGCAGCACCGCGCTGGCCGGCGAACGGGTGTGGCAACGCGACCTGCGCATGCGCCTGTGGGTCGGCCCGCTCGACCGCGCCCAGTTCGACGATTTCCTGCCCGGTGGGCGCGCCGCCAAGGGCTTGGCGAAATGGCTGACCCTGCTGACCGGCTCGTGCCTGGAGTACGAGGTCTGCCTGAGCCTGAAGCCCGAGCACGTGCGCGGTGTCGGCCTCAGCAAGGACAGCGGGGCGCGACTCGGCTTCGACAGCTTCGTCTGCTCGCGGCCGCCGACCGAGTCGCGCTCGGACACCCGCTACGGCATCCACACCCTGCAATAGTCCCTCTTTCAGCAACGCATGGAACGCAACGCATGAGCATCAACCTCAAGACCCTGATCGGTAAACTCAACGACCCGTGCCGCCAGGCCGCCGAACGCGCCGCCAACCTGTGCCTGGCGCGTGGCAACTACGAGGTCGACCTCGAGCACCTGTTCCTTGCGCTGCTGGAAAACCCCAAGGGCGACGTCGCCCTGATCGCCCAGCGCAGCGGAATCAGCCTCGACAGCCTGCGCAAGGATCTTGAAAGCGAGATCGGCCGCTTCAAGGCCGGCAACACCCGCACTCCGGTGTTCTCGCCGCACCTGCCGACCCTGTTCGAGCATGCCTGGCTGCTGGCCTCGCTGGACAGCCAGACCACCCGCATCCGCAGCGGCCACCTGCTGCTGGCGCTGCTGACCGAGCCGGGGCTGGCGCAGTTGGCGTACCGCGGCTCGGCGCAGTTCGTGAAGATCAAGCGCGACGAACTCAAGCACAACTTCGCCAAACTCACCGACGGCTCCAGCGAGGGCGGCAACGTGCGTTTCGCCGATGCCGATGCGCCGGCCGAAGGCGATGACGCCGCGCAGGCCGTCGACCCCGGCCTGTCGAAAACCCCTGCGCTCGACCAGTACACCACCAACCTGACCGGACGCGCCCGCGATGGCCACCTCGACCCGGTGATCGGCCGCGACGCCGAGATCCGGCAGATGGTCGACATCCTGCTGCGTCGGCGCCAGAACAACCCGATCCTCACCGGCGAGGCCGGCGTCGGCAAGACCGCGGTGGTCGAAGGCCTGGCCCTGCGGATCGCCGCCGGCGACGTGCCCGAGGTGCTTCGCGGGGTCGAGCTGCATACTCTCGACATGGGCCTTCTGCAGGCCGGCGCCAGCGTCAAGGGCGAGTTCGAGAACCGCCTCAAGGGCGTGATCGACGAGGTCAAGAAGAGCCCGCACCCGATCGTGCTGTTCATCGACGAGGCCCACACGATGATCGGCGCCGGTGGCCAGGCCGGCCAGAACGACGCCGCCAACCTGCTCAAGCCGGCACTGGCGCGCGGCGAGCTGCGCACGATCGCCGCGACCACCTGGGCGGAATACAAAAAGTACTTCGAGAAGGACGCTGCGCTGGCGCGGCGCTTCCAGGTGGTCAAGGTCGAGGAGCCCAGCGAGGTACTGTGCGCGGCGATGCTGCGCGGCATGGTGCCGCTGATGGAGAAACACTTCGGCATCCGTGTGCTGGACGAGGCGATCACCGAAGCCGTGCGGCTGTCGCACCGCTACATCAGTGGCCGCCAGCTGCCCGACAAGGCGGTCAGCGTGCTCGACACCGCCTGCGCGAAAGTGGCACTCGGCCAGAGTGCGACCCCGGCGATCATCGAGGACACCCGCAAGCACCTCGACCGCCTCGACGCCGAGCTCGCCGCGCTCAAGCGCGAAACCGCCGGCGGCCACGACCACGACGAGCGCCTGATCGAGCTGGCCGCGCAGCAGGCGCAGGCGCGGCAGGTGCTGGTCGATAATGAAAAGCGGCTCAAGACCGAAACCGAAATCGCGCAGAAGATCCAGACCCTGCGCGCCGGCCTCGAAGCCGACGCACTGGTTTCGGCGTCTGCCGAGGCGGACGAGAGCCAGCCCGAACCCGGCGAGGCCGATGTCGCGGTCGCCACCAAGCCGAAGGCCGCCAAGTCCCAATCGAACAAGAAAGCCGCCAAGACCCTCAGCCCCAAACTCGCCGAACTCGACCTGCTGCTCGCCGAACTGCGCGCGCTGCAGGGCGAGACCCCGATGGTGCCGCTGCAGGTCGACGGCGGCGTCGTCGCCGAGATCGTCAGCGCCTGGACCGGCGTCCCGCTCGGCCGCATGGTCAAGGACGAGATCCGCACCGTGCGCAACCTCAGCCCGCTGCTGGCCGAACGCGTGATCGGCCAGGACCACGCCCTCGACGCCGTCGCCCAACGCGTGTGCACCGCGAGCGCCAAGCTCGAGGATCCGAACAAACCGCGCGGCGTCTTCATGTTCGTCGGCCCCTCCGGCGTCGGCAAGACCGAGACTGCGCTGGCGCTGGCCGACCTCCTCTACGGCGGCGAGCGCAAGCTGGTCACCATCAACATGAGCGAGTACCAGGAGGCGCACAGCGTGTCCGGCCTCAAGGGCTCGCCGCCGGGCTACGTCGGCTACGGCGAGGGCGGGGTGCTGACCGAGGTGGTGCGCCGCAACCCGTACTCGGTGGTGCTGCTGGACGAGGTCGAGAAGGCCCACCCGGACGTTCTGGAAATGTTCTTCCAGGTGTTCGACAAGGGCCAGATGGACGATGCCGAAGGTCGCGAGATCGACTTCCGCAACACCCTGATCATCCTCACCAGCAACATCGGCTCCAGCCAGATAATGCAGGCCTGCCTCAACAAGCCGGCCGCGGAATTGCCCGCCGCCGACGCGCTGGCCGAAGCCCTGCGCCCGGTGCTGATGAAGTCGTTCAAGCCGGCCTTCCTCGGCCGCATGAAGGTGGTGCCGTACTACCCGATCAGCGACGACGTGCTGGCCAGCATCATCGAGCTCAAGCTCGGCCGCATCCGCGAGCGCGTGGCCGCCAACCACAAGGCCGCGTTCGAGTGGGAAGCCAGCCTGGTCGAGGCGGTGCTAGCGCGCTGCACCGAGGTCGACTCCGGCGCCCGCGCCGTCGACCACATCCTCAACGGCACCCTGTTGCCGGAGATCGCCGAGTCGGTGCTGGCGAAGATGGCCGAAGGCGACAGGATCGAGACGATCAAGGTCGGCGCCGACAAGAAGGGCGCGTTCAAGTACCGGATCGGCTGATCCGACGGCCCCCTTTCGGTGACCGGTCGCAGGTATCATCTGCACGACGAATGATCCACCCACATGGACGTGTGGGCCGCCCGCGCGGCGGCCCCGCGATATCGCAAGGAGGCGAACGCCATGGATGTCCTCGCCACAGTCCTCAGTACCCTGGCCGGCGGGCCGAAGCAGTTCGGCCGCCTGCTGCAGCTGCACACCGCGCTCGGCCCGGATGTATTGGTCGCCGAGAGCCTTGACGGCGTCGAGGCGCTGGCACCGGCGATCGATGGCACCGCCGGCTTCCGGCTGCAACTGACTGCGCTGTCGGTCGATGCCCACCTCGACCTCGCCGCGCTGCTCGGCCAGCCGGTGCTGCTGCAGTTGCAGACCGCGACCGCGTTCGACACCCCACGCCCGCTGCACGGCCACGTCACCACGTTCGAGCGGCTCGGCAGCAACGGCGGGCTGGCGCGCTATCGGCTGGTGATCGAGCCGTGGCTGGCGCTGCTGCGCGACCGCGTCGACAGCTATGTGTTCCAGGACATGAGCGTGGTCGAGATCGTCGAGTCGGTGTTCGCCGACTACGCTGACCAGGGCCGGCTGGCCCCGGCGTGGCGCTGCGACCTCAAGGACCCGGCGGCGTACCGCAAGCGCAGCCTGACCACCCAATATCAGGAGTCCGACCTGGCCTTCATCGAGCGCCTGCTCGCCGACGAAGGCCTGTTCTACTGGTTCGAACACGCCGGTGACCCCAGCGGCGACAGCCTCGGCCGCCACACCCTGGTGCTGGCCGACCACAACGACGCGTTCGCCGACCTCGGCGCGGTGCGGTTCCACCGCAGCGACGCCACCGAGCGCGACGACAGCATCCAGCACTTCGCCGCGACCCGGCGCTGGCAGACCGGCCGCCTGCAGCGCGTCAGCTGGGACTATCGCCAGCTCGATACTCGCGCCACCGAGGTCGACGCCGATGCGCCCGGCGTCGTCATCGCCACCGATGCCGACACCGCCGGCCCCTACGCCTGGCCCGACCGCGCCACCGGCGAGCGCTTCGCCCGCCAGCAACTGGAAGCGCTGCAGGTCGCCCGCGGCAGCATCGACGGTGCTGGTAGCTGGCGCCAGTTGCAGGTCGGCGGCCGCTTCGCCCTGACCCAGCACCCCGCTTACGGTGTCAATGCCGACGGCGAGGCGAGCAACCAGTTTTACTGTCTCCGCCTGCAGCATCACGCTCGCAACAACCTCGGCGCCGAGATACTCGCGGTGGTCGAGCAGCGATTGGGTCTCGTCCAGTTGCCTGTGCCGGTGCTCCCGGCGGCGCTCGACTCACTCTCCCGCCCCGCGGGAGGAGACCGGGACGAGGGCACGCGCCAAGTCGACTCCACTGCCGCGGCGGTCGACTTCTACCAGAACACCTTCAGTGCACTCCCCGCCGCCGCCCCCTTCCGTGCCCAAACCATCGACGGCCACGGCCTGCGCCTGCATCCCAAGCCGACCGTCGCCGGCACCCAGACCGCGATCGTTGTCACCGACGGGGCGCCGCTGCAAACCGATCGTGACCACCGCATCAAGGTGCAGTTCCCGTGGCAGCGCGGCAACAACGCCAGCCACCGCCTGCCGCATCCGACCGGCGAGGACAACGCCCCTGGCAACGACGACGCCTGGACCTGGGTGCGGGTCGCCGCTGCGTGGGCCGGCGACAACTGGGGCAGCGTGCTGCTACCGCGCAAGGGCCAGGAGGTGGTGGTCGCGTTCCTGGAAGGCGACATCGATCGCCCGGTGGTCACCGGCAGCGTCTACAACGGCGTCGGCCAGATCGACGCCGCGCACAACCAGTTTCCCGGTGGCAACGCCGGCGCCACCGGCAATGCTCCGGCGTGGTTCGACGGTAATGCCCACAACGCGATCTTTACCGGGTTCAAATCGCAAGCGCTGGCGTCCAGCCAGGGCGGATGCGGCGGCTACCAACAGCTGCGACTGGACGACACCCCCGGCCAGGGCCGCGCCCAGGCCAGCACCACCCAGCACGAAAGCACGCTGACCCTGGGCCACCTCAAGGCCGGCCGTGACAACGTCCGTGGCGACGAGCGCGGCTTCGGCGCCGAACTGTCGACCGCCGCCAGCGGCGCGATCCGCGCCGGCGCCGGCCTGCTGCTGTCCACCGAGCGTGGCCACCGGCAGCTCGACGCCGGCGGCGCCCAAGCGCAACTCGCGCAGGGCGAGCAACTGCTGGCCAGCCTGACGGAGGTGGCCAAGGTACAGGGCGCCGACCTGCCGTACGAAGTCAAGGAACTGCCAGCACAACAAGCCCTCAAGATCGTGCAAGCCAGCCTCAACGCCAGCGGCACCGGCAGCATCCCGGGCAACGGCATCGGCGGTGGCGCCGGCGAAGCCCCCGCGTGGTCAGCCCCGGTCCTGCTGGCCAGCGGCACCGATGGCATCGTCAGCGTCACCCCGGCCGACCAGGTCTGGGTCTCCGGCACCCAGGCCACGCTGAGTGCCGACAAGGACCTGCAGTGGCTGAGCCAAGGTGGCAGCGTGATCGCCGCTTCCAACGGCATCGCCTTGTGCGCCCACGGCAGCAAAGCGCCGGCCGGCAAGCCGAATCAGGAGACCGGCATCGCCCTGCATGCCGCGCAAGGCGTGGTCAGCGCGAGGGCGCCGAGCGCCACCGCCAGCGTTGCCGCGCAGGTCAGCGTGACGCTGGCCAGCACCACCGCCGACGTGCAGCTGGCCGCGCCCAACAAGCATTTGCTGGCGACTGCCGGCGGTGGCTACATCAAGTTGGAAGGCGGCAATATCGAGTTGGGCGCGCCGGGGACGATTGAGTTCAAGGCGGCCAAGAAGGAGTGGACGACGCAGAAGAGCGCGAGCGGGAAGGCGCCGGTGTTGGCGAAGGGCAATTACAAGGGCTGCGACTACAAGATGCAGGTAGCTGCCCAGAAGGGTGCAGCGCTTGTCTGACAACTTGTCAGTATTAGTCTTGCACTTGCGTGAGCAGTTGCTCGCGGCTGCCGTGGCGGCACCGCATCTTGAGCTATACGTCCTGGTCGATCCGACGCTCGGCGATACGTTCCGCGGCCTACCGACCTACGATGAGCGAACATCGCTTCCAATTCGCTACCGTGAGTTGAAAGCAGAGCATCGCCCGTATTTGTTGCGCCTGGGCGACTTTGGCCGCGATGAAGCGATCGAAAGATCTGTGTCGGCGGCCATTGCCGAAGTGGTAGGCGTTTCGCAGGGTGCGCCACACGCCCGAACCGTTTGCGGCTGGCTGCAGTCCGCCATGCCGAACCCAGTCCTGGCATCCCACCTTGCATCTCATGCAGTCCTTTCCGGTAGCGGCGGGCCTCGCTTGCTTCGTTTCTGGGATCCCCGGGTGATGGACATGCTGGCAACGTTGTTGACGCCCGGACAGCGTGTGCGTCTGCTGCGTCGGGTTGAACGGATGTGTTGGTTGGGTCGGGACGCTCGATTGCGCGATCTGGTCGGCTCCGATGGCGGGACGGGCGGCAGCGAAGGGGCAAGCCGCGACTGGCTAGATACCACTCAACTCAAGCTCCTGTCCGAAGCCGCCATTGTCAACCGGGTTCTGGACGTCCTGAAAGATACTGAGCACGACCTGTCGACGATTGATTCGTGTGAGCTCGCCCGTTCCATCCAGCGAGGAAGTCTGCGCTGGGATTTGCGTAGCGAACGTGATCGCGTGATGTACGGCGTGTACTGCGTACTTGGCGGTGACGGGTTCGACCAAAGAGCAGAGGTTGCCGAAGCCATGCAGCAGGCGACTCGGAAAGGCGCGTCAGTGATGACGGCATTGGAACAGTTCGACGGCTATGACTGGCGTGGCAACCGTTCCCAGTCACGCCCACACGCGCCTGCCAAGACGATTTGAAAGGAGACAAATTCATGGCGGATACTGGTATTGCCGACGTAAGACAGCGCGTTGCACAGGGAACGACGGACGCCGCAGGCAGCAAATGCCCCAATTGCGTCAAGCAGGGACTGGCGATTCTTCCTGTTGTTTCCGGCATTCTTCCCAACAGCATTCTGACCCAGAACCAGTTTGGGCCGATGTTCACGCAGCCCCACGACCCCTTGGCCGGCAACGAAATGGAGTCGTTGAGCAACGGGCTGGCCGCGACGGATCTCACCTCGCATTGGTACTACATGCGCACGCCGCCCGCGGGATACATCTATATCTTCGACAACGGCAAGAACAACTGGCACAAGGGATACCTCGTCGACGGATCGGGCCTTCTGCGCGAGATGCCGGTAGCGGACCTGCTGCCGGACCCGGCGAGCGTCGCGCCACTGGACACCCCCGGCGTATGTGAGCGCAAGGAGCACAACAACCTCGCGCTTCAGTTCTTCGTACTTGATCCGGTCAATACACCGAAGGTGCAGGTGGCCTTCAGTCGCTATCGTTGGTCACGGAAGGTGCTGGAGGACTACCTCGCCAACCAGGAAGGCATCCGCGACCGGCGGATGTGGAGCCTGGATGTGGCGGCGGCGGCCAAGAACGACGTCGGCAGGGGGCAGACGGTGTCGCACGCGCGCTCGATGTCCGCCGACCTCGGCAAGCACGTGGCCGACTATTCAATGGGAGAGACGCGCAACGCCATCAACCAGCAGCAGTTGGAGCCGCTGCGTGACCGTGGCGTCGGCCCCAGCGCAAACATCGTTGCGACGGGCGCCCTCCTCAGGACAGGCGTCGTGTCGCAGCTGATGGCTACGGCCTCGCCGGCAGCTGACCTTGCCAAGCTGATGGCCAAGGCCTCCGAGTCGACCGAAGGCAAGACCGGCATTGTGCTGCTGATGGACGACGCCGTCGGCGTCACCGCACAACTCAATTTCTCGCGCAACCAAGCTGCCGGCAACGCCGCCATCACCTCCGGCATGGGTGACCCCGACCGCGCCCGACGCCGCGTGGTGGCCGATGTGATCGAAGGCATCCGTGCCAGCGCCGAGGCCAACCCTGGCCCCTGGTGGAACTCCAATTACGGGCCTGAGCGTTATCTGCGGCACATCGACGAGGGGGCTTGGAGTCAGGCACGCGCGGAGTCCACCGAACTCAAGTCCCTGTTGGCCCGGGCCGAGCAGATCAGCCAGGACTACGTGGTGGTAAAGGAGTCCCCACGCTGGAACAACATCCAGCGTTTCGACTTTGATCCCGGCAGCGCTGCCAGCGCGCTCGATCACGAGCAAATGGTGGCCTGGTGCGTGACCGGCTCGGGCCTGTGCAAAGACGAGCGCGAGAAGGTCTGGTACCCGGTGTTGGCGTTGAGCGATACCGACCCCGACAACTGGCTGAGCCGGGCGCTGTCGGCTCAGAACCAGGGCATGCAGGAGCTGATGCAGGCTGCAGCGCCGGATTTTGGCAAGAAGCTGGATGCGGTGAAAAACGCCAAGGTTCTGGCCGCGGAACTGCTGGTCGGAAGCGATGGCCGCATGGGTGCCATCGAGTCGGTGAACAAGCTGCGTTTGCAGATCCGTGCGGATCGTGCCGCCAACGCCGCCACCAGCGCGCTGGTCGAAAGCGCCTCAAATGCGATGGCGCGCCTGCTGCAAACCGACCCCGAGCGATACCACCGTTTGCTGCGCAAGATCACGATTGCCGGACTGGTGCGTGACGACCTGGTGCCGCAGCCGGTGGTGGTGCGTGGCACCTGGGCAAAGATCCAGGAGTGGATCATGGAAGTCATGACCGGCCCGGTGCGCGTCGACCCGCGCGCGGCGGTCAGCATGGGTCCGATGCTCACCGGCACGGAGTACATGCGTACCCGTGGCAACCTGAGGAGCGGCGGCTGGAACCTGTCGCAGTCGGTGAACGGTGCCGTGCTGTATGCCGCGCCAGGCAGCCAGGCCGAAACCGCGTCGGTGGTGTTCTGGGTCGTCAACAAGGTGGAAACCGGTGTCACCTTCAACGCCGGCGCGCTCGGTGCGTTTGGGCTCAGCGAGATCGACACCACCATCCCTTCCCGCGTGGTGCCGGACAACCCCGTGCTGCGCAATCACCTCAACCGAGTCTCGCTGCACGCCGACGGGATGCTCAACTCCGTGGCCCTCGTGTTCCAGGCACACGGGTTCTACACCTCGCTGCTCAAGTTCAAGCAGGGCAAGGGCGACCTGGGGGAGGGCGTCAAACTGGTCGGTGCCGTGCTGGCGGCTTCCGGCGCCGGGTTGGAACTCGTGGTGGCCGCACAGGCGTTGCGCAGTGCGCAGGCGACAGCGGGACGTATCGCGTTGATGAAGGCCGCCGCGAAGTTGGGGATGTGGGCGGGGGTAGCGGATGGGGTTTACTCAATATTGCAAGCATGGAAGAAATTAGGGAATACGGATCGCGACTCTGCCCTGTGGTCATTTGGCTCAGGCGCGGCAACGATCGCCGGTAGCGTCGCAGGATTTGGCCTTGCCGCAGCAGGCGTTTCGGCAGCGGCCGGTGGCGCCGGCACGGCCACGGTCCTCGGCATCACGATGGGGCCGGTGGGCTGGGTGCTGCTGGCCATTGCCTTCCTGGGGCTGGCGATCTACTGCGCCATCCAGGCGTTCGGGACCGACGACAGCGAGCTCAGTCCGGTCGAGTACTGGCTCGACAACGGTGTGTTCGGCAAGCGCGCGCGCATCAGCGGGGACTATCTCGAGAACAACCCGTTCGTCGATCGCAAGACCAAGGCCGTGCCGTCGTTCGCCAGCCTCAATGACGAGCTGTACCAGCTGCAGCGCATCACCCTGGTGGCGCAGGCCATGTTCAACAGCATGAGCGCGAGCACCGGGGCGGACGTGTCCGCCTACACCATCGCCCTGCCGCGGTATGCCGAAGGCACCTCGCTGGCGGTCACGTTCTACGGCTACGTCGATGGGAAGCGGGTGGAAGTGTCGAGCTTCCGCTGCGAGGATGGCGCGCCGGAGGAACAGCGCTTCCGCGAGCGGGTCAACCTGACCGGCGGCAGCGGCAAGCCGACCATCAAGGTGGACCCCAGCGGCGCTGCGTGCCTCACCGGCCGGCTGGGGAGCGGCGGCTCCGCGGTGGGCCTGATGAACTTCCTGCAAGACCTGTTCGGTGAAGGAGAGCAGTACGTGGATGTAGACGATTTCGGCATGGAACTGCTCTACAAGCCGGACCGGCACCGGTTGCCCGAGCTGGAGACCCTGTTGCGCTTCCCGGTGGCACGCCGATGAGCCGCAGCGCCAGCAAGGCGGCGCGCGACCTGCTGCTGGGCATGAAAGAGCTGCCCGAACAGGGCGGCGGCTGGGGCTTGCTGCTGCGTCGCGGCGCGCAGCCGGCCGAGTTGCCGCCCAAGGCGCACGGCGCGGTGCAGGAGATCAATCCCGCCTACCTCGAGTTTGTTCCCCATGCCAGCGTGTCCGATCGCGGGATGGGGGTGTTTTATGGATTGTGGTTCTTTCTTCTGTTTGTATTCTTGTTCGGACCAGACACATTAACGTCCTTCATTAGCGGCAAAAGCTTTGGCGTTGCTGAATTTATTATCTATGGCGGCACTTGGGTTATAGGGTTGAGCTTCGGAATCTGGGCCTACCGCTCCGCCCGCATGCCACTGGCGCCGCCTGTCATCCTCAGCCGCACCTTGCGCAAGTTCTATTGCTGGGTGGACCGCAAGCGTGGCTGGATGGTGCTCGACTACGACGAGCTGCGCCCGGCGGTGTTCCGCTCGGCCATCGTCACCACCGCCGGGTCGGCGACATTCTTTATCCTGGGACTGGCCAAGCTGGTGCCGGGCACCCGCCGGATCGCTGATCAGGTCAACCCGGCGCCGCTGCTGTTCCCGGCCGAGCGCCCGGAAGAGGTGTGGGAGTTCATCCGCACCTACATGGACGGCGCGCACGAGGCGCTGCCGCCGGTCGACCCCATGCCGCCGCTGCGCGACCCGCGCGCCGACCACGCGCGCATGGACAGACTGCTGCTGCAGGACTTGGTGGATGCGCACCATCGGTTGAAGCCCGGCTTGCTCAACAAGATCTACACCTGGTTCTGGGGTGGCGTGAGCTACTGGACCGAGCGCTGCGCGTTGTGGGTGCAACGCACCGCCCCGCGGCCGGCATATCCGCCCGAGCTGCGCGAAGCGATGGACTGGCAGGGCGACAACCCGTACCGGACGCGCCCGCCAACGGACGAGGAGAGGCAGGCATGGGAAGGCCGGCTGCCACACCTGAGGCGCCGCTGGCTGGCCGCGGCGGCGTTTTCGACCCTGATCTACGGCGGCATGTTCCTGCTCATGACGGTCGGCGCATGGCTGGAGCGCGGCTCATGACCGCGTTTGCATTGAGGCGTACTCGGTGACCTCGGCCGGATATTTTTCTACCGCCGCGACGTGGACGACGGGGCGATAGAGCGGCTGAGCGTTGGTGGTTTCATCCGGCCCGGGTTTGCGACAGCCAAGTGGTGCGTCAGTTGGTTTGCATGCCGGTGGATTTTTCTCTCGGCCGTGTAGCTTGCCGCGCCATCGATCGTGCGCCAACCGGGCAGCAAGGTGACAATGAGCGAGTCTCCGTCCCGTCCATCTGTAATGACGCCCTTGCCAATCCCCGACTATCCCTTCACTCCACAATGCTTTGAGGTCCGCCCCGGCATAGCGATGAGCTATCTCGACGAGGGCCCGCGCGATGGCGAGGTCGTCGTCATGCTGCACGGCAACCCCTCATGGAGCTTCTACTGGCGGCACCTGGTGCTGGGGCTGCGCGATCGTTACCGCTGCATCGTGCCCGACCACATCGGCATGGGGCTGTCGGACAAGCCCGACGATGTCCCGGACGCGTCACCGCGCTACGACTACACGCTGCAGTCGCGGGTCGATGACCTGGAGGCGCTGCTCGACCACCTCGGCATCACCGGGCCGGTCACGCTGGCGGTGCACGATTGGGGCGGGATGATCGGCTTTGGCTGGGCGTTGCGGCACATGTCCCGGGTCAAGCGGCTGGTGGTGTTGAACACGGCGGCGTTTCCGTTGCCCGCGGCCAAGCCGATGCCGTGGCGGTTGTCGCTGGGGCGGGACTCGAAGCTCGGCGGCTGGTTGATCCGGCGCTTCAATCTGTTCGCGCGCGGAGCGGCGTGGATGGGGACGCGGCGGTCGCTGCCGGCGGATGTGCGGCGTGGCTACATCGCGCCGTACAACGGCTGGGCCAACGCGATCAGCACGCTGCGCTTCATGCAGGACATCCCGCTGGGCGAGGGCGATGCGGCGTGGCCGCTGGTGGCCGAGTCGGGGCGGCGGTTGCCGGAGTACGCGGACCGGCCGGTGTTCATCGGCTGGGGGCTGCGGGACTTCGTGTTCGACAGGCACTTCTTGAAGGGATTCACCGATGCGCTGCCGGGGGCGCAGGTGATGGCGTTCGAAGATGCGGGGCATTACGTGTTGGAAGACAAGCACGAGGTGCTGGTGCCGGCGATCCGGGGGTTTCTGGACGCCAATCCGGTGGGTTGAGGAGCCGGCTGTAGGAGCGGCTTTAGCCGCGATCGTGGAATCAATCGCCTGCGCCGATTTCAGATCGCGGCTAAAGCCGCTCCTACAAAAGCAGACGGCCCCGTCTGGCTCGTCAGGCGGCGATGTCGTCGCCGTACCAGTCGGCGGGAGTGAGCACGGGCAGGCCGTGGGCGAGGCGGGCCTTGTCGCACTTCTCGCTGGCTTCGCCGAACTCCCAGGAGGCGGGGACTTCGCGGCAGACGCTGGATTTGATCGGGTGGATTGCGCAGCGCGCGCGCACGCCGATCTCGGCGTCGAGGGCGATGCAGCGCGGCTTCTCGGCCCAGGTGCCGCGCATCACCACGCGGTGCGGGCCGAACGGCTCGGTCAGTTCCGGTGGGACGGTGCCGCCGACCGCGGGGTCGGCTTCGGACCAGTGGAAGCTGACACGGAAGTAGGCGCAGCAGGCACCGCAGGTCAGGCAGGGGTGGGGCATCGGGGCGCGTTCGGGCAGCCGGGGCGCCGGGTGGCAACCGCGATCGGTCGCGGGATTTTCGGGATTTTTCGCCGCGGCGCAAGTGCCGGGGTGGCGCCCGGTAACCGGCCGGCGTCATGAGCGGGGCGGCTCTCGCCCGCTCCGGGGCCAGCGGCGACAATGGGCAGCATGACCGAGCCCTGCAACATCGCCGCGGCGCTGCCGCGACTGGCCGCCGAGCACCCCGACCGGATCGCGATCCGATGCCCCGGCAAGCGCGCCGCCAATGGCATGGCGCGCTACGACCTGACCCTCACCCACGCCGAACTCGACGCCCGCAGCGATGCGATTGCGGCCGGGCTGGCACGGCATGGGGTGGTCCGCGGCAGCCGTGCGGTGGTGATGGTGCGGCCGACGCCGGAGTTCTTCCTGTTGATGTTCGCGCTGTTCAAGGCCGGCGCGGTGCCGGTGCTGGTCGACCCCGGCATCGACCGGCGCGCGCTGCGGCAATGCCTCGACGAGGCGCAGCCGCAGGCCTTCATCGGCATCCCGTTGGCGCACGTGGCGCGGCGGTTGCTGGGTTGGGCCCGGTCGGCGCGGATCCGCATCACCACCGGCAAGCTTGCGTGGCCGGGCGAGGTGACCTTGGCCGAGGTCGAACGCGACGGGCAGGGCGCCGGCGCGCAACTGGCCGCGACCGCGCCGGACGAGGTGGCCGCGATCCTGTTCACCAGCGGCTCGACCGGGGTGCCGAAGGGCGTTGTCTATCGGCATCGACATTTTGTCGCGCAGGTGGCGATGCTGGGCGCGGCGTTCGGCATCACCCCGTCCGGGCGCGAAGGCGATGGCGTCAACCTGCCGACGTTTCCGCCGTTCGCACTGTTCGACCCTGCGTTGGGGGTGACTTCGGTGATCCCCGACATGGACCCGACCCGGCCGGCCGCGGCCGATCCGCGCAAGTTGCATGACGCGATCGCGCGGTTCGGGGTCGACCAGTTGTTCGGCTCGCCGGCGCTGATGGCAGTGTTGACGCGTCACGGCCAGCCATTGCCGACGATCAAGCGGGTGATGTCGGCCGGTGCGCCGGTGCCGACCGAGGTGGTCGCGACGCTGCGCGGACTGCTGCCGGACGACGCACAATTCTGGACGCCGTACGGCGCGACCGAATGCCTGCCGGTCGCACTGATCGAAGGCCGTGACCTGCAAGCCACGCGCGCGGCGACCGAGCGCGGCGCCGGCACCTGCGTCGGCCGCCCGGTGGCGCCGAACGTGGTGCGGATCATCCGGATCGACGACGCGGCGATCGAATGCTGGTCCGACGATCTGTGCGTCGCCGATGGCGAGGTCGGCGAGATCACCGTCGCCGGGCCGACCGCCACCGACAGCTACTTCAATCGCGACGCGCAGACGCGGCTGGCGAAGATCGAAGAAGCGCTGGACAGCGCAGAAGCGTCATCTGTTTTCGCGCGAGCGGGCCAGCGTGAGCACACGAGCACAGCGCGCCGGGCCACTCGCGTCGTCCATCGGATGGGCGATGTCGGCTACCTCGACGGCGAGGGTCGTCTGTGGTTCTGCGGGCGCAAGTCGCATCGGGTCGAAAGCGCGAGTGGACCGCTTTACACCGAGCCGGTCGAGCCGGTGTTCAACGTCCATCCGCAGGTGCGGCGCACTGCGCTGGTCGGGGTTGGCGAGCGCGGTGCGCAAGTGCCGGTGCTGTGCGTGGAGCTGACCGAAGGCGTGGCGGGTCGCGATTGGCCGCGGATCGAAAACGAGTTGCGCGAGATCGGCCGGCAGTATCCGCACACGCGCGGCATCGAACGCTTCCTGAGGCACAAGCGCTTCCCGGTCGATATCCGCCACAACGCCAAGATTGGACGCGAAAAGCTGGCGCCATGGGCCGCCAAAAAGCTCGGATGATTGCCCGGTCGGTGATTCGTTCCGCCGTAGGAGCGACGTGAGTCGCGACCTGTACATGGCGGCGAACATTCGGCGGGTCGCGACTTACGTCGCTCCTACATGGGGAGAATCGCCGTTGACGCTTTCACCTCGCCATAGAATGGCCGCATGAGAATCCTGGTAACCGGCGGTGGCGGCTTCCTCGGCCAGGCCCTGTGCCGCGGCCTGCGCGAGCGCGGGCACGAGGTGGTCAGCTTCAACCGCGGCCACTACCCAACACTCGATGCGCTCGGCGTCGCCCAGATGCAGGGTGACCTCGCCGATCGCGACGTCGTCATCCACGCTGCCACCGGCTGCGAGGCGATCTTCCACAACGCCGCCAAGGCCGGCGCCTGGGGCGCGTTTGAGGGCTACCACCGCGCCAACGTGCTCGGCACCCGCCACGTGCTCGACGCCTGCCGCGCGAACCGCATCGGCAAACTGGTCTACACCTCGACCCCCAGCGTGACCCACCGCGCGACCCGCCCGGTCGAGGGCGGCAGCGCCGACGATGTGCCCTACGGTGAAGGTTTCAAGGCCCCGTATGCGACCACCAAGACCATCGCCGAAAAGGAAGTGCTCGCGGCCAACGACGCAACGCTGGCGACCGTCGCCTTGCGCCCGCGATTGATCTGGGGTCCCGGCGACAACCAGTTGCTGCCGCGTCTGGTCGAACGCGCGCGCGCCGGCCGGCTGCGGCTGATCGGTGACGGCGACAACCTCGTCGACACCACCTATATCGACAACGCGGCGCAAGCGCACTTCGATGCGTTCGATGCGCTAAGGCCGGGCGCGACCTGCGCCGGCCGCGCCTACTTCATCAGCAATGGCGAGCCGCGCACGATGCGCGACACCCTCGATGGCCTGCTCGCCGCGGCGGGGGCACCGGCGGTCGACAAGACGTTGCCCTTCGGTGCCGCTTATGCGATCGGCGCCGTGTGCGAAGGGCTGTGGTCGGTGCTGCCGTTGAAGGGGGAGCCGCCGTTGACGCGCTTCCTGGTCGAGCAACTGGTGACGGCGCACTGGTACGACATGGGTCCGGCGCGGCGGGATTTCGGGTATGTGCCGCGGGTGGGGTTCGACGAGGGGTTGGTGCGACTGCGTGCGGCGTGGAGTGGCGGAGGTGCTTCGTTGCCGCGGTGATCGATGTGCGGTGATGCGGGTGGCTGGAGCGACGTACGGGTCGCGACTTACGTCGCTCCTACAGGGGTTACGGCCCGGCTTGGTGGCTTCGTTTGGCGTAGCATCGTGTCACTGCAAACGCGACGCGGCGTCCCCGGGTGGGTGTTGCGGAGAGCAGGCCATGGATGGCCTGCGGCCCTGACTCAGGGCAGGAAGCCTGATGGAAGGGCGCAGCGACATCCATCCGGGGCGACGCTGCCACCCGCAGCCGCCAATGTGACCCGACGGCGTGATGCCGGACGAGCCGAGGCGCAGCCGGCGTGCCTTGCGGCTAGTTCTCGACCCTGGAGATCCGATCGCGGCTGAAGCCGCTCCTACAACGGCGGAGAGTCCCGTAGGACAAACAGCCCCGGAGTCAGAAGCGCCGGAATCCGTGTCCGCGGCGCGCAAGCGCGGGAGTCCGCAGTGCAACACCCGGGGCCAGTAGTACGGGGGAGGGATCGGCAATGCATGCGAGGCTCTCGCACCGGCCCGGCTAGAATGCGCCGATGACCGAATCCGCCCCGCCGCCGTCGCCGCTCAATGCGCTCAAGCCCGTCGCCGGACGCGCGCTGGAAATCGCGCTCAACCGCGCGCTGGCGCTTGATCCCGACACTCGCGACAGCCTGCGTGCGCTCGATGGCCGACGGGTCGCGCTGCGGCTGGCTTCGCCACCGCTGGCGTTGCAGGTACGTGTCGCTTGCGAACGCCTCGAAGTCGGCCCGGTCGACGGCGACGTCGAGCCTGACCTCTCGGTCCGCAGCACGATCGGCGGATTGATCTCGCAACTGCCGTTCCTGCGCAACGACGACGCGCCGCCGGTCGGCCAGCTCCGGATCGAGGGCGACGCCGACCTCGCGCGCCGACTGCAACGCCTCGCCGAACGCTTCGACCCCGACTGGCAGCAGCCCTTCACCCGCGTGTTCGGCGACGTGATCGGCGTGCAGGTCGCCAACGCCCTCGCCGCCGGCCTGCGCCATGCGCGCGTCGCCGCGAAGGAGTTTGCCGGCAATGCCGCCGAGTTCGTCACCGAGGAATCGCGCGACGTGGTGCCGCGCGACGAGCTCAACGCCTTCCACGATGACGTCGACGCATTGCACGACGACGTCGAACGCGCCGCCGCGCGCATGGCCCGGCTGCGCACGAAAGCGGCGACATGGAAGCGCCCGGCCAAGGATGACCTGGGCTCCGCGGAGGGAACCGCGTAATGAAGTCCTTCTTTCGCGCGTGGCGTATCGGCCGGGTGCTGCTGCGCTACCGCCTCGACGACCTGCTCGACGGCACCCCGGTCGAACGCTGGCTCAAGCTCGCGCGCCCGTTCGTGCCGCGCGCCTCCGCCGAGATCGCCGCGCAACCGCGCGGCGCGCGGCTGCGGCTGGCGCTGCAGGAGCTCGGGCCGATCTTCGTCAAGTTCGGCCAGATCCTTTCGACCCGCCGCGACTTGGTGCCGCCTGACGTCGCCGAAGAGTTGGCGCTGCTGCAGGACCGGGTCGCGCCATTCGACGGCGATGCCGCGCGGGCGATCGTCGAACGCGCGCTGGAGCGTCCCGTGGCCGAAGCCTTCGCCAGCTTCGACACCACCCCGCTGGCCTCCGCCTCGATCGCCCAGGTCCACGCCGCGACCCTCCCTTCGGTCGACGGCACGCCCGGCCGCGAAGTCGTAGTCAAGGTCCTGCGCCCCGACATCGAGAAGCAGATCGCCGGCGACATCGCCCTGCTCAAGGCGATCGCCGGCGTGGTCGACCGCACCCACCCCAGCGCCGACAAGATCCGCCCGCGCGAGATCGTCACCGAAATCGAAAGCACCCTTGCGGCCGAGCTGGACCTGCAACGCGAAGGCGCCAACGCGAGCGTGTTGCGGCGGTTCTGGCTCGGCAGCGACGACCTGTACGTGCCCGAGGTGATCTGGACCCACACCGCCGACCGTGCGCTCACGCTCGAACGCGTGCACGGCATCCCGTCCGACGACATCGAGGCGCTCGACGCGGCCGGCATCAACCGCCACGCGCTCGCGGCCAAGGGCGTGCGGGTGTTCTACACCCAGGTGTTCCGCGACAACTTCTTCCACGCCGATGCCCACGCCGGCAACATTTGGGTCGACAGCGACCCGGCGCGCAAGCACAACCCGCGCTTCATCGCGCTCGATTTCGGGATCATGGGCCAGCTGTCGGACGAGGATCAGTACTACCTCGCCGAGAACTTCATGGCGATCTTCAACCGCGACTACCGCCGCATCGCCGAGCTGCACGTGCGCGCCGGCTGGATGCCGGCGCACATTCGCATCGACGAGCTGGAGGCGGCAACCCGCGCGGTCTGCGAGCCGTACTTCACCCGCCCGCTCAGCGAGATCTCGCTGGCCGAGGTGCTGCTCAAGCTGTTCCGCACCGCGCAACGTTACGAGCTGACATTGCAGCCGCAACTGATCCTGCTTCAGAAGACCCTGCTCAATATCGAAGGGGTGGGGCGGCTGCTCGATCCGAAGCTGGACATCTGGGCCGTCGCGCGGCCGGTGCTCCAGAAGATCCTGGTGGAGCGTTACAGTCCCCAGCGCCTGCTTGGTGAGTTCAGGAAGCGATTGCCGGAGATGGTCACCCACGCGCCCGAGATGCCGCGGCTGCTGCACGCGTGGCTGACCCAGCAGGTCGAAGGCAAGCATGAGCTGAAGATGCAGTCGCGCGACCTCGCCGAGTTGAGCCGCAACCTGCGCGAGGCGCACCGCAGCACGGTCGCGGCGATCCTCGGGGTTGGGTTGTTGATCGTGGCCGCGGTGCTGCACGGGCTTGGCGCCGGCGGACCGACGTTGTGGTCGGTGCCGCTGTCGTCGTGGATCGCCGGTGTCGGTGGGTTGTGGGCGCTGCTGGCCGCGTGGCCGCGGCGCTGACCGTGGTCGCAGCGTCGTATCTCCGCGCTGTCCCCCAAGGGGACTTCCTTCGGGGTGTAGGAGCGGCTTCAGTCGCGATCTGGAATCGGCGCGGGCGAACGACTCTCAGATCGCGGCTGAAGCCGCTCCTACAAGGGTCCGGTCAATGGGGAGCATGATCGATCCGGCGCTGGCCCTCGACGTTCTGTATGCCGACGACCACCTCGCCGTCGTCAACAAGCCCGCCGGCCTCATGGTCCACGACAGCGCGCTCGCCCGCGGCGAGAGCGACTTCGCCGCCGACCGCCTGCGCCAACAGTTCGGCCGGCCGATCTTCCTTGTCCACCGGCTTGACCGCGCCACCAGCGGCTGCCTGCTGCTGGCGTTCGACCGCGACACCGTCTCGGCCCTCGGCAAGGTGCTGATGTCGCGCGAGGTCGAGAAGGACTACTGGGCGATCTGCCGCGGCTGGCCGGAGGCCGACGCGTTCACGATCGAACACGACCTCGACGGTGGTCCCGGCAAGCCGATCAAGAAACCGGCGACCACGCACTTCCAGGTCCTTGCGCGCACCGAATGCGGCTGGTCTTCGGCTGGCTTCGAGACCTCGCGCTACGCGCTGCTCAACGCGCAGCCACAGACCGGCCGCTTCCGGCAGATCCGCCGCCATCTCAAGCATGTCTTCCATCATTTGATCGGCGATACCAGCCACGGCGATGGCCGGCACAACCGCAGCTTCCGGATGATCGGCGTGCACCGGATGCTGCTGCATGCGCGGCGGCTGGCGTTCGTGCATCCGCACACCTCGGCGCGGATCGAGCTCACTGCGCCGGTCGATGCGCAGTTCGGGAAGGCGCTGGGGTTGTTCGAGGGTTTCGCGAACAACGCTTGATGTAGGAGCGACGTAAGTCGCGACCCGCCGAACCCAACAGGTGATGTACAGGTCGCGACTCACGTCGCTCCTGCGACCGAAGGAAGTCTAGGCGGACACCCGCTGGGGATCCGTCGCCGGTGCCCTAGAATGACCGCCATGATCGAGGTCGGCGCCATCCGCATCCCCGAGTCCGAACTGGTCGAACGCTTCGTGCGCTCGGCCGGGCCGGGCGGGCAGAACGTCAACAAGGTCGCGACCGCGGTCGAGTTGCGCTTCGACATCGCGAGCTCGCCCTCGCTGCCCGAACCGGTGCGCGAGCGCCTGCTGACCCGGCGCGACCGCCGGGTCACCGGCGACGGCGTGCTGGTGCTCAGCGCGCAACGCTTCCGCACCCAGGACCGCAACCGCCAGGACGCCCGCGAGCGCCTCGCCCACTTCATCGAGTCCGGCCTGCATGCACCCAAGAAGCGGGTCGCGACCAAGCCGACCCGCGGCTCGAAGGAACGCCGGCTGGCGGGCAAGCGCGAACGCAGTACGATCAAGCAGGGGCGCACCGGGCGCGACTGGGACTGATACCGACCGATGCATCCATCGACCGACGACGTCGTGCCGCCGTTGCCGCCGAACGTGCCGCGCGTGGCTCCCAACCGCTTCAGTCGCTGGCTCGGCCGTAGCGTCCTGCGGCTCGGTGGTTGGCGGTTGGTCGGGCAGTTCCCCGACCTGCCGCGGGTGGTGCTGATCGGCGCGCCGCACTCGTCCAACTGGGACGGGGTGTGGGGCTTCGCGGCCAAGCTCGCGCTTGGGCTCGACATCAAGATCCTCGGCAAGCACCAGTTGTTCTGGGGTCCGCTGGGGCCGCTGATGCGCTGGCTCGGGATCATCGCGATCAACCGCAACGCGGCGCGCGGCGTGGTCGAGCAGCTGGCGACGCGGATCGATGCGGCGGACCGGTTCTGGCTCGGCATCGCCCCGGAGGGCACCCGCAAGCCGGTCGACCGCTGGAAGACCGGCTTCTGGAAGATCGCCCACGCGGCGCGGGTGCCGGTGCTACCGGTGTACTTCCATTACCCGGACAAGGTGATCGGCATCGGGCCGGCGTTTACCACCAGCGACGATATGGAAGCCGACCTCGCGCGCCTGCGCGACTGGTACCGGCCGTGGCAGGGCAAGTTGCACGGCACGTCGTAAAGCGAAACCCCGGGCCGTTGTAGGAGCGGCTTCAGCCGCGATCGGATAGTCGATCGCGCGCGCCGATTCCAGATCGCGGCTGAAGCCGCTCCTACAATCGAACGGGTTCGGTCGGGCGCTGCGATGCCCGGTTTGGCACGACTATTGCGTACGTTTTGTGACTGGGCTCGCATTCCGTCGACCCGGTCGCGGCGGCCCGACCCTGGCCGCGGAGTCTGCAATGCGGCGATGCTGCCAGTCCCCGACACGCGCGATTTCCTGCTCCCCGCCGGGCGGGCGGGGCTGAGCGATGGCGATCGCGCCCTGGTTCGTCTGCGGCCCGGCGGCGTGGCTGGCCGCGCTCGGCCACCATCGCGGGCCCGAGCCGACCGTCCCGACCCCGGTCGAGGACTGGCAGGACGCCGTGGTCGACGTGGTGATCCCGGTCTGCGGCGACCAGCACACCATCATCCATTGCCTGGCCGCCCTGCTGCAGCAGACCCGCCCGCCGCGGCGGGTGCTGCTGGTCGATGACGGCGGGATCCGCCGCGACCACGCCCTGCAGTTCGCGCGCGAGTTCGCCCGCGCCAACGGCATCGCCCTGAAAATGGTCGCGCGGACGTGGTCGATCGGGCGGGCGGCGACGCTCAAGCGACAGGCGCGCGAGTTCGATGGCGACGTGCTGTTCGTGCTCGACGCCGACACCGTGCTGGTCTCGCCCGACTACATCGAACGCTGCGTGCGCGAGCTGTACCAGGGCGTCGGCATCGCCAGCGCCTGCGGCACCGTCGAACCGCTGCGCGGCCCGCAGCGGCGCGCGCTGGCGGCGATGCCGGCGTTCCGGCGCTGGCTCGGCGACGACGACTATCGCGACCCGCTGGCGCCGACCGACCGCCTGCATCGGTTTTTGCGCTGGCTCGGCGACGGATACCGCGGCCATGTCGCACGGTTCCAGCAGGACTTCCTCGATCGGGGGCTGATGTGCCGCTACGGCGGCGTCGACATGCCCTCGGGCGAGGCGATCGCCTACCGCCGGCGCTACCTCAAGGACCTGTTCGACCGCTACGAGCCGATCCGCGGGGACGACCTGACCCCGGTCGAGGACCTGTTCATCGCGCGCGCGTTCGCCACCGAGGGCTATCGCAGCATCCGCCTGGCTGACGCGATCGCGCGGGTGCAGTACCCGGAGTGGCAGCACCTGCCGCAGCAGGCCTGGCGCTGGACGATGGCGCTGCTGCAGAACGATCTCTACTTCAACCCGTTGCTGCGGACGCCGTATACCGTGGTCCGGCACCGCCTGCGCGAATGGTTCCGCCGCCGCCGGGACCGCGACGAATCGCGTTCGCGGATGGGCAGGGCCGGTGCCGGGATCGAGCAGCGGCGGGTGCGCGAGGCCTATCGCCAACCGTTCGGCGAGCGCCTGACCCACCGCCAGGGCCGGCCGATCGGCACTGCACTGCTGCTGGCGGCGCTGGAGCGGACCGGCTATCCGGTCACCCAGCTGTCGCTCGCGCTGACCGCCAGCTGGGTCTCGCTGGCGGTGCTGATCGGTGTCGAGACTGCGTTGGCGGTGACCGTCGGCGCCCGCCTCGCCGGCCCCGGTGGACGCGTCATCGCCGCGCTGCAGGCACTGGCGGCGACCCCGGTGCGGCACGCGCTGATGCTGCTCGAGCCACTCGCGGTGCTGTGGTTCGCCGGTGGCCTGTGGCTGGCCGGCCGTCACGGCTGGTACGTGCGGCGTGAAGCCGACGACCCGTGGCGTCGCGGGCAGCGCCGCCGGCGTTGACGATCAGGTGGCGTCGACGGCGTTCTCGGCCAGCCGGGCCTGGATCAATCCGGCGAACGCCCGCGCCTGCGGGCTCGGGTGCCGGCCCTTGCGCATCACCACGCCATAACTGCGCGGCGGGAACCATGCCGCCAGCGAGCGCGCCGCCAGCCGCCCCCGGTCTTCCGCGGTCAGGCACAGCGCACTGACGATGCTGATCCCCAGCCCGGTCGCCACGTACTGTTTGATCACCTCCCAGCCGGCGACCTCCAGCGCCACCGTGTACGGCACCTGGTTGCGGTGGAACACCAGGTCGACCATCCGGTAGGTGGTGAGCCGTTGCGGCGGCAGGATCAGCCCGTGCGGCGACAGGTCCTGCAGCCGCAGCTGTTTCTTGCGCGCCAGTGGGTGGTCGGGCGCGGTGATCAGCATCGGCTCGAACTGCGCGACCTCGGCGTAGTCGAGGTCGGCCGGCACGTCGAGCACCGAGCCGACCGCGAGGTCGACCGCATCGGTCCGCAGCAGCTCCATCGCGCTGGCGCCGGTGACGTTGTGCAGGTTCAGGCGCACGTCCGGGTGCGCGGCGCGGAACGCGGCGACGACCTGCGGCAGCAGGTAGAGGATGGTCGAGTTGCCGGCGGCGACGTCCAGGGTGCCGGCGTCGAGCCCGCGGATGCGCTCGCGGTACGCCGCATCGAGGCCGTCGACGCCCTCCACCAGCGGCCGCGCCAGCTCGTACAGCGCCTCGCCCTCGCGGGTCATCACCAGCCGCCGGCCGCTGCGCTCCAGCAGCCGCGTGCCCATCTCGCGCTCCAGCGCCTGCAGCTGCAGGGTCACCGCCGGCTGGCTGAGGAACAGCGCCTCGGCCGCACGCGACACCGAGCCCAACCGTACCGTCTGGCAGAACGCCCGCAACGGCTTCAGCCGATCGCCCTTGTACGCATAGCGCAACTTTCCAGACATCCGGTAAGCCCTTGTAGGAGCGGCTTCAGCCGCGATCCGAGAATCAAATATAAGCACAACAAATACAAGAAATAGAAAAATCTCAATTGTCATATACCGGACGGCGGCGCATGGTCGGCTTCCAGATATCCAACGGAGTGCAGGCATGTCGTCAGCGGTGGCCCTGAAGCAGGATTCGGATCAGACGCTCGGTTCCGGCGAGGCGGTGCAGCTGACCGCGACCGCCCCCGGCCAGCAGGACCTGCTGACCCCGGCGGCGCTGGAATTGCTCGCCGACCTGCACCAGCGCTTCGAACCCGCCCGCCAGGCCCGGCTGGCCGCCCGCCGCCAGCGCCAGGTTCGTTTCGATGCCGGCGAATTGCCGGACTTCCGCGCCGACACCCGCGCGATCCGGGAAGCCGACTGGACCGTCGCGTCGCTGCCGGCCGCGCTGCTCGACCGCCGGGTCGAGATCACCGGCCCGGTCGACCCGAAGATGGTCATCAACGCGCTCAACTCGGGCGCCAACTGTTTCATGGCCGATTTCGAGGACAGCACCTCGCCGACCTGGGCCAACCTCATCGCCGGCCAGCAGGCCATGCGCGCGGCGGTGGCCGGCACCCTCGAGCACCTCGCCGGCAACGGCAAACGCTACGCCCTCAAGCCCTTTGCCGAGCAGGCCGTGCTGCTGGTGCGCCCGCGCGGCTGGCATCTCGACGAGAAGCACGTGCTGGTCGATGGCCAGCCAATGTCGGCCAGCCTGTTCGACGCCGGCCTGTTCGCCTTCCATAACGCCGCCGCGCTCGCGCCGAAGGATCGTGGCCCGTACTTCTACCTGCCCAAGCTCGAGTGCATGGAAGAGGCCGCGCTGTGGAACGACGTGTTCGGCCACGTCGAGCGCGCGCTGGGCCTGCCGATCGGCCAGATCAAGGTCACCGTACTGATCGAGACGCTGCCGGCGGCGTTCGAGATGGACGAGATCCTGCACGCCCTGCGCGGCCGCATCGCAGGCCTCAACTGCGGGCGCTGGGACTACATCTTCAGCTACATCAAGACCCTGCGCGCACACCCCGACCGGGTGCTGCCCGAGCGCGGCCAGGTCGGCATGACCGCGCCGTTCCTTCGCGCGTATTCCGAGCTGCTGATCCAGACCTGCCACCGCCGCGGCGCCCACGCGATGGGCGGGATGGCCGCGCAGATTCCGATCAACAACGATCCCGCGGCCAACGACGTCGCCCTCGCCAAGGTCCGCGCCGACAAGCTGCGCGAGGTCACCGCCGGCCACGACGGCACCTGGGTCGCGCATCCGGCGTTGATCCCGCTTGCCCGCGAGGTGTTCGACGAGCGCATGCCCGGTCCGCACCAGCAGCACGTCGCCCGCACGGATGTTTGCGTCGGCCGCGACGACCTGCTCAAGCCCGCGGTCGGCACCGTCACCCGCGCCGGTTTCGACGGCAACGTCGAGGTCTGCGTTCGCTACCTCGCCGCGTGGCTCGACGGCGGCGGCTGCGTGCCGATCCACTGGCTGATGGAGGACGCCGCCACCGCCGAGATCGCCCGCGCCCAGCTGTGGCAGTGGCTGCATCACGAACGCCTGGCCCGCGCCGCCGGCCATGCCGACCCCGAACCGCTGCACCTCGACGACGGCACCCCGATCGACTTCCCGTTGCTCGACCGCGCCCTGATCGGCCTGCCGGCCCGGCTTGGCGACCGCCGCATGCTGCCGGGCGGCAGCCGCATCAACGAGGCGATCGGAATGCTCGACCGCCTGAGCCACGCCGACACCCTCGAGGATTTCCTGACGATCCCCGCCTACCGCCGCCTCGATTGACCGATCGCCTTCTGTAGGAGCGGCTTCAGCGCGATCTGAAATCGGCACACGCGACCAACCCTCCGATCGCGGCTGAAGCCGCTCCTACAAAAGCCCGGACGTACGCAGCCAACATCCGCCACCCAAGGACACCGCCATGACCACCCAGCCCACCGCCGAGCAACTCCGCAACGACTGGAACAACAACCCGCGCTGGGCCGGCGTCCAGCGCCCGTACTCCGCCGAGGAGGTCGTGCGCCTGCGCGGCACCGTCACCGTCGAGCACAGCCTCGCCACCCTCGGCGCCAACAAGTTGTGGCAGTCGCTCAACACCGAGCCCTTCGTCAACGCGCTCGGCGCGATGACCGGCAACCAGGCCATGCAGCAGGTCAAGGCCGGCCTCAAGGCGATCTACCTGTCGGGCTGGCAGGTCGCCGCCGACGCCAACCTCGGCGGCCAGATGTACCCCGACCAGTCGCTGTACCCGGCCGACTCGGTGCCGGCGGTGGTCAAGCGGATCAACAACACCCTGCTGCGCGCCGACCAGATCCAGCACTCGGAAGGCAAGGACGACATCGACTTCCTGCAGCCGATCGTGGCCGACGCCGAGGCGGGTTTCGGCGGCGTGCTCAACGCGTTCGAGCTGATGAAGGGGATGATCGAGTCCGGCGCCGCCGGCGTACATTTCGAAGACCAGCTCGCGTCCGCCAAGAAGTGCGGCCACATGGGCGGCAAGGTGCTGGTGCCGACCCGCGAGGCGGTCGAGAAACTCGTCGCCGCGCGGCTGGCCGCCGACGTCATGGGCGTGCCGACCCTGATCGTCGCACGCACCGACGCCGAGGCTGCCGACCTGCTGACCTCCGACATCGACGACAACGACGCCGAATTCACCACCGGCGAGCGCACCGTCGAGGGCTTCTACAAGACCCGCAAGGGCATCGACCAGGCGATCAGCCGCGGCCTGGCCTATGCGCCGTACGCCGACCTGGTCTGGTGCGAGACCGGCAAGCCCGACCTGGAGTTCGCCCGCAGGTTTGCCGAGGCGATCCACGCGAAATACCCCGGCAAGCTGCTGGCCTACAACTGCTCGCCGAGCTTCAACTGGAAGGCCAACCTCGACGACGCCACCATCGGCAAGTTCCAGCAGGAGCTCGCGGCGATGGGCTACAAGTTCCAGTTCATCACCCTGGCCGGCTTCCACGCGCTCAACCATTCGATGTTCCAGCTCGCCCACGGCTATGCGCGCCGGCAGATGAGCGCGTTCGTCGAACTGCAACAGGCCGAGTTCGCCGCCGCCGAGCAGGGCTTCACCGCGGTCAAGCACCAGCGCGAAGTCGGCACCGGCTACTTCGACGCGGTGACCCAGGTCATCCAGGGCGGCCAGTCCTCCACCGTTGCATTGAGGGGCTCGACCGAAGAGGAGCAGTTCGAAGGCCGCCGCGCGGCCGCCTGATCGGCGAGAACCGTTGCCCTTGTAGGAGCGGCTTCAGCCGCGATCGGATGTCTGCTCTCTCGCGCCGATTCCAGATCGCGGCTAAAGCCGCTCCTGCAAAACCTGCAAACCCCCGTGGCCGGCGCCCCCATCACTTCCCGTTGACCTCTCTTAACCATTCAGGTCAGGTGCTATCCTGCCGCCACGGAACCGGGGATCGTTGGATGCACCGTGAAACCGCAGGGTCCATCGTGGCCCCTAAACCAACCACGCCAACCGACCAACGCGTGAGTGCCGCCATGCCCGACACCGACATGGCCGAACTCTCGAGCAGCGAGTACGCCCTGTTCGCCTCGGTCGCGCGCATCCGCCGGGTGTATGCCGGCGAGAGCCTGTTCCGTCGCGGCGACCTCGGCACCACCATGTACGTGATCGCCAGTGGCCTGGTCGAACTCGACTTCGGCGAGGACCTCGTCAGCAAGTCCCTCGGCCCGCGCGAATTCTTCGGCGAACTCGGCCTGCTGATCGGCGACCACGCCCGCAGCGCGGACGCCAGCGCGATCACCGACGGCGAGTTGCTGGAGCTGCGCCACGAGGAATTCGAACGTCTGGTCGAGCGCAGCCCCGAACTCATCTCGCATTTCCTGCGCCGCGCGATCATGCGCGTGGTACTCAACGAGCAGGGCCTGATCCGCCGTCTGCGCCGACGCAACCAGGACCTGCAGGCCGCGCTCGACAGCCTGCGCGCCACGACCCACCAGCTCAGCCAGACCGAGGCGCTGATCCGCAGCGACGAGCTGACCGGCCTGCACAACCGTCGCGGCCTGGTCCAGCACCTGCAGGAACGCCAGCGCAACCACGCCACCACCGGCCTCGGCCTGCTGCTGGTCGACTGCGACCGCTTCAAGCACGTCAACGACGAGCACGGTCACCTGGTCGGCGACCGCGTGCTGCAGGGCGTGGCCAACATCCTGCGATCGGTCGCCGGCCCCGGCGACCTCGCCTGCCGCCTCGGGGGCGACGAGTTCTGCCTGCTGGTCAAGGCCGACACCCGCGACGAGGTGATGCGCTATGCCGATTTCGTGGTTGGCACCGCCCAGGGCCTGATGCAGATGTCGCAGGCCACGCCGCTGATCTGCAGCCTCAGCCTCGGCGCCTGCCTGGTCGACCTCGACGGCGAATGGAACGACTGGTACGCCCGCGCCGACGCCGCCCTGTACCGGGCCAAACGCCTCGGCGGCAACCGCGTAGAGTGGCAGGACGACACGCCCGCCCCGGCGTGACCGGCCCCCGTCGATGAACGCCCAACCGACCGTTGCCACCGCCCCCACCGCCGAGCCGCATGGCGTCCCGCAGCTCCGCACGATCCTGTTGACCGACCTGGTCGACTCGACCGCGCTGGTCGAGCGCCTCGGTGACGGCGCCGCGGCCGAACTGTTCCGCGCCCACGACCGCCTGGTCCTGCGCCTGCAGAACGAGTGGCGCGGCCGCCTGATCGACCGGTCCGACGGCCTGCTGCTGCTGTTCGAGCGCCCGGTCGACGGCCTCGGCTTCGCCCTCGACTACGCCCGCGGCCTGCGCGAACTCGGCGCCC
This sequence comes from Novilysobacter erysipheiresistens, assembly GCF_036663935.1. Lineage (NCBI taxonomy): Bacteria > Pseudomonadati > Pseudomonadota > Gammaproteobacteria > Lysobacterales > Lysobacteraceae > Novilysobacter > Novilysobacter erysipheiresistens. Next base: position 486,801 of record NZ_JAXGFP010000003.1, read on the forward strand.
CGCACGACACCGACATCAAGGCCCGCGCCGGCCTCCACGTCGGCGAGGTGCTGAGCTGGCGCAACAGCGACGAGGCGGTGCGGCTCGGCGCCAAGCCGGTCGAGGTCGAAGGCCTGGCCAAGCCGATGGCCGGCCGCCTGATGGCGATGGCGCGCCCGGGCCAACTGCTGATGTCGGCCGTCGCCGAACCGCTGGCCCACCGTGCCGCGCGCGAACTCGGCGAGCGCGGCCACAGCCTGCTGTGGAAATCGCACGGCCGCTGGCGCTTCAAGGGCGTGCCCGAGGCACAGCAGGTCTTCGAGGTCGGCGAGCCCGGCATCACCCCGTTGCGCGCGCCGCAGCCGAGCCCCAAGGCCTGGCGCGACATCCCGCTGTGGCGCCGCCCGGCCGCGCTCGCGGTCGAACTGGCGCTGGTCGCCGCGATCGGCCTCGGCATCTGGTTCACCACCCGCCCGCAACCGGCGATCGCCTTCAACCAGCGCGACTGGGTGGTGCTGGCCGACCTGCGCAACTTGACCGGGGATACGCGATATGACGATGCCCTAGAAACGGCGCTCCGCATCGGCTTGGAACAATCGCGTCACGTCAACGTGGTTTCCGATGCGCGGGTAGCCGACATTCTGGAACAGATGAGCCGCGATCCGACGGTCGTTGAGGTCGGTCGCAACCTGGCTTCCGAAGTCGCCATTCGAGGCGGTATCCGGGCCGTGTTGTTGCCCACCGTGTCCGATGCGGGTGGCCCAGTGCGTGTCGACATCGAAGTGATCGATCCGCACACACAGGCGACGGTGTACGCCACCTCCGCCCAAGGGCACGGAGCGAACTCCGCGGTTGGCTCGATGGGGCAAGCCAGCGAAGACCTGCGCGCCCGCCTAGGTGAAGGCTTGGAGGCAATCCAAGCCACCTCCAAGCCGTTGGCGCAGGTCACCACCGCAAACCTGGATGCGTTGCGGGCATTCACCCTCGGGGATCATGCCTACGCGCGACAGCAACTGGACGAGGCGGAGCAACACTTCAACCAGGCGCTGGACCTCGATCCGGAGTTCGCGATGCCGCGCATCGGCCTGGCCCGGGTTGCATATGCCAAGACTGACGTGGCGACCGCGCTGCTGCATATGGAACAAGCCATGGGTCATCCGGAAAGGTTGTCCGACCGAGAACGATTGGCGGTGGCGGCCCTGTCCTCGCTAATACGTTGGGAACCGGACTTTATTGACAAATGGGTGGCATTGAGCGAGCTGTACCCGGATTACCATGTCGCCGCGTTCAATACTTCCAATGGTATGAAGTACGCCAATCGCTATCCAGAAATGCGCGACTACGCGAATCGTGCGTCGAATCCCTTGGCAGTTACTCGACCAGTGGCCTTGAACTACCGAGGAGTCGCCGAACTGGCGATGGGCCATGTTTCCGAAGCAGAAAAGTCGTTTGCGCTTGCAGCTTCCGCTGGCTTCCCGGCCGTCTTTATAGACCCCGCGCTGACACATGCGGCGCGCCGACACTTTGAACAGGCAAGTGCGGTATTGGACGTAGTTGAAGGGCCGCCACAGGTTGCGATCGAAAAGCGGGTCTTGGAGATGACCCTCGCGGCCGACCAGGGGCAGTGGAATAGAGCCGACCAATTCGCTGACAAGCTGATTGCATCATTCGCGCAGCCTAAAGCGCCGTTTGAGTGGGCGGCCCGGGCTGCTGCACTGGCGGTGCACAGCCGCACCCAACCCGTTGATGAGAGCCAACGGCAAGCAAGGCGCCTGATTGAATTGGCGGAAAATGCCTTAGCCAGTACACCGGGGCGCGCTCGCGAATCAGTGGCGAATGCCGCGCTTTACGCCGCTTATGTAGCGGCAGGAGCCGGTGATACCAAGACGGCGCGGCGTGGACTGGCTCTGGCCCAGGCAACGGTTGACCAGGCGCCGGCGCCGGTACTCGCCAACATGGCTGCGATTGTGCGCGCGCAGATCGATTTGAATGCCGACGACCCAGCTGCGGCGACTGAGCACCTGCGGCCGTTCAACACGGATTCGGCGCTGTTACTGACCCGACTGCTTCGCGCGCGGGCGCTACAAGTAGATGCAACAATTGGCGGACAAGAACCACAGAAGTTGACCAAGACCTTGGCATGGCGTGCCAGAGCCTACGGCGAATGGGCTGCTGAGCGACCCCCGGTATTGGAGGCGCTGTCACCGCGTATCCAGCAAACCAACTAGCGGCAAAAAATTACCCAGCCGCTGGTCGCTTCGAGTTGCTTGCTTAATAGATCGATGTTGCTCGTGATCTCATCCTTCGACGGAAGCTGCACCTTGCTCGGCGCAATCGACGGATCAACTTTGAAGCCATGCTCGGCTAGCGCCGTGATCGGGTCCGACTCCATCTGCGCGCGAAATGCGTCGTCCTGGGCCAGACGCTCCAGCAGCTTTCGAGCGTTATCTTGGTTTGCCATTTGATCTCCCCCTGTGTCGATCGAGTGTCGTGACGGAACTTGCGATGAAGCTCCGACGCGGAGTTTTACGGGGAAAGAGACTAGGGCGCAAGCGCGTCCGCGTTGGCGGGATTGTACGGTTCCGGATTCAGCTGCAGGCTGGTGCGAGAGGGATCGGGCACCCCGAGGCCATTGGCCCCGATCACGATTTCGCGCAGCGGATCCAAGCGTAGTCGATCGGAAACATCGGCGTCGTTGATCGCGGCGGTATAGAACGCGCCCAACCCGCGTTCTGCGGCCAGCAGATAAAAGGTCTGGCTGAGGTGCCCGGAGTCCAGCAGGACCGCCTTGTAGGCTTTCGGGTGGCGCCGGTACTTCCAGTGATGGCGATCGAGCCGGGCGACATGGAATGCCAGCGCGTGCGCTTCGGCAAAGTAGGTCTGTCCGATGGTGAGCGTTGCGGCGAGGTCGCGTGCCTGCTCTCGGGTCATCGGCTCCAGCAATGCCAACGCGTGACGTTTGGCTTCGTAGTGATACAAGCCCGGTGCCAAGCCTTCGACATCTATCGCCAGAGGGTAGGCCTCGATCGGGTGCAAGCCGCCGCCCGACGCGCTGGTGCGCTTGATCGCGACCATCTGCGGCGCCAGGATTTCGGTGCCGATGGCACCGAAGGTGCCGTACAACACCCGGTTGAAGTCGGCCAGGGGCAACGACACATCGCTGCGGAAATGACGGGTAGTACGGCGGGTCCGCAGCACTCGGGCGAAGCTATCGTCGAGTGGTTCCAGCGGCAGCCGGATATGGTCCACGGCATCGTCGCGCACGTGGAAGTGCGGCGGCAGCTCCCCGTGGATAGCGGCATGTGAGCGCAGGCGTTCCAGGTGCGCCGGGTCGCCGTGGTCGCGCGCGCCCTCGTCGCCCTCGACTGCGTGCCAACGACTCAGTGCGTGATACACGGCCGCGTGGGGGTGCCAGCCCATTGATGCCAGCTGCGCTTCCGCCTCGCGCAGGCGAGTGGAATCATCGTCGTCGGCGTCGCTGCATAACAGTCCGCGCTCCGCCATCGAGGCAATCGCGTCCGGCGACACACCGTGCATTGCGGACACGTCATCCAGTGCGTGCCACTGCAGCGCAGATATTCCGGCGATAACGCGAGCTTCAACCGCTGACAGAGGCAGCCTGTTGCCGCTGATCGGACACAGAAGCGAGCACACCACCTCCGAGTCGAGCCGCGCCTGTCCGCGCAGAAGCGCGGAAAGATCGGGCACGAGGGCATCGTCGACCTCAAGTAAGCAAGGGTTTCGCCGTCGGACCTGCATGAGCCGGATTATGCATGGCAATTGGCGGTCGGTCAGGCCGGCTGCGTCGCCGTACCGCGGTCCATTCGCCGGTAGCCGATCGCCTCGGTCAGGTGCGGGGTGCGGATGTGCGGGCTGTCGGCGAGGTCGGCGATGGTGCGGGCGACGCGCAGGATGCGGTGCATCGAGCGCGCCGACAGTTGCAGTTGTTCGACCGCGTGTTCGAGCAGGGAATGGTCGGGGTTAGACAGGCGGCAGGTGGCGCTGGTCTCGGCCTGGCTCAGCCGCGCGTTGGGCTTGCCGGCGCGGCTGTCCTGCAGTGCGCGTGCCTGCAGCACACGGGTGCGGACTTCGGCGGTGGCTTCGCCTTCGGCGGCGTCGGGGCGCAGTTCGGCCGGTGGCAGTCGCAGCACTTCGACGTGCAGGTCGATCCGGTCCAGCAGCGGTCCGGAAATCCGGCCGCGATAGCGGCGGACCATCTCGGGGCTGCACAGGCAGCGGCCGCTGGGGTCGCCGGCCCAGCCGCAGGGGCAGGGGTTCATCGCCGCGACCAGCTGGAACCGGGCCGGGAACTCGGCGCTGCGGGCGGCGCGCGAGACGGTGACGACGCCGGACTCCAGCGGCTCGCGCAGCACCTCGAGCGCGCGACGCTCCCACTCGGGCAGTTCGTCGAGGAACAGCACGCCGTGGTGGGCCAGCGAGATCTCGCCGGGGCGCGGGTCGGCGCCGCCACCGACCAGCGCGACCGCGCTGGCAGTGTGGTGCGGGGCGCGAAACGGCCGTGCGCGCCAGTTGGCCGGGTCGAGGCCGCGACCGCTGATTGACGCGATCGCGGCGGATTCCAATGCCTCTTCTTCGCTGGCTTCGGGCAACAGTCCCGGCAGGCGTGCGGCCAGCAGGCTCTTGCCGCAGCCGGGCGGGCCGACCAGCAGCAAATGATGGCCACCGGCGGCCGCGACTTCGAGCGCGCGCCGCGCGTGCAGTTGGCCGCGGACGTCGCGCAGGTCGGCGCCGCTGGCGCGCACGCCCGGCAGCGGCACCGCCTCGGGCAACGACTTGCCGGTCGACAACATCGCGCAGACTTCCAGCAGGGTGCGGGCGGTGTAGACCTCGGCGCGGCCGACCAGCGCGGCCTCGGCGCCGTTGCCGGCCGGGACGATCAGCTTGCGCCCGGCGTCGGCCGCGGCCAGCGCCGCCGGCAGCACGCCGTCGACCTCGCGCAGCTGGCCGGTCAGGCCCAGCTCGCCGAGGAACTCGTACTGGTCCAATGCTTCCAGCGGCACCTGGCCGCTGGCGGCGAGGATGCCGAGCGCGATCGGCAGGTCGAAGCGGCCGCCGCCCTTGGGCAGGTCGGCCGGGGCAAGGTTGACGGTGATCCGGCGCGCCGGGAATTCGAACTGGGCGCACTGGATCGCCGCGCGCACCCGGTCCTTGGCCTCGCGCACGGCGGCCTCGGGCAGGCCGACGATCGACATGGTCGGCAGGCCGCCGCCGAGGTGGACCTCGACCCGCACCGTCGGCGCACGCACGCCCGTCCGTGCACGGCTGTGCACGAGCGCCAGGTTCATCGCGGGCGCCTTAGTGGCGCGGGGGAAGTGGGTGGCTGTCCGGCCCGGCGCCGGTCGCTGCGCCGCTGCCGACCTGCGACTCGAGCTCGGCGACCGCGCGCTGCAGCTGCTCCAGCTTCTCGCGGGTGCGCAGCAGGACCGCGCGCTGGACCTCGAATTCCTCGCGGGTCACCAGGTCGAGCTTCGACAGGCCTGCCTGCAGCACCGACTTGAAGTTCTGCTGCATCTCGTCGCGGCTCTCGCGCAGGCCCTGGGGCACCAGGCTGCTGAGGCGGCGGGCAAGCTCGTCGATGTGGTTGAGGTCAATCATGGGCTGTGGCTCCTGCGGCAGTCGCGCCAGCATCACCGGGACGCCGTCATGGCGCCGTCAGCGGCTGCCGCGGGCTGTCGTAGGAAAATTCCGACACGCGGGAGCGCGGCACTTTACCGCATCGCCGCGGTCGGGATGGCGACGGTACTCGCGGCCGGGCTGGCGGCACGCAGCGGCTCGGCTATTCTGGCGCCATCGAAATGGAGGCAGCCCGATGAAGATGGTCATGGCGGTGATCAAGCCGTTCAAGCTCGACGACGTCCGCGAGGCGCTGGCCGAAGCCGGCGTGGCCGGCATCACCGCGACCGAGGTCAAGGGCTTCGGCCGCCAGAAGGGCCACACCGAGCTGTACCGCGGCGCCGAGTACGTGGTCGACTTCCTGCCCAAGATCAAGCTGGAGGTCGCGGTTACCGACGAGCAGGCCGACACCGTGGTCGAGGCGATCATGAAGGCCGCCGGCACCGGCAAGATCGGCGACGGCAAGATCTTCCTGTGGGACCTGGACCGGGTGGTGCGGATCAGGACCGGCGAACTGGACGGCGACGCGCTCTAGGCGCGGGCATCAAGTCCGGGCAGCGCCTCGGTCGCTCAGGCCTCAGCCTCGAACTCGACCTCGACCTCGACCTCGACCTCGACCTCGACCTCGACCTCGACCTCGACCCGATTGCGTCCGGCCACCTTGGCCCGGTACAGCGCGGCGTCGGCGCGGGCCATCACGTCGGCCAGGCCGTTGTCGTCGGCACGCAACAGCGACAGGCCGACGCTGACGGTCACGCGCAGGCCGGGGGCGATGTCGGACAGGTCGATGCGCTCGACGCTGGCACGTAGGCGTTCGGCGACACGCTTGGCCTGGGCCAGCGGCGTGTCGGGGCACAACACCACGAATTCTTCGCCGCCGATGCGGCCGAGCAGGTCGTTCTGCCGCAGCTCCGACTCGCAGGCGCGCACCACCCGCATCAGCACCAGGTCGCCGTGGGCGTGGCCATGGCCGTCGTTGATGCCCTTGAACCGGTCCAGGTCGAAGGTGAGTACCGCCAGCGGCCGGTCACGGCGGCGCGCCGCCGCCACGGCGCCGACCGCGGCGGCCTCGATATGGCGGCGGTTGGCCACGCCGGTGAGGGCGTCGGTCAAGGCCAGTGCGTTGATCCGGCGCAGGCGTCGCAGTTGCCGCCACAGCAACGCCAGCAGCAGCGCCAGCAGCAGGCCGCCGGTGGCCAGCGCCGCCATCTGCCAACGGTTGGCGCGGCCGATGGCCTCCAGTTCCTGCTGCTGGCTGCGCTGCTCGGCCAGCAGGCGGGTGTTCTCGAGTTCACGGCGGGCGGTGTCGAACTGGTACTGCAGCAACAGCGATTGCTGGATGCGGGCACCGTCGTAGCCCTGCTCGCGGCCGTTGCGTTCCAGCTTGAGGTCGTCCAGCGCGGCGCGATAGTTGCCCAGCGCCTCGTGGCTGCGCGCGCGCGCGGCATACAGCTCGGTCTGGTAACGCGGGTTGGGGTCGGCGGCGAACGCCCGCGCGGAGGCCCGGTAATGCGTCAGTGCCGCGGTGTGGTCGCCGCGCCCGGCCATGACCTGGCCCTGCAGCAGCTGCAGCATGCCTTCGTTGGAGCGATCGCCGAACCCCGCGAAGCCTTCGCGGGCAGTAACCAGCGCGTCGGCGGCATCGTCGAAGGCGCCCAGCTGCACCTGCGCCGCGGCCATGCCCAGGTGCGCGGCGGCGAGCTCGTAGCCGAGGCCGTGCGCGGTCGCGACCTGCGCGGCGCGGCGCTGGGCGGCCAGCGCCCGGTCGTAGTGTCCGTGATCCTGGTGCACGAACGCGGTCTGGATCAGCGATACCGCCAGCACGCCCCATCGCGCCTCGCGCTGGGCGAAGGCGACGCTCTGCTGCAGGTAGTCCAGCGCCTTGTCGTGCTCGCCCATGCGCCGGTAGGCAATGGCGACCTCGTGCAGGTTGGCTTCGGCTTCGCGCTTCAGGCCGCCGGCGCGGTAGACGCGCTGGGCTTCGAGGAAGTCGGTCAGAGCCGCGGCCTGCTGCCCCCGCAGCGAACGCTGGTTGCCGCGGCGACCGAGCGCCTGAGCCAGCAGGCGCGGCTCGGCATGCGCGCGCGCCAGCGCCAGGGCGGCTTCGGTCGGCGTGGTCGCCTCGGCGATCTGTCCGGCCGCTTCGAGATAGGCGGCTTCGCACAGGCCGAAACGGATCTGCGCGCCGGTATCGCCGAGCCGTTGCGCATCGGCCAGGCCGGCGCGGGCGAACGCAAGGCCGGTCGATGGCGGGTCGAGGTCTTCGTAATCGCAGCGGAAGCCGCGCAGGCGAAGCTCGCGGTGAGCGTCGTCCACCGGTTGCAGGGCGGCCAGACGGGCGATGGTCGCGTGCACCTCGGACGCCCCGGTGATGACCCGGTCGCCGCGTTCGATCTCATCGATCAGCGCGTCAAAGCGGGCGGCGTCCGGAACGGTGGGGGTGGAGACGGCCTGCGCCGACGCGAGCCCGGCCAGGCCGAGCCCGAGCAACATCAGCGGCAAACACAAAGCGCGCATGGCATCCCCTGGATTGAGCGCAGGCCCACGCGCTGCCGCCACGACGGCCGCCGGCGACCGTAGCACAGTCGACGCCGCCGCGGTTCTGGGCCGGGGACCTACTCCCCGAGCGCCGCAGCCACGAACGGCGGCAGCGTCTGCGCGCCCTTGTGGATGTCGGCGCTGTAGTACTTGGTGTCGAACGCCTTGGCGCGCGCGTCGGCTTCGCGGAAATCGAAGCCGCCGGACTTCCGCGCCAGCGTGCACGACCACCAGCCGGTCGGGTAGCACGGCTGCGGGAACGGCAGGGTCTGGAACGAGGCGAAACCGGCCTTGCCCATCTCCGCGCGCATCTCCTTGATCAAATCGAGCAACACCAGCGGCGATTCGGACTGCTGCACCAGGATGCCGTCGTCCTTCAGCGCGCGGAAACACGATTCGAAAAACGCCTTGTTGAACAGCCCTTCGGCCGGGCCGACCGGGTCGGTCGAGTCGACGATCACGATGTCGAGGCTCCCGGGCGCGCAGTTGGCCATGTAGGCGATGCCGTCATCGAACAACAACTGCGCGCGCGGGTCGTCGTTGGACTCGCACAGTTCGGGGAAATACTTCTCCGACATCCGCGTCACCTGCTCGTCGATATCGCACTGCACCGCCTTCTCGACGCCCGGGTGCTTGAGCACCTCGCGCAGGGTGCCACAGTCGCCACCACCGATGATGACGACGTTCTTCGGCGCGGAATGGGCGAACAGCGCCGGGTGCGACATCATCTCGTGGTAGAGGAAATTGTCGCGCGTGGTCAGCATCATCGCGCCGTCGATCAGCATCAGGTTGCCCCAGTCGGTGCTCTCGAAGATCTCGATCTTCTGGAACGGCGACTGCACCTCGTCGAGCTTCCTGGTGATGCGGTAGCCGATCGCCGAGCCGGACGGGTCGAAGTTCTCGTAGTGCCACGTCGTGTTCGCGTTCATTAGCAATTCGTCCAATGTAAGTGGCCACATCGGACGGACGCCATCGCGCGTCGTTCCGTGGTCGGCCCGGGTTTGGGCAAATTGTAGCGAACCGCCAACTCGCCGCCGGTGAGCCCGGCGCGATGACGGTCCGTCCCGCTCCGGGACGCTAGAATGCGCCTCCCCCATGACTGCTGGTGTCACGCCGATGGCCGACTGGTCGATTGATCAGGCCCGCAAGACCTACTCGATCCCGCACTGGAGCGAGGGTTACTTCGATGTCGACGGCGCCGGCCGGGTCACGGTGCGCCCGGGTGGCGCGAGCGGGCCGGCGGTGGCGCTGCCGGACGTGGTCGACCAGGCGCGCGCCAATGGCGCCAAGTTGCCGTTGCTGGTGCGCTTCCCGGACATCCTCGGCGATCGCCTGCGCAAGCTGCAGGGCGCGTTCGCGCACGCGATGGACGAGGCCAGCTACCCCGGCGGCTACACCGCGGTCTATCCGATCAAGGTCAACCAGCATCGCGGCGTCGCCGGCGTGCTGGCGTCGCACCACGGCGAGGGCTTCGGGCTGGAGGCCGGCAGCAAGCCGGAGCTGATGGCGGTGCTGGCGCTGAGCCGGCCGGGCGGGGTGATCGTCTGCAACGGCTACAAGGACCGCGAATACATCCGGCTGGCGTTGATCGGCCGCAAGCTCGGGCTGCAGACCTTCATCGTGATCGAGAAGCCGTCGGAGCTGCCGCTGGTGATCGAGGAAGCCAAGGCGCTCGGGGTCGAACCGGGCCTCGGCGTGCGCATGCGGCTGGCCAGCCTCGGCGCCGGCAAGTGGCAGAACAGCGGTGGCGACAAGGCCAAGTTCGGGCTGTCGCCGCGGCAGGTGCTGGATCTGTGGAAGCAGCTGCGCGGCGCCGGCATGACTGACTGCCTGCAACTGCTGCACTTCCACATGGGCTCGCAGATCTCCAACGTGCGCGACATCGCCAGCGGCATGCGCGAGGCGGTGCGTTATTTCATAGAGTTGTCGAAGCTCGGTGCCAAGGTGCGTTTCATGGACGTCGGCGGCGGCCTCGGCATCGACTACGAAGGCACCCGTTCGCGCAGCTATTACTCGATCAATTACGGCGTGCGGCAGTACGCGTCCAACATCGTGCAGCCGCTGGCCGATGCCTGCGCCGAACATGGCCTGGTGCCACCGCGGATCATCACCGAATGCGGCCGCGCGATGACTGCGCACCACGCGGTGCTGGTCGCCAACGTTTCCGAAGTCGAGGCGGCGCCGGAAGGCCGGCTGCCGGACGAGCACGACGACGAACCGTCGGTGATTCGCCACCTGCGCGGGATCGTCGCCGAACTGGATTCGCGGCCGGCGGTCGAGCTGTTCCACGAGGCCGTGCATTTCCACAGCGAAGGTTTGTCGGCGTACGCGCTCGGCCAGATCGACCTGGTCCACCGCGCGCGGCTCGACGACCTATTCTACCTGATCGCACACGGCGTGCGCGAGCGTCTGAGCGCCGGCGAGAAGAGCCACCAGGGCGTGCTCGACGAGCTCAAGCAGCGGCTGGTCGACAAGTACTTCGTCAACTTCAGCGTGTTCGAGTCGATGCCGGACGTGTGGGCGATCCAGCAGGTGTTCCCGATCGTGCCGATCGAGCGGCTGGACGAGGCGCCGACCCGGCGCGGCGTGATCGCCGATCTGACCTGCGACTCCGATGGCCGCATCGACACCTACGTCGAGAACGAGGCGCTCAACACCTCGATGCCGGTGCATCCGTTGAAGCCGGGCGAGAGCTACCGGCTCGGCTTCTTCCTGGTCGGCGCCTACCAGGAGATCCTCGGCGACATCCACAACCTGTTCGGCGACACCGATGCGGTCGAGGTCCGGGTCGAGGGCGATGGCTACCAGCTGGTGCAGCAGCGCCGCGGCGACACCACAGACGTGATGCTCGACTACGTCGGCTACGACCTCGACGAGCTGCGTACGGCGTATCGCGACAAGGTCGCCGCCGCGCGGCTGCCGGACGAGGAGAGCGCCCGCCTCAATGCGGCGCTGGAAGCCGGGCTGACCGGCTATACCTATCTCGACGACACCCCGTCGCACTGAACTTTCCCGAAGCGTGGCCGCGCAATTTTGCCGGCGGGCCAAACCAATCCCTGGAGTTCCTGATGAAAGTCGGTCTGATCGGCCTCGGTGCGATGGGCGCGCCGATGGCCCGCCACCTGCACGAACGCGGCCGGCTGACGGTGGTCGGCAACCGCACCCAGGCCAAGGCCGACGCGCTGGCGACGGAACTCAAGGTGCGTGCCGCGCGCTCGGCCGACAACTTCGCCGATTGCGAGGTAGTGGTGCTGTGCGTGTCGCTCGACATCGACGTGATCGAGAACGTCAACGCGCTGGCGAACGTGCTGAAGGCCGGCTCTGTGGTGGTCGATCACTCGACCGTGTCGGTGCAGACCGCGCGGCGCGCGGCGACTGCCTTGGCGGAGCACGGCATCGGTTTCGTCGACGCGCCGGTTTCGGGAGGGGCCGAGGGCGCGCGCAACGGCAAGCTGTCGGTGATGGCCGGCGGCGACGCCGCGGTACTGGCGCAGGTGCGTCCGGTGCTGGAAGCGTACGCCGCGCGGATCAGCCACATGGGTGAGACCGGCGCCGGCCAGGCGACCAAGGCGGTCAACCAGGTGCTGGTCGCCGGGATCAACGAGGCGGTGTGCGAGGGGCTGGCGCTGGGCGAAAAGCTTGGCCTCGATCCGGAGGTGTTGTTGCCGACGCTGATGGCCGGCGCGGCCGGCAACTGGTTCCTCGACATGCGCGGCGCGACCATGCTGCGCAGCGAGTTCGCGCCGGGGTTCAAGAACGCGCACATGCTCAAGGACCTGCGCATCGTGCAGGCGATCGCGCGCGACAGCGGCCTGCGCACGCCGACGCTGGAACAGGCGCTGGCCGACTACGCCGAACTGGTCGAACGCGGGCAGGGCGATGCCGACACCTCGGCGTTGATCACGCTCAAGCGGGGCGGCTGAGCGAGAGCGCTGAGGCGTGACCTGCGTTTCGACGTACCCGCTTTTCGCAGGAGCGGCTTCAGCCGCGATCGGGAGTCGGCGCGCGCGACCGGTTCCCGATCGCGGCTGAAGCCGCTCCTACAGGAATTCGTGGCCGCGGGAGTCAGCCCGGAACACCAACCCGACGCTCCCCCAACCGTTCCCCCAGCATCGCCCCGAACCAGGCCGCGGCCAGGCTCAGGCCGATCGCCAACGCGTTGTACTTCAACACCAGCGCCAGCGAGTCCATCGGCGGCTGCGCGGTCACCCACAACACCCCGACCACCGCCAGCCACAGCGCCGCGGCCAATCCCAGCGCGATCCAGCGAAAGCGTCGGCGTGCGATCCAGCCGCCCAGCAGCATCGCGCCGAAGGTCACCAGCAGGCTGCCCAGCGGGATGCCGCCGAGGCCGGTTTCCAGCGGCAGGTCCAGTTGCCAGCCAGACACACTGATCAGCAGGTCGAACAGCAGCATCGTCGCCAATGCGGCAATGCAGCCGAGCAGGGCGCGTTTGCTCATGAGGGTCCCCCGGAAGCTCGCAGGGCGCGAGCTCGAAAGCCGAGTCTAAGGCAGCCGCCGCGCGATCCGGCGAGACCGCGGTCGCGCTACCGGGGCGTTGCCGCACCCGGCGGGCCGGTGTTCGATCGCGCCTACTTGACCTCGATCGCCATCGCCGGCAAGCCGCCGCGCTCGAGCTTGCGCTTGGCGTCGGCGAGGTCGCTGGCGGTGCCGTACGGGCCCATGCGCACGCGGTGGACGGTGTCGCCGTTGATCGTCGCCGGCTCGACCCGCGCGCTGAGGCCGAGCAGGGCGATCCGCGCCTTCAGTTCCTCGGCCTGCGCGGCCGCGCCGAATGCGCCGGCCTGCAGCAGGTAGCGCTTGCCGTTGCCGGCGCCGGCCGCGGTGGCACTGTCGCGATCGGTGATCGGCGCGCTCGCCAGCGGACGCTCCGCGGGCGCGATCCCAACCGGCTGCGGCAGCGCGCGGTCGGCTTCGGCCTGTTCGCTGGCGCGTTTGATCTGGGCCAGGCGAGCGGCCTCGGCGCGCTCGGTGGCGGCCAGTTCGGCGTCGCTGATCGGCACTTCCTTGCCGGGCAGCAGGGTATAGAAATCGAACTCGGGATCAGCGGTCTCGTCGGCCGCGTCGGCACTACGCTCGTCCGCGGCCGGCGCGCGCGGCGCGACCGGCTCGTCGTCCACGCCCGATACCGGCGCCGGACGGGCGTCGGGGTTGGGCTGCGGGCGGAAGAAGCCGTCGCCGTCGGACTTCAGGATCTTCGGCGCGAACAGTACCGCCACGATCGTCAGGATGATGCCGAGCACCATCCAGGCCCAGCCAGGCAATCCGTTGTTGCCGGCGTTGCGCCGGGCCTGCGTTTTGCCGCGTCGTGCTGCCACTTACATCACCTCGGGGGCGCTGACGCCCAACAGATCAAGACCGTTCGCGAGCACCTGGCGCGTCGCCATCGCCAGCACCAGCCGCGCATGGCGCGTGCCGGCGTCGTCGACCAGGAACTGGTGGTCGTTGTAATACGTCTGGAACGTCTGTGCCAGTTCGAGCAGGTAGACCGCGAGCTGGTGCGGCTCGAGGTCGCGGCCGGCGCTCTCGACCACGTCGGGGTAGCGCAGGATCGCGGTGACCAGTTCGTGCGCGGCCTCGTCGTCGAGGTCGAGCGGACGGGCGAGGCCGTCGTCGCGGTCGAAGCTCAGGCCGCGCTCGGCCAGTTGCCGCATCAGCCCGCACATGCGCGCGTGCGAGACCTGCACGTAGTAGACCGGGTTGTCGAGCGACTGGCTGCGCGCCAGGTCGATGTCGAAGGTCAGTTGCGAGTCGGACTTGCGTGCGACCAGGAACCAGCGGGTGGCATCGCGGCCGGCCTCGTCGATGAGGTCGCGCAGGGTCAGGTAGCTGCCGGCGCGCTTGGACAGCTTCACTTCCTCGCCGCCGCGCATGACCGTGACCATCTGGTGCAGCACGTACTCCGGCCAGCCTTTCGGAATACCGGTGTCGAGCGCCTGCAGGCCGGCGTGGACGCGGGCGAGGCTGCCGTGGTGGTCGGCGCCGAGCTCGGTGATCGCGCGCTCGTAGCCGCGCTGCCACTTGGACAGGTGATAGGCGACGTCGGGCACGAAGTAGGTATAGCTGCCGTCGGACTTGCGCATCACGCGGTCCTTGTCGTCACCGAAAGCGGTGCTGCGCAGCCACAGCGCGCCACCGTCCTCGTAGGTATGGCCATGGGCGATGAGCTCGCGCACGGTCTCCTCGACCTTGCCGTCGGCGTACAGCGAGGACTCGAGGAAGTAGACGTCGAAACCGACACCGTAGGCTTCGAGGTCGCCGTTCTGCTCGCGGCGCAGCCAAGCCACCGAGAACTGCCGGATCGCATCGAGGTCGTCGGCATCGCCGGCGCCGGTGACGCTGTGGCCTTCCACCTCGACGGTGGCGCCGTCGAGGTAGGCGCGGGCGACATCGGCGATGTAGTCGCCGCGGTAGCCGGCCTCGGGCCAGTCGCTGTCGTCCGGGGTGCAGCCCTGCGCGCGCGCCTGCACCGACAACGCGAGATTGTTGATCTGCACGCCGGCGTCGTTGTAGTAGAACTCGCGCGCCACGTCCCAGCCGTTGGCGGCGAGCACGCGGGCGATGCAGTCACCGATCACCGCCGCGCGGCCGTGGCCGACGTGCAGCGGGCCGGTCGGATTGGCCGAGACGTACTCGACGCCGGCGCGGTGGCCCTTGCCCGACTCGTTGCGGCCGAACGCCTCGCCCTGGGCGAAGACCTGGCCGAGCTGGCGCCGCCAGGCGGCCTCGGCGACGTGGAAGTTGATGAAGCCGGGGCCGGCGATCTCGACCCGGGCGATGTCGTCGTTGGCCGGCAGCGCGTCGACCAGCGCCTGGGCGATCGCGCGCGGATTCGACTTGGCCGGCTTGGCCAGCAGCATCGCGGCGTTGGTCGAGAAGTCGCCCTGCGCGCGCGTCTTCGGCCGCTCGATCACGAAATCGGGGGCGGTCAGGTCGGCCGGCAGGGCGCCGTTGGCGCGCAGCGCATCGATGGCCTGCGCGACGAGCGCGCGGAGGGTGGCTTTCACGGGATCTCGGCGGGTGGAACGGAACCGGTCATTTTACGCAGAAGCGGCGGTGGCGTCCGAGGCGCGTGGGGATGCGTGGGGCGCAGGGATTCTTGATGCGGGGTGTCGTCGCTCGCGGGTACTTCGCGTGCGTTCGAAACCGGGTTTCTGGGGGATTCGCGAGCAGGAGGCGGCCGGCGGGGGAATTGTTCCAGCCCTTCGTCAGGGCAATCCTGCCCTGAGGCGGGCCGCGGGCCATCCATGGCCCGCTTTTGCGCAATTCCCCCGCCGCCCACCTCCCGCCCGGATGTCCGCGACTTCGGGGGGTGAGCTTCGGGTAGGAGCGACTTGAGTCGCGACCTGTACATCGCCTCACGGGTTCGGCGGGTCGCGACTTACGTCGCTCCTACATCGGAGCTGAGCGATGTCGGCGCGGACGTTGGGGCTTTTGTAGGAGCGGCTTTAGCCGCGATCGGGAGTCGGCGCGGGCAATTATCCGATCGCGGCTAAAGCCGCTCCTACAAAAACCAAGAACCGTCGGGACCCAAACGCCNAGCTGAGCGATGTCGGCGCGGACGTTGGGGCTTTTGTAGGAGCGGCTTTAGCCGCGATCGGGAGTCGGCGCGGGCAATTATCCGATCGCGGCTAAAGCCGCTCCTACAAAAACCAAGAACCGTCGGGACCCAAACGCCGATGCGGCGTCCTGGCAGGGTGTTGCGCAGAGTGCGCCATGGATGGCGCACGGCCCCGACGGAGTGGGCGGAGCAAGACCCCGGCAGGACGACGCTCCCCCACCACGCAACGCATCCCCATCGCTCTTGATCTTGCCGTTGCCGCCATTCCGGGATGCAACAACCCCACGCGCAGCCATTTCGACCGCGCCATCCGCCTACACCCACCCGCGCGCCGCCAAGGACACCGGCGGACCATCGGCAATCACGAAATGATCGAGCAGCCGCATATCGACCAACGCCAGCGCCTGCTTCAACCGCGCGGTCACCGCCCGGTCAGCCGCGCTCGGCTCCGGGTTCCCGCTGGGATGGTTGTGCCCGACGATCACCGCCGCCGCGTTGTGTGCCAATGCGCGGCGCACCAACTCGCGTGGATGCACCTCGGCGCCGTCGAGGGTGCCTCGGAACAGCTCTTCGAACGCAATCGCCCGGTGTCGGTTGTCGAGGAACAACGCCGCGAACACCTCGTGTGGCAAGCCGCGCAGGCGCTGGGCGAAATAGCGGCCGGCGGCCTGCGGGTCGCTCAGTGCTGCGCCGCGTTCCAACTCGGCCGACAAATGTCGATGGCCCAGCTCCAGCGCCGCCGACAATGCGCAGGCGCGCGCCGGTCCCAGGCCCGGCAGCTTGGCCAGTTGCGTCGCGCTGCGCTCCAGCAAGGCCCGCAGCGGCCCATGCGCGCCCAGCAGCTCGCGAGCGGTGCCGACCGCGTCGCGTCCGCGCAGGCCTGAACCGAGGAAGATCGCCAGCAGTTCGGCATCCGATAGCGCGCCGGGGCCGCGGGCGAGCAACTTCTCGCGGGGACGTTCGCCGGCCGGCCAGTCGCGGATATGCAATGGGTCATCTCCAGATCGAAGTCGAAAACGGGGCAGGCAGGAAGGAGGCTTCACGCCGCCGGTAGACGACACCGCCACGGGCGCGGCCCGTCCCGATCCGCACGAACATGCTGGAGGCCGCAGGCGCCGCGCACGATCGGGCGCGGGCATGGCTTCGGGTAAGCTAAACCCCACTTCCGCGGTCGGATTTTCCTGAACGTGCCAGCGCTCGACGGACAACGCATCCTGCTCTGCGTCTGCGGTGGAATCGCCGCCTACAAGGCGGCCGAACTGGTGCGCCGCCTCGGCGATGCCGGTGCCCAGGTGCAGGTGGCGATGACCGACAACGCCCAGCGTTTCGTCGGTGCGACCACTTTCCAGGCGCTGTCGGGCCGGCCGGTGCGCACCTCGCTGTGGGACGAGGCCGCCGAGGCCGCGATGGGCCACATCGAACTGGCGCGTTGGCCCGACCGCATCGTCATCGCCCCGGCGACCGCCAACACCATCGCCCGTCTCGCCCACGGCTTCGCCGACGACCTCGTCAGCACCCTGTGCCTGGCGACCGACGCGCCGATCGCGATCGCGCCGGCGATGAACCGATTGATGTGGGCCAATCCCGCGACCCGGGCCAATGTCGAGACCCTGCGCGGCCGTGGCGTGCTGGTGCTCGGCCCCGAGGCCGGCGACCAGGCCTGCGGCGAGGTCGGCGAGGGCCGCCTGCTCGAGCCCGACGCGATTGTCGCCGCACTGGCGCGGGCCTCGACTTGAGCGCCGCCGCCCCGGATGCCGCATTGGCCGGCCGCCGCATCGTCGTCAGCGCCGGTCCGACCTTCGAGGACATCGACCCGGTGCGGTTCCTCGGCAACCGCAGCAGCGGCAAGATGGGGTTCGCGATCGCCGCCGCCGCCGCCCGTCGCGGTGCGCAGGTGGTGCTGGTCGCCGGTCCAGTGGCTCTGCCGACCCCGCCCGCGCTGCAGCGCATCGACGTGCGTTCGGCCGCGCAGATGCACGCTGCGGTGATGGACGTGCTGCCGGCCGACATCTACATCGGCGCCGCCGCGGTCGCCGACTTCACCCCGGCGCAGGTTGCCGACGGCAAGATCAAGAAGCAGGTGGACGGAGATAGCGGGTTGACCCTGCACCTGCTGCGCACCCGCGACATCCTCGCCGATGTCGCCGGCCACCCGCAGCGCCCGCGAATGGTGGTCGGCTTCGCCGCCGAGACCGACAACGTCGAGGGCTACGCTCGCGGCAAGCTCGAACGCAAGAAGCTCGACCTGATCTGCGCCAACCGGGTCGGCCTGGCCGGCAGCGGCTTCGAGAGCGACGACAACCAGCTGGTGGTGTACGGCGCCGATTTCGAACGCACGCTCGGGCCGGCGCCGAAGGCCGATCTCGCCGAAGCGCTGCTTGACCTGATCGGGGCGCGGCTGGCCGCAGGTCCGGGCCATTCCATCGACTCCGCCCGGACCTGAGCTTCCGCCATGCATCACACCCTCGAACTGAAAATCCTCGACCCGCGCTTTGGCGCCGACTGGCCGTTGCCGGAATACGCCACTGCCGCCAGCGCCGGGCTCGACCTGCGCGCCGCGCTCGACGACGCGCTGACCCTGCAGCCGGGAGACACCGCGCTGGTGCCGTCGGGACTGGCGATCCACCTCGGCGACCCGGGGCTGTGCGCGGTGATCCTGCCGCGCTCGGGGCTGGGCCACAAACACGGCATCGTGCTCGGCAACGGAACCGGCCTGATCGACGCCGACTACCAGGGGCCGCTGATGATCAGCGTGTGGAATCGCGGGCGCGAGCCTTTTACGATGCAGGCGGGGGATCGCATCGCCCAGCTGGTCGTGTTGCCGATCGTGCGCGCGCGCCTGCAGGTGGTCGATGAGTTCGAAACCAGCGCGCGCGGCGCCGGCGGCTTCGGCCACACCGGCGTGCGCTGAGTCGCGCCGGTTCAAGGGACACGCAGGTTCAAGGGGCGGGAAACGCAATGATCGACATGAAGATGGAGCGGCCGCAATTGTCGCTGGAGCAATTGAAGCCGTTGCTGCCGCTGCTGGTCGGTGCCTGCGCGCTGCTGGCTGCCTGGTTCGGCTGGAACGCGTGGCAGCAGTATCGCGACGACGCCCGCCACACGGCGATCGATCAGTCGCGTGACAACGCGGTGCAGGCGATCGCCGCGGGGCTGGCGGCCGAGCACAAGCGGTTCGCCCAGCAACTGGACAGCCGCACGGTGCGCACCGCGATCGAGGCCGGCGACCTCGCCAAGGCCGGCGCCCTGCTCGTCGACGGCTGGCCCGGCGCCAGCCGCGGCGCGGTGCTGCCGCCCGGCCTGGACAACGCTTACGCCACCCTGGCCGACGGCGGTTACGGCCAACTGGCCACCCTGGAGGCGGCGCTGGTCGAGGACGCGCCGGTGGCCTGGATGATCAGCAGCGACGGCAAGCCCAGACTCGCGCTGGCCGCGCCCGTGCGCGACGGCGAGCAGGTGGTGGCGGTCGCGCTGGTGCAGCTGGAGCCCAAGCCGATCATCGGCCCGGTGGCGACGGCAGCGGTTGGCGATGCCACCTACCTCGCGCTGCGCCAGGGCAGCCACAGCGTGGTCGAGCGCGGCGATGCCGGGTTGGCGGGCGCGGCCGAAGTACTGGCCAAGCCCGTGCCCGACAGCGGCCTGCGGGTCGCGGCCGCAGTGCCGGATGTCGCCGGCGCGCCGTTCGGACTGGGTGCCCTGGGCTGTTTCATCGTTGCCGTGGTGTTCGTGCTGCTGGCGCTGCTGGCCTGGCGCGCGCCGCAACTGGCGGCGCGTCGTGGTGGCGATGACGAGATCGCGACGGACGACGAGGCAACCTTGCAGACGCTGGCCGAGTCGGCCGGCGCTCCCGCAGATTCCGACGAGGTTGCCGTGACCCATTCGCCCTCCACCGCCGTGGCCGCGCCGGCCGCCAACGCCGAGATCGGCATCGACCGCGGCATCTTCCGCGCCTACGACATCCGCGGCGTGGTCGGCCGCGACCTGTCGCCGGCGGTGGCCGAACTGATCGGCCAGGCGATCGGTTCGCTGATGCAGGAGCAGGGGCTGGTCGACATCGTGGTCGGCCGCGACGGCCGGCTGTCCGGTCCCGAGCTGTCCGCCGGCCTGATCGCCGGCTTGCGCAAGGCCGGTCGCAACGTGATCGACATCGGCCTGGCGCCGACCCCGCTGGTGTATTTCGGCGCCTACCACCTGCGCGCCGGCTCCTGCGTGTCGGTCACCGGCAGCCACAACCCGCCCGACTACAACGGCTTCAAGATCGTGGTCGGCGACAAGACCCTGTACGGCGACGCGATCACCGACCTGTACGCGCGGATCGCCGACGACCGCCTGCACACCGCGCCGAGCCTGGGCCGGCTGGAGCCGCGCGACATCAACGACGACTACGTCCAGCGGGTCGCCTCCGACATCCAGATCGACCGACCGTTGAAGGTCGTGGTCGATGCGGGCAACGGCGTCGCCGGCGAGTTGGGTCCGCGCACCCTGGCCGCGATCGGTGCCGAGGTGGTGCCGCTGTACTGCGAGATCGACGGCAGCTTCCCCAACCACCATCCCGACCCGAGTGAACCGCACAACCTCGCCGACCTGATCAAGATGGTCGACCGCCTCGATGCCGACCTCGGCATCGCCTTCGACGGCGACGGCGACCGCCTCGGCGTGGTCACCCGTGACGGCCACAACATCTTCCCCGACCGCCTGCTGATGCTGTTCGCCGCCGACGTGCTGGAGCGCAATCCCGGCGCCCAGGTGATCTTCGACGTCAAATGCACCGGCCGCCTGCCGGGCCATGTGCTGCGCCACGGCGGCAGCCCGTTGATGTGGAAGACCGGACACTCGTTCATCAAGGCCAAGATGCGGGAAACCGGTGCCGAGCTGGCCGGCGAGATGAGCGGCCACTTTTTCTTCAAGGAGCGCTGGTACGGCTTCGACGACGGCATTTACGCCGCGGCGCGGCTGCTGGAGATCCTCGCCGCGCAGCCGGGCCGGCCCAGCGACGTGCTCGATGCGCTGCCCGAGGGCGTGGCCACGGCCGAGATCAAGGTCGATGCGCCGGGCGGCAACCCGCATGCGTTCGTCGAGCGCTTCGTCGCCGAAGCGCGCTTCGACGAGGCCCGGCTGTCGACCATCGACGGCCTGCGGGTCGACTGGGCCGACGGCTGGGGGCTGGTGCGTGCGTCCAACACCACCCCGGTACTGGTGTTGCGGTTCGATGCCGACAACAAGGATGCGATGGCACGGATCCAGGCCGCCTTCAAGGCGCAGTTGCTGGCGTTGGCGCCGGAACTGGCGCTGCCGTTCTAAGGCCGCGCGGCCGCCGGTGCGGTGTCAGCTCTGGCTGTCCGCGGTGGGCTTCTTCAGCTCGCGATAGCGCCGCAGCGCCGACGCCAAATCCTCGTCGGCGGTGTTGCGCTCCAGCTGCTGGTCAGCCAACAGCGCCTGCTGGCGACGCAATTGCTGGTGCTGGGTCTGGATAGTGCCGGTGAGCGCCTTGGCGACCGGCTTGCCGGCCAGTTCGGCCTCGCCGGCGCGGCGCAGCAGGGTGACCAGGCTGCGGCGCAAACCCTCGACCCCGAGTTTGGAGCTTTTGACCGCGGCGTCCAGCAGGCCGAGCCGATGCTCGAACGCGCGTCGCAATTCGTCTTCGCTGGCGTAGGACTCGACCATCGCCAGTTCCCGGCGTTCCTTCGCCGCGGTGGCGATCGCCGCCAAGCGCTGTTGTTCGGCAAGGACGTCGGCGGCGGCGCGCTCGGCGTCGGTCGGCGCGCGCTCCAGCCGCTTGGTCGCCATGCCGCTGGCACTGAATTCGGTGCGGGCGTTGTCGACCGCGCTGGCCGGCAGCGCATCGCCGCAGATCTTGCGGCCGTCCTCGTTCCAGCAGTAGACCTTCTTGCCGGCCGGCTTCTGCGCCAGCGCCGGCGCGCACAACAGCAGGGCGGTGGTGGCGAGCAGGGCGGGGGCGAACTTGGTCATGTCGACTCGGCGGTTGCGGCGGGTACTCGAGGCTATTGACGCAAGAGTCGGGCCATCGCCGCCAAGCCGGTGTGAGCGCGCCGCCGCGCGGCCGCGGCTGCCGCGTTCAGGCGGTTTCGGCGCTGCCGTATCGCTCGCGGTAGGCCAGCAGTTGTTCGCGCTGGGCGGTGAGTTCGACCGAATCGGCGGCGAACGCGAGCAGGTCGGCCAGGCTGGCGACCGCGATGACCGGCAGGCCGTGTTCGATTGCGACAGTTTGTGCCGCCGAGCGTCGGCTTTTCGCGGGGTCGACCGCTTCCTGCCGGTCCAGCGCGATGACGATGCCGGCGACCACGCCGCCCGCGGCCGTGATGATCCCCAGCGCCTCGCGGATCGCGGTGCCGGCGGTGATCACGTCGTCGACGATCAACACCCGGCGGCCCTGCAGCGGCGCCCCGATCAGGCTGCCGCCCTCGCCGTGGGCCTTGGCCTCCTTGCGGTTGAATGCCAGCGGCAGGTCGCGGCCGCGGCCGGCGTACTCGCAGGCCAGCGCGGTCGCCAGCGGGATGCCCTTGTAGGCCGGGCCGAACAGCAGGTCGAAGTCCGCCACGGTGCCGGCTTCGGCGGCGGCGTCGATCGCATCGGCATAGCACCGGGCCAGCTCGGCCATCGCCGCGCCCGAGTCGAAGCGGCCGGCGTTGAAGAAGTACGGGCTGCTGCGGCCGGACTTGAGGGTGAACTCGCCGAAACGCAGGGCTTCGGCACGCAGCGCGAGTTGCAGGAAACGGGTGCGGTGGTCGGTCATGGGGAAAGGGTCAGTGCGGGGAAGGGGAGGAGTCCGGCGGCGCTTCGGGGCCGAGCCGGCGCAACATCAACTGCTGTGGCCACGACCCGACCGCGCGTCGCTCGCCGGTGGCGCGGAAGCCGGCACGCCGGTAGGCCGCGATCGCCGAGTGGTTGCCGCAGTCGACCAGCAGCGCCAGCCAGTGTCGGTCCGGGTGGCGTCGGCGCGCATCGGCGCAGCAGGCCTGCACCGCCGCGGTACCGAGTCCGCGGCCCTGCCAGTCGCGGTCGAGCAGCAGGCTGCGCAGGCCCAGGTGCGGCGCCGGCAGTTCGCGGCCGACGACCGCGCGCGGGGCGAGGTCGAGCCGGTAGAAGCCGATCGCCTGGTCGCCGGCCAGCACCGCCATCGCTTCGCTCATCGGGTCGCGGCGGGCGTCGGCGAGGTTGAACGCGATCTCGCCGACGTACGGATATTGCCCCGGCGCCAGCTGCAGCGTGGCGACCCGCGCGGCCAGTCCGGCGTCGACGGGCTGCACGTGGACGGTGGCCGGATCGCTCATGCGGTGAATGATAGGGCACCGCCGGGTCGGCCGGCCCTGCGCGACGCGAGGCGGTTGTTATGATCGCCGGACCTTCGTCGTGGAGCGCGCATGCGCATCGTCAGCTTCAACGCCAACGGCCTGCGTTCGGCGGCCCGCAAAGGCTTTTTCGACTGGTTCGCCGGCGCCGATGCCGACCTGCTGTGCGTGCAGGAAACCAAGGCGCAGGAGCACCAGCTGGCCGGCCCGGAATTCCTGCCCGACGGCTATCGCGCGTTCTTCCGCGATGCGACGACCAAGAAGGGCTACAGCGGCGTCGCGATCTACAGCCGCCGCGAGCCCGACGAAGTCCGCACCGCGCTGGGCTGGGCGCCGTTCGACGATGAGGGCCGCTACATCGAGGCGCGTTTCGGCAACCTCAGCGTGGTGTCGTTCTATATCCCCTCGGGTTCCTCCGGTGAGCTGCGCCAGGGCTTCAAGTTCGAGGTCATGGAGTGGCTCAAGCCGGTGCTCGACGGCTGGCTCGCCAGCGGCCGCGACTACGTGTTGTGCGGCGACTGGAACATCGTCCGCAGCGCGCTCGACATCAAGAACTGGAAGTCCAACCAGAAGAACTCCGGTTGTCTGCCGCCCGAGCGCGACTGGCTCAACGGCCTGTGCGGCGAGGGCGCCGCGCCGCGCAGTTGGGTCGACAGCTACCGCGCGCTCAATCCCGAGGCGCAGGACTACACCTGGTGGAGCAACCGCGGCGCCGCCTACGCCAACAACGTCGGCTGGCGGCTCGACTATCAGCTGGTGACCCCGGAGCTGGCCACGCGCCTGCAGGGCTGCTCGATCCTGCGCGAACCGCGGTTCTCCGACCATGCGCCGTACATCGTCGACTATGACGGGAGCCTTGCATGAGTGCCGCACCGATAGCCGCGCCGCCGCCGCGGCCGAAGGGCTGGCGCGGCATCCTCGCCGCATTCGGCACGCCCTCGGCGGGGACGCTGTTCTTCCTCGGTTTCGGCAGTGGCCTGCCGTTCCTGCTGGTCGGCTACACCCTGTCGATCTGGCTGCGCGAGTACGGCCTGGAGCTGAGCACGATCGGCCTGCTCAGCTACGTCAGCATGTTCTACGTGTTCAAGTTCCTGTGGGCACCGCTGATCGACCGCTGGAACGCGCCGCTGCTGGGGGCGCTGGGCCGCCGCCGCGGCTGGCTGGTGCTGGCGATCCTCGGCTTGATCGCCGCCTTGGCGGGCATGGCGTTCACCGGCCCGGCGCAGTTGTCGGTATTTGTTGGGCTGGCGGCGGTGACCGCATTTGCGGGAGCCACCCAGGACACCGTGGTCGACGCCTACCGGATCGAGATCGCGCCCGTCGAGGCGCAGGGCGCGCTGGCGGCGACCTACACCCTGGGCTATCGCTTCGGCCTGATCGTGTCCGGCGCCGGCGCGCTCTACATCGCCGACTTCAGCGGCTGGCGAGTGGCCTACCTGAGCATGGCCGCGGTGTTGCTGCTGCCGCTGCTTGCGGCGTTGTTCGCCCGTGAGCCGGAGCAGATCACCATCCGCGAACGCAAGAGCTTCGGCGAAGCCTTCGTTGGCCCGTTCAACGAGTTTTTCCGGCGTCATGGGGTGGCGGTCGCGATCG
Organism: Novilysobacter erysipheiresistens; assembly: GCF_036663935.1. Taxonomy (NCBI): domain Bacteria; kingdom Pseudomonadati; phylum Pseudomonadota; class Gammaproteobacteria; order Lysobacterales; family Lysobacteraceae; genus Novilysobacter; species Novilysobacter erysipheiresistens. The sequence goes on from NZ_JAXGFP010000003.1 coordinate 511,437, forward strand.
CGTTGCTGGTGTTCGTCGGCCTGTTCAAGCTGCCCGATCAGATGCTCGGCGTGGTCGCCGGGCCGTTCTACATCGACACCGGCTACAGCAAGGCCGAGATCGCCACGGTGTCGAAGCTGTACGGGGTCTGGATCGGCATCGCCGGCGCGTTCCTCGGCGGCGTGTCGGTGGCTGCGTTGGGCGTACGCCGCTCGATCCTGATCGGCGCGCTGGGACTGGCGCTGTCGAACCTGCTGTACCTGCTGATGGCGATGAACCCCAGCGAAACCTGGGCGTTCGTGGCAGCGCTGTCAGGCGACAATCTGGCGCTGGGTTACGCCGGGGTGGTGCTGATCGCGTTCCTGTCGGGGCTGACCAGCCGTGAATTCACCGCAACCCAATACGCACTGCTCGTTTCGCTGGCCAACATGCCGGGTAAGATCGTCGGCGGAATGTCCGGCTTCATGGTCGAGAACTGGAGCTATGCCGGGTTCTTCGTGTTCAGTTCGTTGTCGATCGTGCCGACGTTGTTGTTGTTGGGTTGGCTGTGGCGACGCACGCACCTGTTTGAACCCGTGGCCGAGCCGGAAACCTAGCTTGTTTGCAAAGACCTGATCGATTTGCAATCGACCCAGGTGTGCCGCGGCAGGAGCGCGGAGAGGGAGCCGTCATGACCGAAAACATTGTGTTGAACATCGATTCGCTGCTGCTCGCGCGCATCCGTCGGATGGCCGCGACGAAGGGCTGGAGCGAGGAGCAAACCTTGGCGCACCTGCTCGAGCACGGCCTGTTCGCCTGCGAGGCCGAGCTGGCGGCGCGCTTCGACGAGTCCGACGCCGACGCCCTGCAGGCGGCGATCGCGGCGCTGGAACAGATCCAGGACGACCCCGGTTTCGCCAACATCGGTCGGGTCGAGAGCGGTGGCGGCATCGACGCCACCGAGGCGGCGCCGGCCGCGTGGCCGCCGGCGCCGGCACGCCCTGCCGGTTGTTGAGCCGTCGCCGCGGCGACGCGCGTCAGTCGGCGAAACCGCTCGACTGGGTAGCGACCGGGTAGATGGCGCCCAGCACCCGCGGGCCTACCGCACCGGTCACGCTGGGCAGGTTGCCGGCCAATCCCGCCAGGGTTTGCCGGGCCAGCCAGGCAAACCCCATCGCCTCGACGAAATCCGGATCCAGCCCGTGCTGCGCGGTCGACTCGATCGCGACGCCCGGCAGGTGCGCGCCGAGCCGCTGCAGCAACCGTGCGTTGTGCACGCCACCGCCGCAGACGAGTACGCGGTCGGTTTGCGGTTGCTGCGCGAGCAACGCATCGGCGACGGTGACCGCGGTCAGTTCCAGCAGGGTCGCCTGCACGTCGCCGGCGGCTTCGTCGCCGCCCAGGCGCGCCTGCAGCCAGTCGAGGTGGAAGTGTTCGCGGCCGGTGCTCTTTGGCGGCGCCAGCGCGAACCACGGTTCGTCGAGTAGGCGCGCCAGCAACTCCGGATCGACCGTGCCGCGGGAGGCGAATGCGCCGTCGGCATCGTAGGGCTGGCCCAGTTCGCGCTCGCACCAGGCGTCCATCAACGCGTTGGCCGGACCGGTGTCGAAGCCGCGCACATCGCCATGCGGCGGCAACAGGGTGAAGTTGGCGATGCCGCCGAGGTTGAGCACCGCGCGGTGCTCGTCCGGGTGGCGCAACATCGCCGCATGCAGCGCCGGCAGTAGCGGTGCGCCGTGGCCGCCCGCGGCGACGTCGCGGCGGCGGAAGTCGGCGACGGTGGTGATGCCGCTGCGCTCGGCGATGACGTTACCGTCGCCCAGCTGCATCGTGAACGGGTGCTGCCCGTCGAAGCGCGCGCCGGCGGGACGGTGGCGCACGGTCTGGCCGTGCGAGCCGAGCGCGCGGACTTGCTTGGGCGAAACACCGGCGGCATCAAGCAACCGGCAGGTGGCGTCGGCGAATGCCTCGGCGATCCGCACGTCGAGCGTGCCGAGTTCCTCGATCGACTGCATCGCGCCGCCTTGGCCCAACTCGACCAGACGGCTGCGCAGCGACGGCTCCCAGGCGAAGGTGCGGCCCAGCAGCAGCTCGCAATCGCCGGAGGCGTGGACCCGAACCAGCGCGGCATCGATGCCGTCGGCGCTGGTGCCGGAGATCAGGCCGACGAAAAGTCCGTCAACCAGCCGGGCAACCAGCCCGTCAACGGACGGATACGACACGGGCCCGGCCGGAGCTGCGTCCGCCGGGCCCGCGGCTATGGGGCGCATATGGTCAGGCCTTGCTGTCGGCCTTGGCCGGTTTGGCCTTCTCGGCCGACGCGACCTTGGCGTACATGATCTGCTCGACCTGGCGGATCCGCGCCAGCGCCGGCGCGGTCTGCGCCTGGAACGCTGCCAGCGCCGCACCCTTCAGCGGTTCGGCCGGCGGCATCGTCACGGTCAGCGGATTGCGGTGGACGCCGTTGATGCGGAATTCGTAGTGCAGGTGCGGCCCGGTGGCCAGGCCGGAACTGCCGACGTAGCCGATCACCGTGCCCTGCTTGATGCTGGAGCCGCGCTTGTACTTGCCGAAGCGCGACATGTGCGCATACAGGGTGGTGTAGCCGCGGCCATGGTCGAGCACGATGGTGCGGCCGTAACCGCTCTTCCAGCCGATGAACTTGACCCGGGCGTCGCCGGCGGCGTGGATCGGCGTGCCGGTGCCGGCGCCATAATCGACGCCGTCATGGCGGCGGGTGCGGCCCAGCACCGGATGCTTGCGCGCCTTGCTGAAACCGGAGGTCACCCGCGCATACGGGATCGGCATGCGGATGAAGGCCTTCTTCAGCGGCCGGCCGTCTGCGGTGTAGTAGCCGACCTGGCCGTCGTGCTCGAAGCGGAAGCCCGAATAGGTCTTGCCGCCGGTGGTGAAGGTTGCCGCGGCAATCTCGCCGGTGCCAATGCGCTCGCCCTCGCGCCAGACCTGCTCGTACACCGCGCTGAAGCGGTCGCCCTTCTGGGTGTGGCTGAAGTCGATGTCGTACTGGAAGATCTCGTCGGTCAGGGTCGCGATCGCCGCCGGCGACAACCCGGCCTTGCGGGCCGAGGCATACAGCGAACTGCTGATCTCGCCACTGGCGACCACGGTGCGGACATGGCTCGGACGTTCGGTGACCTGCTCGGTGATCGTGTCCTCGCCGATGCTCAGTTCGACCCGATGGGTGTCGTCGCGATCGAAACGAAAGGTGCGCAGCTTGCCGTTGACCGGCAGGTCGAAACCGAGTTCGGCGCCCGGGCGCAGCCGGGTCAGGACCTGCTTGGCGCCGGGCTGCTCGAGGATGCGGTACATCGTCGTCGCGGGCACGCCCATCTGTTCGAACAACTCGCCCAGGGTCTGGCCGGGTTCCACCTGGACCACTTGCCAGCTGTCGCCCTGCTCACCCTGGGTCCGGGCCAGCGGCAACGGCGGCAGCGTCAATGCCATCGACTGCCGCTGCACGTGTGCCGGCACGGTATCGAGACCATCAAAGCCGGGTACGATGGATGCCACCAGCATGCCGATGGTTGCGAACAGGCTTGCCTGCACCCACTGGCGGCGCGACCAGCGGCCGTTGAAGCCATCGGACAGGTGCCGCGCCAGCACCGGCCGGTGCAGCGCGGCTTCACGCAGGGTTTTCAGGCGCTCGCGGCGGGCCTGGCCTGACGCATCCTGCGTGGGTTCCAGACCGGATTGGGGTGTTGCCATCGATATCTCCCGCGCGCGGTTGAATGTGAAAGCGGCGTAGCGGCGTTACCATAGTGACGCGAGGAGTGTGCGTCAAACCCTTGTCCTGAATAGGGTTTTTCGACTCCGTCATAGTTTGGACATAGTTAACTCACGTTTATGATCGTGGTCACGCTGCGGTCATGACCCAGACCCCGAGCGAAGCCGCCTTGCCAGTCCACCCCACCGTTTCTTCGGCTGACCAGCCGCCTGTTCACGATGCATCGCAGCTGCAGGCTGCGCTGGAACTGATCGGCCGCGGCGCCGACGAGATCCTCAAACCCGACGAACTCGCCGCCCGGCTCAGGCTTGGCCGGCCGCTGCGGGTCAAGGCCGGTTTCGACCCGACCGCCCCCGACCTGCATCTGGGCCACACGGTGCTGCTGAACAAGCTGCGCCAGTTCCAGGATCTCGGTCACCAGGTGATCTTCCTGATCGGCGACTTCACCGGGATGATCGGCGACCCGAGCGGCAAGAGCGCCACGCGCAAGCCGCTGACCCGCGAGGACGTGCTGGCCAACGCGCAGACCTATGCCGAGCAGGTGTTCAAGGTGCTCGACCGCGACAAGACCGAAGTCCGGTTCAACTCCGAATGGTTCGGGCAGATGGCCGCCGCCGATATGATCCGGCTCGCCGGCCAGCACACGGTCGCGCGGATGCTGGAGCGCGACGACTTCGCCAAGCGCTATGCCGCGCAGCAGTCGATCGCGATCCACGAGTTCCTGTATCCGCTGGTGCAGGGCTACGACTCGGTCGCGCTGCAGGCCGACGTCGAACTCGGCGGCACCGACCAGAAGTTCAACCTGCTGATGGGCCGCGGCCTGCAGGAGTCGCACGGCCAACCGCCGCAGATCGTGCTGACCATGCCGCTGCTGGAAGGCCTCGACGGCGTGCAGAAGATGAGCAAGTCGCTGGGCAACTACATCGGCATCGATGAACCGGCGATCGACATGGTGACCAAGACCATGAAGATCGACGACGTGCTGATGTGGCGATGGATCGAGCTGCTGAGCTTCGAGATATCGATTGCCGAAGTGGTCGACCTCAAGCGACAGATCGGCGCCGGCGACCTGAACCCGCGCGACCTCAAGCTGCGCTTGGCCCGCGAGCTGGCGGCGCGCTTCCATGGCGCCGCCGCGGCCAACCTCGCGATCGCGGGCTGGAACGCCGCCGTGCGTGGCCAGGGCGACACCGCCCAATTGCCGCTCAACGACATCGCGGTGCCGGTCGAAGGCCTCCGCATCGCCGCGCTGCTGACCGCCGCCGGCCTGACTCCGAGCAACTCCGAAGCCAACCGCAAGCTCAAGGAGCGCGCGGTGCGGATCGATGGTGAGGTGGTCGAGGACACCCAACGCGTGTTGGCGCCCGGTTTCGAGGGCGTGCTCGCGGTCGGCAAGCGCACGTTCGTACGGGTGCGGTTGATCGCTGGCTGAATCGACCCGGAGTCGGCGAAAAAATTTTCATCCCACCCCTTCCCGGATCGGGAGCAGGTGT